>NZ_JBEYTZ010000016.1:0-191360 GCF_040643215.1 Streptomyces sp. NPDC047315 | reverse complement strand
CGTTTGGGGGCGGGCGGGGGGGGCTCGGGGTGGGGGGGGGGGGGGTTGGGGCCCGGGGGGGGGTTTGGGGGGGGGGGCCCGGGGTGTCCCCCCCCGGCCCCCACGGCACTCCTTCGCGTCCGCCCGCGGTGAGCGGACGCGACCGGCGATCGACGGATTTCCTCGAACTCCCTTGTGCACGGGCGGCATTGGCATGGACCTGCGACGCCCTGCAGGCGGTCGGCGGCGCGTCGCTGAAAGTTCGGCGACATACGTCCTGACGTGGGGTGTTCCCTTGCGTCACGCATGTTTGACGGCCCGTGTGGCAACCGATACCCCTGAAGCAGGCCCTGCTTCGCACGCCCGTCGCGCACCGCATGCTCCCGGAGGCCGCCGTGCACCGATCCGTTCCCCCGTCCACGCGCCGTTCGCGCCGTGCACGCCGAGCCCTCCTGCGGGGGTCGGGCGCTGCGGTGGCGTCCGCGGCCCTGCTGCTGTCGACGCTGACGCCGGGCGCCGCGGCCACCGCGCCGCGCGGCCCGGACGCGGACCCGGCGGCCGGGGCGCTCCAGCGGGACTTCGCCCACGCGGCCAGGCAGTACGGGGTGCCGCAGGGCGTGCTGCTCGGCGTGGCGTACCTCCAGTCGCGCTGGGACGGCCACGGCGGGGCGGCGAGCGTCGTCGGCGGCTACGGGCCGATGCACCTCACCGATGCCGCAACAGCGCTGGCTCGGGCTCCGAAGCCCGCGCCGGGCGCCTCGGTCGGGCACGGCGCGCACGACGGGCGCGCAGGGCGCGACGGGGTCGCCCGCCCGGCGTCACCCGCCGGCTCCGCGGCCCGGACGCCCGCGCCCCTGCCGGACCCCGATGCGCTCCCGGCCCGACTGCGGACCCTTGAGCGGGCCGCCGCGCTGTCGGGCCTTGCGCCGAAACGATTGCGCACCAGCGCCCGGGCCAATGTGCTGGGCGGGGCTGCCCTGCTCGCCGACGCCCAGCGGCGCCTGGGGCGGGCGCCGAGCCCCGACCCGGCAGACTGGTACGGCGCGGTGGCCGGGTTCTCCGGCGCCGACGACGCGGCGACGGCGAGCGCGTACGCCGACGACGTCTTCCAGGTGATCCGCACCGGTCACAGCCGGCGCACCGACGCCGGCCAGCGCGTGACGCTGGCACCGGACGCGGACGCGGCGCCCGACCGCGCGCAGTTGGCGGGGCTCGGTCTGCGCACCGCCGACAGCGGACGGACGGAGTGCCCGCACACGGTGTCCTGCGAGTGGGTGCCCGCTCCGTACGAGGAGTTCGGCGAGGGCGACTACGGCAACCACGACAAGGCCGACCGGCCCGTCTCGCAGTCGGTGCGCTACATCGTCGTCCACGACGTGGAGGGGTACTGGGACTCGGCGCTGCGGATGGTGCAGGACCCCGCGTACGTCTCCTGGCAGTACACGCTGCGCTCGTCGGACGGGCACGTCGCCCAGCACGTGCCGCTCAAGGACGTCGCCTGGCACGCCGGCAACTGGTACGTGAACGCCAAGTCCGTCGGACTGGAGCACGAGGGCTTCCTGGCCGCCCCGGACGCCTGGTACACGGAGGCGATGTACCGCTCGTCGGCGCGGCTGGTGCGGCACCTGGCGAAGCGGTACGGGATCCCGCTGGACCGTCAGCACGTCATCGGCCACGACAACGTGCCCGGCTCCACCGCGGCGAGCGTCCGCGGCATGCACACCGACCCGGGCCCGTACTGGGACTGGGCCCACTACTTCACGCTGCTGGGCCGGCCCTTCGAGGACGCGGCCACGGCCGGGGCGGCCTCGGCGGTGGTCACCGTCCGTCCCGACTACGCGCGCCACCGGCCTACATACACGGGCTGCGTCAGGCCCGGCGAGCCGTGCGCCGCGCACGGCTCCGGGGCGGTGCGGCTGCACACGGCGCCCTCGGCGGACTCGCCGCTGGTCAAGGACGTCGGACTGCGGCCGGACGGCAGCGAATCGACGACGAACGTCAACGACATCGGCGCGCGGGCCTCGACCGGCCAGCAGTACGCGGTGGCCGAGCGCCGCGGCGAGTGGACTGCGATCTGGTACCTGGGCGTGAAGGCGTGGTTCCACAACCCCGCCGAGCAGCCGACGGCGGTGGGCGCCCGGGGCACGCTGATCACGCCCAGGGAGGGGCTGACGGAGGTGCCGGTGTACGGCAGGGCCTATCCGGAGGCGGGTGCCTATCCGGCGGACGTGCCGGTGCAGTCCCTCTCCCCGCTGCCGTACCGACTGCTCGCCGGGCAGCGGTACGTGGTGGGCGAACGGACGCCGGGCGAGTACCTGTACGCACCGACGTTCGACACGTCGGTCCACCGGGTGGTGCGCGGACAGGAGGAGTACTACCAGATCCAGTTCGGGCACCGGATCGCCTTCGTCAAGGCAGCCGACGTCACGCTGGTGCGATCGTATGACTAATCCGTCCGGAGCTTGGGCCATCCGGGCGATGGGCAGGACACGCCGGTAAACCGTTCCGCCTGACCGGAAAGGCCCGGCCCGCATGGCACAGCCCTTCGTCCTGCCCGACTTCTACGTGCCCCATCCGGCGCGCCTCAACGCCCACGTCGAGACGGCGCGGACGCACACCCGCGCGTGGGCGCGCCGGATGGGGATGCTGGAGGGCTCCGGCATCTGGGAGGAGCGCGACCTCGAAGCGCACGACTACGCCGGGCTGTGCGCCTACACCCACCCCGACTGCGACGCGCAGAAGCTGTCGCTGGTCACCGACTGGTACGTGTGGGTCTTCTTCTTCGACGACCACTTCCTGGAGACCTTCAAGCGCACCCAGGACCGGGTGGGCGGGCAGGCGTACCTCGACCGGCTGCCGGCCTTCATGCCGATGGACCCCGGGCAGCCGGTGCCCGAGCCCACCAATCCGGTGGAGGCGGGCCTCGCGAACCTGTGGCGGCGGACCGTGGTGCACATGGGCCCGGCGTGGCGCGCCCGGTTCGCCGAGTCGACCCGCAATCTGCTCGACGAGTCCATCTGGGAGCTCTCCAACATCAACGAGGGGCGGATCGCCAACCCCGTCGAGTACGTCGAGATGCGCCGCAAGGTCGGCGGCGCGCCCTGGTCCGCGCAGTTGGTGGAGTTCGCGGCGGACGCCGAAGTGCCGGCCTCGGTCGCCCGCAGCCGGCCCCTGCGGGTGCTGACGGAGACCTTCGCCGACGCCGTCCACCTGCGCAACGACCTCTTCTCCTACCAACGGGAAGTGGAGGACGAGGGCGAGTTGAGCAACGGCGTCCTCGTCCTGGAGACCTTCCTCGACTGCCCGACCCAGGAGGCCGCGGAGGTGGTCAACGACCTGCTGACCTCGCGCCTGCAGCAGTTCGAGAACACCGCGCTGACCGAGGTCCCCGCGCTCTGCCTGGAGGAGGGCCTCTCCCCCGCCGAGTGCGCCGCGGTCGCGCTGTACGTCAAGGGCCTCCAGGACTGGCAGTCCGGCGGCCACGAGTGGCACCTGCGCTCCAGCCGCTACATGAACGAGGGCTCCACCCCGGGGCGGGGCCTGCTCGGGGGCGTCTTCGGCACCTCGGCGCTCGACGTCACCACGCTCTTCGGCCGCCCTGCCGCCGCCCGGCTGCGCACCCTCACCCACGTGCCGCACCAGCAGACCGGCCCGTCCCTGCTCCCCGACTTCGACCTGCCGTTCCCCGTGGCGCTCAGCCCGTACCTGGAGCACGCCAGAGCGCGGTCCCACGCGTGGATGGAGCGCATGGGGCTGCTCGGCGACATCTGGGACGGGCCGCTGCTGCGCGGCTTCGACCTCGCGCTCTGCGCGGCCGGCATCGACCCCGACGCCACGCCGGAAGAGTTGGAGCTCAGCGCCGAATGGCTGACCTGGGGGACCTACGCCGACGACTACTACCCCCTCGTCTTCGGCCGGACGAAGAACCTCGCGGACGCCCGGCTGTCCAACGAGCGGCTGCTGGCGTGCCTGCCCGTCGACGAGCCGGCCGCCGCCCCGGCGCACGCCGTCAGTCCGCTGGAGCGCGGCCTGGCGGACCTGTGGGTGCGCACCGCCGGGCCCATGGCGCCCGACGCGCGACGACAGCTGCGGGACGCGATCGCGGCCATGTTGGAGAGCTGGTTGTGGGAGCTGCACAACCTGGCGCAGCACCGCGTGCCGGATCCGGTGGACTACCTGGAGATGCGCCGGGACACCTTCGGCTCCGATCTCACCTTGCTGTTGAGCCGGCTGCGGCGCTCGCGGCGGCTGCCGGCGAAGGTGCTGCGCAGCGGCACGGTGCGCAGCCTGGAGGGCTCCGCCGTCACGTACGCCTGTCTGGTCAACGACCTGTTCTCCTACCAGAAGGAGGTCGAGGTCGACGGGGACGTGCACAACGCGCTGCTGGTGGTGCAGACGTTCTTCGGCTGTGACTACCCGGCGGCCGTCGTGATCGTCGACGATCTGATGCGGGGCCGGCTGCGCCAGTTCCTCCACGTCAGGGAAGAGGAACTGCCCATCCTCTGCGAGGACTTGAAGCTGGACGCCGACCAGCGGGCGGAGCTCGACGCCTACGTGGGCGAGCTCCAGGACTGGATGGCGGGCATCGTGAACTGGCACCGGAACGTACGCCGTTACGGTCCGCAGGACGTCCACGCCGGCGCCGGCACCGCACGGCTCGGCCGGCCCTCGGGCCTGGGGACCTCCGCGGCCCGGCTCGCGACCCTGCTGACGCGCTGACGGGGCGAAAACGGCAGCGCCGCGCGATCTCCTCGATCGCGCGGCGCGCAGGCACCCGGGCCGCGGGCGTCAGCCCTGCTGGAACAGCTCCGCCGGCAGCGGCTTCAGCAGGGCGTACAGGTCGTCGGTGATGGGCCGGTCCCAGCTCGCGATGGTGACCAGGACGTCATCGCTGCGGTCGAACTGGACGCAGGAGATCCGGCTCTCGGAGAGCTTGAGCCGACGCACGATCAGCAGGTTGTCCCCCTGCATCACGGGGACGTCCTCCGAGCCCACGACCTCCACCGGCTCGTCGTTCTCCAGCGCCAGCAGCAGCTGCGCCACCTCGAAGGGCACCTGTCCCTGCGCCAGCTCGCGCGCCGGGGAGCCCTGCGGCAGATTCCCGATGATCATCGCGGGGCCTCGGCCGCCGAACAGGTCGTACCGGAGGAAGACCCCCTGGCAGGTGCCGTCGGGCGCGGGCAGCAGGCCCGCACCGAGATTCCCGGGCCAGTCCCCCGGGTCCATGGCCAGGACGTCGAAGTCCGGGCCGGCGGGGGTGGCGGCGCTGCGGCGGCGGAGGAAGGACATACCGCCATGGTACGTGTCCGGAACCGGTCGACCGGACCGGGGGCGGCCCCGGAACCCCGGCCCCGGACCCGCCCAACGCACCGGTGACGCACCGCCGCCGCAGACGGGCCGCAGACGCCATCACCGCACACTCGGCCCGGTGCTAGCGCGCCCGCAGCACCCCGGCCTGGCGGGGGTCCGGGACAGCAGTGCGCTGGCGGTCCGGGGGCGGCGGGTCACCGGGCCGCCCACCCACCGCCGTCAGCTCGTCACGGGCCGTGGCGGCGAGTGCGTCCGCGCCGCACCGCAGGGCCGTCGTACGGCCGCGCTCCAGGTGGTCGACGCCCTCGTGCACCCGACCGGTGCGGCACAGGTGGGTACCGAGGGCGACCAGGGCGCGGGCGAGTTCGTACGCCGCGGGGGAACGTTCCAGCTCGGCCACGGCCTCCGTCAGCAGCGGCGTGCGCTCGTGCTCGTCGCCGACCTCGGCGGCGACCCGCAGTGCCTGGCCGACGGCAGACGGGGTGGCGAACCGGCGGGCGCGCTCCAGCGCGTCGCGGGCGGCTGCACGGGCCCGGTCGGGGGCGACGGTGTGCTCGGCGGCGGCGAGGTGGAGCTGCCAGGGGCACCAGGCCGGGTTGCGGATGCCCCGGGCGTCCAGCCGGTGGCCGGCCGAGGCGAGTTCGCCCACCGCATCGGCCGTACGGCCCCGGGCGAGCAGGAGTTCCCCGTACACCGTCTGGGCGTCGGGGAAGGTGACGGCGGCCGGGAACGGTTCGCCGAAGTCGTGGTCGCGGGCGATCGCCGTCGCCTCGTCGACCTTGCCGCGGGCCAGCAGCACCTCGACGAGGGTGGCCACCGAGTACCACTCGGCGGGGGTGCCGCGGCCGACGCGTTCGGCGAGCCGCAGCCCCGCGCGGCCGTGCTCCTCGGCCTCAGTGAGGCGTCCGCGCCGATAGCGGATGTACGCCAGCAGGGTGTACGCGAACGACAGGTGCGCGCCCCGCCAGCCGTGGCGTTCGAACTCGGCGGTGCCGGCGGCGAACAGCTCCTCGGCGCGCTCGGGTCGATCGGCGTACAGGAAGGTGAGGGCGACCAGCGCGGGCACTTCGAACCCGCGGTCCGCGACGGCCCAGCTCAACCCGCCGTCCAGGGCTCGTTCCGCGTGTTCGAGTGCGACGGGGGCGGGCTCGCCGCGGAGAGTGGCGTCCCAGGCGCGCAGCCCGAACACGTACCGCTCCGTGACGTCGCGGCCGGTGAGCCGGTCGGCGAGTCGGGCAAGGCGGCGGGAGCGGGCCGGGGACTCCTGTTCGTCGGCGCGGAAGGCGTCCCACATGAGTCGATGGGCCCGCAGTCTGAGGCGGGCGCGCGGGTCGGTGGTGCGGCGCGCCTCCCGGGACAGCAGTTCGGACGCCTCGGCGAGGCGGTCGGAGTGGGCGAGGACCTGGGAGAGGTGGTAGACGATGCCCTGGCGCAGCGCCGGTTCGCGGATCGGTTCGTCGAGCGCGGCCCGCAGGTGGTTGACGGTGGTGGCGGGCTCGGTGAGCAGCGAGGCGCAGCCCAGTTCGTACAGGACGAGGGCCCGTTCCTCGGGCACGGGCGGCTCGCGCAGGGCGCGGGCGAGGAAGCGGCGGGCGGCCTCGGGCGCGCCGGCACGCAGCGTCTCGCGGGCGGCGTCCCGCAGTTGGCGGACCGCCCAGGGGTCGCCGTCGGGGTGGGTCTCCAGCAGATGGCGGGCGGCGGCCGTGGGGCCGAGTCCGGCGTCCACGGTGCACCAGGCGGCCTGGCCGTGCAGGGCGACCCGGACAGCGTCGGGTATCGCCCGGTAGACGGCGGTGGCTATCAGGGGGTGGACGAACTCCAGGGTGTCGGCGCCGGTGAGGATGCGGGCGCCGCGCAGCCGGTCGGCGGCGTCCGCGGCCTGTTCGGTGCCGAGTCCGGCGACGGCGGCGGCGAGTTCGGGCGGTATCTCGGTGCCGAGCACGGCGCCCGCCCAGGCGAAGCGGACCGTGGAGGGGCCGAGGCGTTCCAGTCGGGCTATCAGGCCGCTGCCCTTGACGGCGGCGGCCAGGTCCCGCAGCAGGGGCGCGCCGGCTTCGGTGGGTTCGATGCCGCGGTCCCGGACCTTGGCGAGGAGTTCTATGGTCTCGAAGGGGTTGCCGCCGGTGACGACCCAGCACTCCCGGCAGAACGCCGCGTCGGCGTCCGGGCCGAGCAGGTCGCGCACCAGGGTGCCCACGGCCGGGGCGGTGAGGGGTTCGAGGTCGAGCGGGCGTCCGCCGGCGCGCCCGGGCAGATGGCGGAACTGGTGGGCGTGCTCGGGCAGTTCCTCCGGCCGGTAGGCGACCACGAGCAGCATCGGCAGCTCTTCGGCGCGCGGGGCGAAGGAGGCGAGCCAGCCGAGGGATTCGGGGTCGGCCCAGTGGGCGTCGTCGAGGACGAGGACGAGCGGGGCGCTGGTGAGGGCGAGGTGCGTGAGGACCCAGTCGAGGCCGTCGCGCAGCCCCTGGCGGTCCGGGGGCGAGCCGTCGGTGGCCGCGCACAGCCCGAGCGCGGGGCCGACGATGGCGTACCAGCTGCCGAGCCGGGCGCGCAGCTCCGCCTCCCGGTGGCCGGCGAGCTGGGGTTGCAGCAGTTGCCGGGCGACGTGGAAGGCGACCTGCTGTTCCTGTTCGCCGCCGCGGCCGGAGAGCACCGTGCAGCCGTGGGCGGCGGCGCGGCGGCGCACCTCGGCGAGGAGGGTCGTCTTGCCCAGTCCGGCGGGGGCGGCGAAGGCGAGGAGCCCGCCGCGCGGGCGCTCGGCTTCGGGGTCGCCCGCAAGGTCCGCCAGGCCCACGGGGTCCGCACCGTCGGCGGTGTCGGCGGCGTCTGCGGTGTCGGCGCGGTCCGGGTCGGTGCCGTCGGGGTCGGCACGGCCGGGGTGCAGCTCCGCCAACGCTTCGTCGAGCGCGGCCAGTTCCGCTTCGCGTTCGAACAGTCGGCGGCCTGCTGCGCCTGCTCGTCGCCTCATGTGCAACCCCCACGCCCGGTCGCACGCCCGGCAGGTGCGGGGGCGCCGAACACACGTCGTCGAGGCACCTCAGGGTACGCCGACGAACGACCGTCGGGGCCGTGTCCGCCCGACTTTCCCGGCTTTCGGCAGATCCCGGATTCTCCACTTGCCGGATCTCGTGGTCATCCGATAACGGGCGGCGCACCGCGTACGGCTCCGTCGCGGGGCGGCTCAGGTCAGGTCGAACTCCCCGTCGCGGGCGTTCAGCACGAAGGCCCGCCACTCCGCGGGGCTGAAGATCAGCGAAGGGCTCTCGGGCCGGCCGCCGTTGCGCATGGCGATGAACCCCTCCACGAAGGCGATCTGGACGTCCCCCGTGCCGTGGCTGCCCGAGCGCCAGTCGGCGTTGCTGAGGTCGAGGTCGGGCTTGTCCCAGCCGGAGAAGGGCTGGGTGGTGGTGCCGGTGGTGCTGTCGGCCACGATGGTGCTCCTCCCGCGCGGTCTCGTCGGTCAGCGTAGCGACCGCGCCCCGTCGCCGACAGGCCGCTGACGGCGGCCCCGGTCCGCGGCCGTTCAGGTGGTGGGGGGTTCGGCGCCGACCAGCCACATGGCGAAGAACTGCGACCCGCCGCCGTAGGCGTGTCCCAGTGCGCGGCGGGCGCCTTCGACCTGGTGCTCCCCGGCCGCGCCCCGCACCTGGAGGGCGGCCTCGGCGAAGCGGAGCATGCCGGAGGCCCCGATGGGGTTGGTGGACAGCACGCCGCCCGACGGGTTCACCGGCAGGTCGCCGTCGAGTTCGGTGGCGCCGGACTCGGTCAGCCGCCACCCCTCCCCCTCGGCGGCGAAGCCCAGGTTCTCCAACCACATCGGCTCGTACCAGGAGAAGGGGACGTACATCTCGACGGCGTCGATCTGTCGGCGCGGGTCGGTGATGCCGGCCTGTCGGTAGACGTCGGCCGCGCAGTCCTTGCCGGCCTGCGGGGAGACGAAGTCCTTACCGGCGAAGAGCGTCGGTTCGCTGCGCATGGCGCCGCCGTGCAGCCAGGCGGGCGGGCGGGGCGCGCGGGCCGCGCCGGCGCGGTCGGTGAGCACCATGGCGCAGGCGCCGTCGGAGGAGGGGCAGGTCTCGGAGTAGCGGATGGGGTCCCAGAGCATCGGGGACGCCTGGACGCGTTCCAGGGTGAGGTCGTGTTCGTGCAGATGGGCGTAGGGGTTCTTCAGGGCGTTGCGCCGGTCCTTGTACGCGACGAGGGAGCCGATCTCGGGCGGTGCGCCGGTGCGTCGGAGGTAGGCGCGCACGTGGGGGGCGAAGAAGCCGCCGGCGCCGGCGAGCAGCGGCTGTTGGAAGGGGACGGGCAGGGACAGGCCCCACATGGCGTTGGACTCGGACTGCTTCTCGAAGGCGAGGGTGAGGACCGTGGAGTGCACCCGGGCGGCGACGAGGTCGGCGGCGACCAGGGCGGTGGAGCCGCCGACGGAGCCGGCGGTGTGGACGCGCAGCACGGGCTTGCCGACGGCGCCGAGCGCGTCCGCGAGGTACAGCTCCGGCATCATCACGCCCTCGAAGAAGTCGGGCGCCTTGCCGATGACGACGGCGTCCACGTCCGCCCACGTCAGCTCGGCGTCCGCCAGGGCGCGCACGGCGGCTTCCCGGACGAGTCCGGCGAGGGAGACGTCGTGGCGGGCGGCGACGTGTTTGGTCTGGCCGACGCCGACGACGGCAACGGGCTCCTTGGACACGGCCGGTGCGGCTGATGCGGCTGATGCCGCCGGTGGGCGGGCCGTCGGCATCACGAGTCCCCTTCCAGGACGGCGATCAGGTTCTGTTGCAGACAGGGTCCGGAGGTGGCGTGGGCGAGGGCCCGCCGTGACGCACCGCGCTGGATGCGGGCGGCTGCCTCCCCGATGCGGACGAGCCCCGCGGCCATGACCGGGTTGGCGGCGAGTGCTCCGCCGGAGGGGTTGATCCGTACGCCCTCGTCGAGGTCGAGTGCCCGGCGCAGGACGACCTCCTGGCTGGTGAAGGGTGCGTGCAGTTCGGCCGTGTCGACGGGGCGGTCGAAGGCTCCGGCGCGGGTGGCGGCGAGTCGGGTGGAGGGCGAGTCGGTGAGGTCGCGCACGCCCAGGCCGTGCGCCTCGATGCGGTGGTCGATGCCGCGGATCCAGGCGGGGCGCTCGCACAGTTCGCGGGCCCGGTCTCCGGCGGCGAGCACCACGGCGGCGGCACCGTCGCCGATCGGCGGGCAGTCCCCGGTGTGCAGCGGGTGGACGAGCAGGTCGCCGTGGTCGACGTCGCCGCGCAGTTGGGCGTGCGGGTTGGTGGCGGCGTCCGCGCGGCTGCGGGCGCCGATGGCGGCGAGTTCCGCTTCGGTGGTGAGGGACGCGTCGAGGAGCGCCCGGGCTTGCAGGGCGGCCAGGGACACCGAATCCGGCCACAGCGGTGCGAGGTAGTAGGGGTCGAGTTGGCGGGTGAGGACGTCGCGCAGTTGGCCGGGGGACGACTTGCCGTACGCGTACACCAGCGCGGTGTCGGCCGTGCCGGTCAGCAGCTTCACCCACGCCTCGTACAGGGCGAAGGCGCCGTCCGTCTCCACGTGGGACTCGGCGATCGGCGGCCAGGCGCCGACGCCGTCGAGGGCCATGGTGAAGGAGAAGGCCCGTCCGGCGAGGTAGTCGCAGGAGCCGGAGCAGGTGAAGTCGATGTCGCTGGTGCGCAGCCCGGTGCGCGCCAGCACCTCGTGCAGCACCGGCATCACCATCTCGACCTCGGACAGGTCGTCGCTGTGGCGCCGGGTCGGGCTCTGGGCGAAGGCGACGACCGCGACGTCCCTGCGGCCCCTGCCACCCCTGCTGCCCCTGCTGCCCCTGCCGCCCTTGGCCTCCCCGGTCGGCGTCACAGCAGCTCCTTGTAGGCGTCGTAGTCGGCGTCCGGTTCGCCGGTGGGGCGGTAGTGGTCGGGGTAGCGCCCGTCCGGGTCGTCGGGCCACACCGGCTCCACCCGCAGGCCCATGCGGACCTCGTCGTACGGGATGCCGCCGATCCGGCCGTGGAGGGCGAGGTCGGCGCCGTCGAGGGCGATGTGGGCGTACACGTACGGCACCTCGATGTCGAGGTTCTTGGCCTTGATGTTGACGATGCAGAAGGTGGTGACGGTGCCGCGCGGACCGACTTCGACGGGGTCGGTGGTGGCGATGCCGCAGGTGGGGCAGGCTCCGCGGGGCGGTACGTACACCTTGCGGCAGCGGGGGCAGCGTTCGCCGACCATCCGGCGTTCGGCGAGGGCGTCGAGGTAGCGGCTCTGGGCCCGGCCCGGTGCGTAGGAGTAGTCGAGGCGGGCGGGGGCGACGATGCCGGTGACGGGGTCGTCGAAGGTGCCGGTGTGGTCGGCCCCGGTGGGTTGGCGCGGACCGTCGTACGGCTCGAAGCAGGCGATGTCGGTGATGGCGCCGGTGCGGGTCGCCGCCCAGCGGATCCGCACCCGCATGCCCGAGTGCACGGCATCGGGTCCGGGGGCGTCCAGGGCGTGCAGCAGTGCGGTGTCGGCTCCGTCCAGGCGGACCAGTGCCCAGGCGAAGGGGGTGGTCAGGGGCTGGTCGCGGCGGGGGGCGGGGTTCCAGGCCCAGGTGGTGACCGTCCCGGTGGCGGCGACCTCCACCAGGTCGCGCAGTTCGGCGGCGGTGGCGGGGTCGTACTCGACCGGGGGCACCAGGACCCGGCCGTCCTCGGTGCGCACGCCGAGGACGGTGGACTCGCGCAGTCCGGTGAGGAAGGCGCTCTGGACCGGCCCGAGGGAGCGGGTGAAGGGGAACTCCACGACCAGGGGGGCGACGAGCGGGGTGCGCGGTGCGTCCGTCGGGGTCGGCGGTGGCGGGGCGGCGGCAGGCGTCATGACGGGCTCCTCGGGCGGTCAGCTGCGGCGGTATGCGGGGTCGCGCTTCTCGGCGAAGGCGCGGGCGCCCTCCTTCGCGTCCTGGGTGTCGAAGACGGGCCAGCCGCGGGCCAGTTCGGCGGCGAGGCCGTCGGCCTCCGTCATCTCGGCCGTCTCGTACACGGACGCCTTCACCGCCTCGACGGCGAGCGGGCCGCAGGCGTTCACCATCTCCGCCAGGGCCAGGGCCCGCTCCAGCGCGGTTCCGTCGGGGACGACCTGGCCGACCAGCCCGATGCGCTGTGCTTCGTCGGCGGTGTAGGGGCGGCCGGTGAGCAGCATCTCCAGGGCGTGGGTGCGGGGGATCTGGCGCGGCAGGCGGACGGTGGAGCCACCGATCGGGAAGAGCGCGCGGCGCACCTCGAAGAGGCCGAAGACGGCGCCGGCGCCGGCCACCCGGATGTCGGTGCCCTGGAGGATCTCGGTGCCGCCGGCGACGCAGGGGCCCTCGACCGCGGCGATCACCGGTTTGCGGGGGCGGTGGTGGCGCAGCATGGCCTTCCAGTGCAGGTCCGGGTCGGCCTTCAGCCGCTGTCGGTACGCGTCGGCGACCGGCGCGCCCTTGCCGGCGAGGGCCTTGAGGTCCATGCCGGCGCAGAAGGCGCCGCCGGCGCCGGTCAGGACGATCGAGCGGACGGATTCGTCGGCGTCGGCGGCCAGCCAGCCGTCGTACAGGCCGACGAGCATCGGCAGCGACAGTGCGTTCTTCGCCTCCGGCCGGTTGAGGGTGAGGACGAGGGTGGCGCCCTCGCGCCGTACGGCGAGGTGCTCCGTACCCCCGAGTTCCGAACCCCCGTAGTCCGTCGACCGCTCCGGCCGTCCCTGCTGCTCGCTGTGCATCTGTGGACCTCCCGTCAGACGAGGACCCAGAACAGGTTGCAGGAGGTCGAGTTCCAGTTCAAGAGTGTTCTGACAGTTAGTCAGATAATTCTGTGTCAGCTCTTCCCAGTTGGGGCGCGCGGCGTTGTAATGACCGCCAACCGGTAGCCCGCCGGGGCGCGTGCCGGGTCAGGAGGAGCGGTGGAGTACAACCTTGCCGACCTTTTCGAGTCCGTCGTCGACGTGGTGCCCGACCGCGAGGCGCTGGTGTACCTCGACCATCCGGGGACGGGGGCGCAGCGCCGGTTGAGCTACGCCGAGGTGGACGCCGCGGCCAACCGGATCGCCCACCACCTGCTGGACGCCGGCGTACGACCGGGCGAGCACCTGGGGCTGCATCTCTACAACGGGGTCGAGTACGTCCAGACGCTGCTCGGCTGCCTGAAGGCGCGCGTCGTGCCGGTGAACGTCAACTATCGTTACGTCGAAGAGGAGTTGGCGTATCTGTACCGGGACGCGGACCTGGTGGCGCTGGTCTTCGACGCCGAGTTCACCGGGCGGGTCGCCGGTGCGCTGCCGCACACCGAGAAGCTGCGCCATCTGGTGCGGGTCGGCACTCCGGCGAAGGACGCACCGCCGCTCGACGCCGTCCCCTTCGCCCGGGCGGCGGCGGCCGGCTCCCCCGAGCGCGACCTTCCGGGCCGCTCCCCCGACGACCTGTTCATCATCTACACCGGCGGCACCACCGGCATGCCCAAGGGCGTGATGTGGCGCCAGGAGGACCTGTTCTTCTCCGGGCTCGGCGGGGGCGCGCCCACCGGGGAGCCCGTGGCGCGGCCCGAGGAGTTGGCCGCGCGGGTCGCCGCGGGCGGCGAGGGCATCACCTTCTTCCCCACCGCGCCGCTGATGCACGGCACGTCCACGCTGACCGCGTTCATCGGCTTCAACTTCGGCCAACGGGTGGTCCTGCACCGCAAGTTCGTCCCCCACGAGGTGCTGCGGACGATCGAGGCGGAGAAGGTGACCAGCGTGTCGCTGGTGGGGGACGCCATGCTCAGGCCGCTGATCGACGCGCTCAACGGGCCGTTGACGGGTACGGACCTCTCGGCGCTGTTCAGCGTCTCCTCGTCCGGGGCGATCATGTCGGAGACGGTGCGCGCGCAGTTCGCGGCGCTCGCCCCGCACGTGATGCTGCTCAACAACTTCGGCTCGTCGGAGTCCGGCTTCAACGGCACGGCCACCGCCGACTCGGGCCCGGAGCGGGGATTTCGGCTCCGGGTCAACGCGCGCACGGCGGTGGTGGACCCGGTGACCTACGAGCCGGTCGCGGTCGGCGAGCCCGGGCGGATCGCCCAGCGCGGCCACGTCCCGCTCGGCTACTACAACGACCCCGCGAAGACGGCCGGCACCTTCTTCCGGCGCGGCGACGAGCGCTGGGTGCTGCTGGGCGACATGGCGACGGTGGACGACGAGGGCATCGTGACCGTGCTCGGCCGGGGCTCCCAGTGCATCAACACCGGCGGCGAGAAGGTGTACCCGGAGGAGGTCGAGCAGGCGCTCAAAGCGCATCCGCACGTGTACGACGCGCTGGTCGCCGGGGTGCCGGACGCACAGTGGGGCCATCGGGTGGCCGCGGTCGTCCAGGTCCGCGAGGGGGTGCGCAGCCCCACGCTGGACGAGATCCAGGAGCACTGCCGCACCAAGCTGGCCGGCTACAAGATCCCGCGGCAGCTGGTGGTCGCCGACGAGATCCAGCGCTCGCCCAGCGGCAAGGCGGACTACCGCTGGGCGCGCGCGGTGGCGACCCGGGCCGCTGCGACGTGAGCGGACCGAACACGGAGGCCGCGTCTTCAAAGTGGCGTCGGCCGTCCCCTTGCCATCGGCGTGACGTGCTGGATTACTGATCTCCAGCAACATGACCGAATGATCGGTCGGCCGACGAGGGGCGGGGGCGGTCAGCATGGCGGACCTGCGGGACGCGGCGGAGCGGCTGGGCCGCACGGAGCTCGAAGCGCTCCAGTTGGAGCGGCTGCGCGCGACCCTGCGCCACGCGTACGAGAACGTCCCCTTCTACCGCCGCTCCTTCACCGCGGCGGGCCTGCGCCCCGACGACTGCCGCAGCCTCGCCGACCTCGCCCGCTTCCCCTTCACCACCAAGGACGACCTGCGGGATAACTACCCCTACGGGATGTTCGCCGTGCCCCGATCGCAGGTGGCCCGGATCCACGCCTCCAGCGGGACCACGGGGCAGCCGACCGTCGTCGGGTACACCGCGCACGACCTGGACGTCTGGGCCGACGTGGTCGCCCGGTCCATCCGCGCCGCCGGGGGCCGCCCCGGCGACCGGGTCCACGTCGCGTACGGCTACGGGCTGTTCACCGGCGGACTCGGCGCGCACTACGGCGCCGAACGGCTCGGCTGCACGGTGATCCCCGCATCCGGCGGCATGACGGCCCGCCAGGTGCGCCTGATCCAGGACCTGCGCCCGCGGATCGTCATGGTGACGCCGTCGTACATGCTCACCCTGCTCGACGAGTTCGAGCGACAGGGCGTCGATCCGCGGTCCACCTCGCTGGAGGTGGGGATCTTCGGCGCGGAGCCCTGGACGGAGGAGATGCGGCGGGAGATCGAGGAGCGGTTCGCGATCTCCGCGGTCGACATCTACGGACTGTCCGAGGTCATGGGGCCGGGCGTGGCGCAGGAGTGCGTGGAGACGAAGGACGGACTCCACGTGTGGGAGGACCACTTCCTGCCCGAGGTCGTGGACCCGCTCACCGGCGAGGTGCTGCCGGACGGCGTGCCCGGCGAGTTGGTCTTCACCACCCTCACCAAGGAGGCCGTGCCCGTCGTCCGCTACCGGACCCGCGACCTCACCCGCCTGCTGCCCGGCACGGCGCGGCCGGCCTTCCGCCGGATGGCGAGGGTGACCGGCCGCAGCGACGACATGATCGTGCTGCGCGGGGTGAACGTCTTCCCCACCCAGATCGAGGAGATCGTGCTGCGCACGCCCCGGCTGGCGCCCCACTTCCAACTGCGGCTCACCCGCGAGGGAAGGCTGGACGCGCTCACCGTGCGGGCCGAGGCGCGGCCGGGCAGCACGACCGAGCAGCGCGCCGCCGCGGCCCGGGCCGTCGAGGCGGCCGTCAAGGACGGCATCGGCGTTTCGGTAGCGGTCGACGTGGTGGATCCGGACACCCTGGAGCGCTCGGTCGGCAAGGTCGAACGGATCGTGGATCTGCGGAGGTAGCGACCAAGGCACCCGCCCCTGACGTTTTCTGACAACCCCTCAGCTTAGCCGCAACCGCGGCACCACCGCGCGCCGGCCATGCTTTCTGGCCACCTCTCGCGCTACGCCGAACGCAATTAGGCACTTCGTCAGTGGCGCGCGTTTCAACCGTGCTCAACTGGTGAAAAGTCGCGCACAGAACGTACGGGGGCGCGCACATTGTGCGCGGAGTGCTACGACACGAGCTGAGGAGCTTCACATGACAACCGTTCTTTTGGTTCATGCGGTGTCCCTGTGGCGAGCCTCTTTGGCCTGCCTGCTCAGCACGGACGCACGCCTGGACGTACGGGCCACGGACAAGGGCGGAGTGCACGCCTCCATGGCGGAATGTTCGCCGGACGTCGTCGTGACGGACCTGGACTGTCCCCACTCCCTGGAAGTGCTGACCTTCATGGAGTCGTTACGGAAGCCGGCCGCGCACGCACCGGCGCTGATGGTGCTGGCGCGCGGGGACCGCGCCGGTGACCTGCGCCGGGCCAGCGACGCCGGCGCCACCGGGTACGTCGACAAACTCGGCCCCGTCGACAGCCTGTGCGCCGTGGTGCGCAAGGTGGCGAAGGGGGGCCGGCACATCGACGAGTCCCTCGCCTTCGGGCTGCTCCGGGCCGCCGACGTACCGCTGTCACCACGCGAGTTACGGGTGCTCGCCCTGGCGGCCGAAGGCGAGTCGGTCACCTCGATAGCGAGCGCACTGCACCTCGCGAGCGGGACGGTGCGCAACTACCTGGCCGCGGCGATACGCAAGACCGGTGGCCGCAACCGCCTCGATGCGATACGGCTCTCCCGGGACTTCGGCTGGTTGTAGCCGCACCGGGGGCGGGCCGTCAGGCTCCGGGGGGCGGGTCGAGGTCGACGGGGCGGCCGTCGGGCGCGGCGGCCCAGTGTCCGGCCAGTTCGCGAAAGAGCGGGGAGCGCAGCAGCAGGTCGTCCGGAGTGCCGCAGTCGGTCCGGGTGCCGTCCATCACCAGGACCCGTCGCGCGCGCCGGGCCGAGGTGAGCCGATGGGCGATGACCACGGTCGTCGCGCCCCGGGCGGTGAGTGCGGTCTCGGCGCGGGCCTCGGCCGCGGGGTCCAGGTGGCTGGTCGCCTCGTCCAGGATGAGCAGGGGCGCCGCCGCGACGTGCGCGCGGCCCAGTGCGACGAGTTGGCACTCCCCCCGGGAGAGCCGGCGCGGGTCGAAGGGCTCGTCCAGGCCGCCGAGCCGAGCGGCGAGGGCGTCGAGTCCGATGGCCGCGACGGCTGCCGCGACCTCGGCGTGGGAGGCGGCCGGCTTCAGGTAGCGCAGGTTGTCGCGGAGCGTGCCGGTGAAGACGTACGGCTGCTGGGGCAGCAGGGTCCGCACGTCGGTGGGCTCCCACCGGGCGGCCGGGCGCCCCAGCCAGCGCACTTCGCCGGCGGTCGGGGCACTGACCCCGGCGAGCACGGCGGCGAGGGTGGACTTGCCGCTGCCGCTGGGGCCGACGACGGCCAGGTGGTCACCGGGTTCGAGGACGAGGTCCAGCCGGTCGAGGACGGGCCGGGCGTGCGGTCCGTACGCGAAGGTGACCGCGCGCAGTTCGGCGCCGGCGCCCGCCGCGGGCGCGGGGCGGTGGGTGCGTGCGGGGTCGGGCTCCGGGGGCAGCGGCGCCGGTCCGGTGAAGCGGTCCAGCACCACGACGAGCCGGCCGCCGGCCGCGCCGAGCGCGTTCAACAGCGCGTTCAGGGCCGGGGCCAGCGCCGTCGTGAGGTAGGCGAAGGCGCCGACGAGGGCGCCGGTGCTCACCCCGTTGCGCAACAGCCACGGCGCCGCCGCCAGCAGCAGGACGACGGGGGCCCGTTCGCCGACGGCGAGGGCGATGACGCGTACGGCGCTCCAGCGGGCCAGCGAGCGGGACGCCCGGGTCTGTTGCTCGGTGAGGTCGCGGGTGCGCTCGCCGAGGGGGCCGGCGGCGCCCGCGGCGGCGATGTCCCGCAGCGCGCCCGCCGCCTGCCCGGCGTGCTCGGCGAACGTCTCGTCCAGGTCGAGGTAGGCGCGCTGGCGGGCGCCCATGGGTATGAGCGTGGCAAGGAACAGGGCCGTGCCCAGCACCAGCGGCGGCAGGACGACCACCAGCAACCGCGGCGAGAGCGTCGCCATCCCGCTCAGCGCTCCGGCGGAGGTGAAGACGAACCCCCTGGTCGCGAGGACGAGTCCGGCCCAGCCGTCGCGGGCGATCTCGCTCTGGTGGGTGACTTGGGACACGGAGCGGGTGGTGGCGGTGGTGGCGCGGGTCAGCCCGGTGCCCAGCGCCCGGGCGACGGCGCGCCGCACCAGCCCGTCCCGCAACGGCTCCACCAGGTCGGCGAGGCCGCCGAAGACGCCGCGTGCGGCGAAGAGCGCGGGCACCACGGCGACCGCGGCGACCGCCAGCCACACCAGACCGGTGGTGGGCGCGTCGGCGAGGAAGCCGTCGTCGAGGGCGCGGGCGACGGCGAAGCCGGTGACGAAGGTCTGGCCGAACTCCAGCAGTGACCAGGCGGTGAGCCGCGCCAGCACCCGGCGCCGGGCGCGTAGGAACGGCAGCCCTTCGCGCACGACACGCCTGAGCGCCCCGGTCTCCGCGGCCGTGGCCCGGCTCACGGCCGCACCCCGTCCAGGGGCGCGGCCGGCGCCGCTTCGTCCGACACCGGTGCTTTGCCGTCGGTCGACTGGAACAACTCTCGGTACGCCGCGTGGCGCCACAGGTCCCGGTGGTGGCCGACGGCGCGCACGGTGCCGTCCGCCAGCCAGACGACCCGGTCGGCGGCGGCGGCCGTGGAGACGCGGTGGGCGACGACGAGACGGGTGCAGGTGCCGGCGCGGCGCGACAGGGCCCGTTGGATGCGGTCCTCGGTGACGGTGTCCAGGCTGGAGGTGGCGTCGTCGAGGACGAGGAGGCGCCCGCCGCGGGCGAACGCCCTCGCCAGGCCCAGCCGTTGGTACTCGCCGCCCGACAGCGGGGCGTCGGCGAGCGGGGTGAGCGCCCCGAGCGGGAGCAGCGCCACGTAGCCGTCGGCGGACGCGTCGCGCAGGGCGCCTTGCACCGCGTCGGCGGTCGGCCGGCTCGGGCCGACGGCGACGGCGTCCTCGACCGTGATGCCGAGCAGCGCGGGCCGGGCGAAGGCGTACGCGACGGCGTGGCGCAGCGCGACGGGGTCGACCCCGTCGAGGGGGGCGCCGTCGAGCAGGACGGTCCCGGCGTCGGGGTCGGTCAGCCGCCCCGCCACGGCGGCCACCAGGGACTTGCCGGCGCCGGAGCGGCCCACCACGGCGGCCGACGTGCCGCCTGGGACGGTGAAGGACACGTCCGTCAGCAGCCGCCGGCCTTCGCGCACCACGTCGACCCCGCGCAGTTCGAGGGCGCCGGGGCCGTCGGGCGGCAGGGTCAGCGAGCGGTGCGGAACGGCGGGCAGTGCGAGCAGGGGATCGAGCCGGCGGGCGGCGCTGCGTCCACGGGCGATCGAGCTCAGGGCGCCGGTGAGGACGCCGAGTCCGACGGCGAGGACGGCGTAGCGCGAGACGGCCAACAGGTCCCCGACGCTCAGTGCGCCGGCAGACAGGCGCAGTCCGGCGACGGCGAGGACGAGCACGGTCAGCATCGGCAGCAGGACGGCCGCGCCGGCGGTGGCCCGGCCGTGGACGTCCCAGGTGCGGCGGCCGTGTTCGGCGAGCCGGCCCAGCGGCTCGGTGATCCTGGCGTGTTCGCGCCGGGCGGTGCCGGCCGCCCGTACGGTGGCGGCGCCGTCCAGCGTCTCGGTGAGCCGGGTGGCGATCAGGGCCTGTTCTTGCTGGTAGTCGGCCGCGGCGGCGGAGGTGCGGCGCACCAGCAGGTGCAGCAGGACCACGAAGGCGGGGAAGCCGACGAGGAGCGCGAGGCCCGTCCAGGGGTCGATGAGGAAGAGCGCGACGGCGGCGCCGACGGGCACCAGGGCGCCGGAGACGGCGGTGGCGACGGAGACGGGCACGGTGGCCGCCTCGGCGGCGTTGGCGGTGAGGCGGGTGGTGAGGTCGCCGGGCGGGTGCGCCTCGGCGTGGCGGGGCTCGGTGCGCAGCAGCCGGGCGAGGAGCGCGGTGCGCAGCCGGGCCGCGCGGACGGCGGTGTTGGTGCCGCCGAGGAGGGCGACGAGCGCGTCGAACCCGGCCTCGGCGGCCGTCAGCGCGGCGCAGAGCGCCAGGGCGGACCACGGGACGCGGCCGTCGGTCACCGCCCGGTCCAGGGTGTCGCCGAGTGCGGCGGGCAGGGCGAGTGCGGCGAGCGCCCCGCCCGTGGCGCACGAGACCAGGAGGGCCAGGCCGAGGCTGCCGGGCGGGACGCGTCCCGTCGTCGGGCTGCTGGTCGGCATGGGGCCTTCCTCGTGGGTCCGGGCGACGAAGATGTACGGCGAAGAAGAAGTGGCGGTGGAGGAGCGGCGGTGGAGGAGCGGCGGGACCGGTCCCGGGCGAAGCCGGGACCGGTCCGTGGTGCAGCGTTTCGTCAGCGGCTCAAGAGCTCGCCTCGGTGCTTCGAGGGCGTGTGGTCCCTAGAAGCACTGGATGACGCTGACGGAGCTGCCCTGACAGAGCAGCAGGCTCGCGCTGCTGCCGGTCTCCAGGTCACCGACGGCCTCTTCGGTCTCGGCGATCTCCAGGGTCTGCAGGTCGAGAAGTGCCATGACGTGCTCCTTCCACGGGGACGGTTTTTCCTAGCGGCGCTCGGCCCCCTCGGCGGGGCCGGGCGATGTGACGGCGTGCCGTCACACGTTCGGTGCCTCAGTGCTTGAGCGGCTCAGCGGCTCAGTAGCACTGGATCAGGCTGAGGGCGCTGCCCTGGCACAGCAGCAGGCTCGCGTTGCTGACGCCCTCCAGGTCACCGACGGCCTCTTCGGTCTCGGCGATCTCCAGGGTCTGCAGGTCGAGAAGTGCCATGACGTGCTCCTTCCACGGGGACGGTGTTGGCGGTGCTCAACCCCTAGCTGGGGTCGATTCGTGGGCTCGGGTGAGCGGTGGGACGAACGGGAGCGTCACCGGCCGGTCGCCGAACGCGCTGCCGAGGGCGAGCAGGCACCCGGCGGTGCCGGTGGCCAGGTCCATGGACCGGCGCATCAGCTGCTCCCCGGGGAAGGCCAACTCACCGCGGTACGGGGTGGCCTGGAGGTCGAGCAGCCGCAGGTGCCGGTCGATGGCGCGGCGGCGTTCGGCGGGGTCGCCCACGGGGGTGCGGGCGAGTTGGAGGACGAAGCCCGCGATCCCCCGGTACAGCGACGGCTGGATGTAGAACGCGCAGCGCAGCGCGGGGTCGATGGCGGTGCGGGCGGCGGTGAACTGCTCGTCGGGGCGGTGGGTCAGGTAGTCGTCGAGGACCAGGGCCACGCCGGCGCTGCCGGCGCCGAGGTACGGCATCAGCCGCCGGCCCTCGACCACGTGCAGGCCGTCGCCGGGTGCGGGCTTGCACCGCTCCAGGTCGCGCCGGAGCGCGGTGGCGGCCAGGTCGAGCAGGGCCGCGTCGCCGGTCGCCTCGTACCGTCGTACGAACAGCAGGGCGAGGCCGCTGGCGCCGTGCAGCAGTCCGGCGCGGGCCGCGGGCGGGCCGTCGGTCAGGGCGCGGGCGGCGAGGTCGAGGCAGCGGTCGGCGGCTGCGGACAGTTCGGCGGCTTCGGATCCGGTCCGGTTGCCCGCCAGGTCGAACAGTGCGAGGGCGATGCCGGCCAGTCCGCCGTGCAAATCGGGCGGCAGGTGTTCCAGGGGCTGGCGGATCACGAGGTGGGCGAGTTCGCTCGCCTGGGCCTGGTGGCCGAGGCGGTCGAGCGTCCAGGCGATGCCGGCCAGCCCGTCGTGGAAGCCGGGCAGGGTGCCGGGCGCGGGCGCCTTGACCCGGTCCAGCAGCCAGGCCAGCGCTTCGGGGCAGGGCGCTGCGCCGGTCTCGTGCAGGGCGTACAGCACGCCCGCGGCGCCGTAGCCGAAGGACTGGCCGCCGGCCGGGTTGCCGAACTGGGCGATGTCGCCGGGGAAGCAGCGGTCGTCCCGGCCCGGGGTGCAGGAGGCGGCGATCGCGCGGGCCATGGAATCGCGGCTGCGGGGCCAGTCGTCGGATCGGGGGACCTCAGCCGGGGCGCCGTCGCCTTCGACGGGGCGTGTGCCGCGCTGGATCCGGCGGACGGCGGGGCGCAGTGCGGACTCGGCGACCGGGAAGGTCTCGGCGGCGTACCGGGCCAGGCGCGGGGCGCGGTCGCGGTCGACCATGAAGAGCGTGGTGAGCGGGAGCAGCAGCGCGAGGCGCAGACAGGCCAGGGCATAGCGGTCGATGTCGACGCCCGTGCAGTCGGCGGGGGCGACGAAGGCCGGGTTCGCGACGACCTGTCGGCGCTGGTCGTGCTCGACGGGGAAGGCCGCTTCGAAGTCGAGCAGCACCACGTGTTCGCCGTCGTCGCTGACCATGATGTTGCTCATGTGCAGGTCGCTGAAGACGAGTCCGCGCTCGTGGATCCGGCTCACGGCCCGCTCCACGCGTTCGTACGTCCGCTCCGCCCAGGCGGCGTACTCGGCGAGCGCCTCGCGGGACGGGTTCGGCAGCGAGAGCGGGTAGCGGCGGGCCATGACGGTGTTGAGGGTGAGGCCGGGGACGTGTTCCAGGGCGAGGAAGCGGTGGTCCCCGATGTCGAAGGCGTCCAGCAGGGCCGGTACGCAGTCGAGTCCGGCGAGTTGCTCCAGGGCGACGCGTTCGCGGTCCAGTCGGGTGACGGCGTCGGCGCCGTCGGTGCCCAGGCCGGCGTGCGGCCGGGCCTCCTTGAGGACGACGGTCTCGCCGGTGCGGGTGGAGCGGGCCCGGTAGACGCCGCCGCCGTTGGAGAAGTGGAGGGCGCCTTGGATCTCGTACGGCATGTCGGTCGTTCCGACGGCGGCCCTGGCTTCGAGGTGGGGGCGGAGGAAGGCGGGCGGGGTCACCCACTGGGGGAGGGTGAACCGGGGCCCGCGGGGGTCGGGCACGAGGGTGCCGTCGGGGTCCGCTATCGCGGTGACGAGCCGGCCGTCGGCGCCGAGGCAGTAGCGGGCGGCGAAGGCCCCGTAGCGCACGTGGACCGGGCCTTCGCCGATGCGCAGGTCGCTCAGGACGTACGGGCCGTGTTCTCCGGCGAGCAGGGCGGCCAGGTCCTGGCACAGTTGCGGGAAGGACGCCTCGTCCGTGTCGTCGCGGGGATAGACGGTGATGAACTTTCCGCTGCCGGCGCGGTCGGCGTACTTGGCGTTGCGCAGCTTCAGCAGCCGCGGCCCGGGGACGAACTTGTGCGGGACGCCCCGCTCCAGGCAGTGGGCGTGGACCCGGCGCAGCACGGACTCGGCGTTGTCGATCGCTGCGGAGACATGGATCTTCCAGCCCTGGGGGCGGAGCGCGAGTCCGGTGGGAAGGTAGGAGAGCCAGTCGCCGGAGCGGGTGGTCTCCCAGCCGTCGGGGACGGGCGCGCGGGCGGCCTCGTACAGGGCGGCGTCCGGGGTGTCGGCGTCGGCGTGACGCAGCGGTGCGTCGTAGAAGTCACCGTCCGTCTGGCAGTACGCGGCGTACTCCGGATTCACTCGCGCTCCTCACGGTCTCGTCGTGGCCGCATCGACCTCGACGAGGCTTCCACCACCCACCGCGGCGGCACAGTCCCCGATGTCACGTCTCGCGGGTGTGCTCCGCATGTGCGTGGGGTGTGCACGCTGCACGCCGCAGTGCACGGGGGCGGTGTGCGCGCCCGTGTTCGCCGCGGCCCCGTCGACGGTGGCGGCAGTGGCCGGGGCGCTACGGGCGCTACGGGCTGAAGGAGAGGAAGACGAAGGCCGCGAACAGCACGAGGTGTACGCCGCCCTGGAGGAGGGTGGCGCGGCCGGGGACCACGGTGAGGGCGCTGACGACGGCCGTCAGGGCGAGGAGGACCATGTTCGTCGGCCCCTCCCCCAGGATCAGCGGGCCGGAGAGCCACAGGGACGCCAGGGCGATGGCCGGGATCGTCAGCCCGATGCTGGCCATGGCGGAGCCGTACGCGAGGTTCAGGCTGGTCTGCACGCGGCCGGTGCGGGCGGCGCGTGCCGCCGCGACGGTTTCGGGCAGCAGCACCATCAACGCGATGATCACGCCGACGGCGGAGATCGGCAGTCCGGCGGACGCCACGCCCCGCTCGATGGACGGGGAGACGAGTTTGGCGTTGCCCACCACGGCGACCAGCGCGACGAGCAGCAGTGCCAGGCTGACCCGGGTTTCGAGGACGGTCGGCGGCGGGGCGTGTTCGTCGGGTCCGATCTCGGTGCCGTCCGTGTGCACCGGGAGGAAGTAGTCGCGGTGGCGCACCGTCTGGACGCCGATGAACAGGCCGTACAGCAGGAGCGAGGCGACCGCGGCGAAGGCGAGTTGGGGGCCGGTGAACTCGGGCCCCGGTTTGCTGGTGGTGAAGGTGGGCAGCACGAGCGTCATGGTGGCGAGGGTGCAGGCGGTGGCCACGGCGCCGCCGGAGCCCTCCGCGTTGAAGACGGCGATGCGGTTGCGCAGGGTCGCCACCGTGAGGGACAGCCCCACGATGCCGTTGCAGGTGATCATGACGGCGGCGAACACGGTGTCCCGGGCGTAGGTGGAGGACTTCTCCCCGCCGCCCACCATCAGCATGACGATCAGCCCGACCTCGATGACGGTCACGGCGACCGCGAGGACGATCGATCCGAACGGCTCCCCGACGCGGTGGGCGACGACCTCCGCGTGGTGGACGGCGGCGAGCACCGCCGCGATCAGGCACAGGGCGATCAGGGCGACGGCGAAGCCGGGCAGCTCGCGCCCCCAGGCGATTGCGAGGGCGACCACCGACACGAGGGGCGCCCACGTGGTCCATTGCGACAGGTAGGCCGCGGTGCCGGTCTTCATACCGACACGCTGCCAGCAGGTGGGGGGATTCGCCCGTGGTGGTGAGCCGGGCGGGGGGGCGTGCGCCGCCGTGGCCGGGCCGCCTTCGGGGCCGCGGCGGCTCAAGGTCACCGTGGCCCCGGCGTCACAACGGTCGTTCGTGGCCCGCCCAGTAGGGCTCGCGCAGCCGCCGCTTGTACAGCTTGCCGTTGGGGTCGCGGGGCATGGCGGGCACGAAGTCCACGCTCTTGGGCCGTTTGTACCCGGCGAGCCGTTGTTCGCAGTGGGCCAGCAGGGCGCGCGCCAGCCCTTCGCCCGCCCGGTGGCCGTCGGCGGGCTCGACGACGGCCTTCACCTCCTCGCCCCAGTCGGGGTGCGGGATCCCGAAGACGGCGGCGTCCGCCACCGCGGGGTGGGCGAGCAGCGCCGCCTCGATCTCCGCGGGGTAGATGTTGACGCCGCCCGAGATGATCATGTCGATCTTGCGGTCGCGCAGGAAGAGGTAGCCCTCCTCGTCGAGCACGCCGAGGTCGCCGACGGTGAAGAAGTCCCCGACGCGGTTCGCCTGGGTCTTCGCGTCGTCCTTGTGGTAGCGGAAGCCGCCCGTGGTCATCCTCATGTAGACCGTGCCGAGCTCGCCGGGGGGCAGGCGGTTGCCGTCGTCGTCGAAGACGGCGAGTTCGCTGATGGGCCACGCCCGGCCGACCGTGCCCGGCTTCTTCAGCCAGTCCTCGGCGGTGGCGAACGCACCGCCGCCCTCGCTCGCCGCGTAGTACTCCTCCACGCACGTCCCCCACCAGGCGATCATCGCCCGCTTCACGTGGTCGGGGCAGGGGGCCGCGCCGTGGATGGCGTGCCGCAGGGACGTGACGTCGTAGGCCCCCTTGACCTCGTCGGGCAGGGCGAGGAGCCGGTGGAACTGGGTGGGCACCATGTGGGTGTGGGTGCAGCCGTACGCGTCGATCAGCCGCAGCATCTCCTCGGGCGCCCACTTGTCCATCAGGACGAGTTGGTGCCCGATGTGCAGCGAGGCGGCGGCGAACTGGAGCACGGCCGTGTGGTACAGCGGCGAGCAGACCAGGTGGACGTTGCCGTCGAAGGGACGGATGCCGAAGATGCCGAGGAAGCCGCCGAGGTGGGCCTGCTCGGGCCGCTTCCCGGTCAGGGGGCGGCGGATGCCGCGCGGCCGGCCGGTGGTGCCCGAGGTGTAGTTCATCACCCAGCCCAGGGTGCGGTCGTCGGGCGGCGCCGCGGGCCGTCCGTCGAGGAGGGCGGCGTACGGGCGGAAGCCGTCGACCGTCCCGACCGCGTAGCGGCCCTCCGCGGCGAGGCCGGCTTCGTCGGCGGCGGCCGTGGCGGCTTCAGCGTACCGCTCGTGGGCGATGAGGACGCGGGCGCCGCAGTCGGCGACGATCCAGGCGATCTCGGGTCCGACGAGGTGGTGGTTGACGGGGACGAGGTACATCCCGGCCTGCGTCGCGGCCAGGTGTGCGGTGAGCAGTTCGACGCCGTTGGGCAGCACGGTGGCGAAGGCGTCGCCGCTGCGGAGTCCGGCGGCGCGCAGCCCGTGGACGAGCCGGTTGGCTGCTCGGTGCAGCCGGCCGGCGCTCCACCGCTCTCCGTCGGGGGCGATGAGCACGGTGCGGTCCGGGTCGGCCATCGCCTGTGCCCAAAAGCCGTGGGGTCGGTCGGCGGCCGGGGGCGCGGGGCGTTTGGAGGTCGCAGGGGTTTCGGAGGTCACGGGGGCTTCACTCCCTTCCGGCGATGCGGTTGACGGCGTCGACGGCCCGTTCGAAACCGCGGGTCAGGTCGTCGACGACCTCCTGCACGGACCGTTCGGAGGTCATCCGGCCGACGATCTGCCCGACGGGGGTGCCGAGCAGCGGGACGACGTCGTGCTTCTGGATGCGGCTGACCGCCTCGGCGACCAGCAGGCCCTGGAGGGGCATGGGGAGCGCGCCGGGTCCGGCGGGGTCGTCCCAGGCGTCGGTCCACTCGGTGCGCAGTTGCCGGGCGGGCTTGCCGGTCAGGGCGCGGGAGCGGACGGTGTCGCCGGAGCCGGCGGCGAGCAGTTTCTCCGTCAGGGCGCGGGAGTGCAGGTCGGCCTCGGTCGTGGTGAGCCAGAGGGAGCCGAGCCAGACGCCCTGGGCGCCGAGGGCGAGCGCGGCGGCGACCTGCCGGCCGCTGCCGATGCCGCCGGCGGCCAGTACCGGCAGCGGGTCGACGGCGTCCACGACTTCGGGGGTGAGGACCATGGAGGCGATCTCGCCGGTGTGGCCGCCGGCCTCGTAGCCCTGGGCGACGACGACGTCGATGCCGGCGTCCGCGTGGTGGCGGGCGTGGCGGGCGCTGCCGGCGAGTGCTGCCACGCGCACCCCGTGGGCGTGGGCGCGGGTGACGACGTCGGCGGGCGGCGAGCCGAGGGCGTTCGCCAGCAGCTTGATGGGGTAGTCGAAGGCGACGTCCAGTTGGGCACGGGCGACCTGCTCCATCCAGCCGGTGATGCGCCAACCGCTCGCTTCGCCTTCGAGGAGTTCGGGGACGCCGTGTTCGGCGAGGACGTCCCGGACGAACTGCCGGTGGCCCTCCGGGATCATCGCCTCCACCTCGGCCTCGGTCGGCGCGGCGGTGCCCGCCGCCTCGGCCCGTCGGGCGGGCATCACGACGTCGAGTCCGTACGGCAGGCCGTCGCTGTGGTCGGCCAGCCAGTCGAGGTCGCGCCGCAGGTCGTCGGGGGCGGTGTAGCGGACGGCGCCCAGGACGCCGAAGCCGCCCGCGCGGGTGATGGCCGCGGCCACGGCCGGGAACGGCGTGAAGCCGAAGAGCGCGTGCGCCACCCCGAGGGACTTGCTCAGCTCCGTCTCCATGGGCGCAGGATGCCCGAGCCGTCCGACCGAGGGAAGAGATTTTCTGATGCAGTGTCAGATTCATGGGAGGACGTTCGAAGGTCAACGGACGGTTGACAGCCCTTCAGCACCGCAAGAAAGTTTCACTGCTGACCGACGTTCCGAAAGATATTTTCAGGAAGTGGGGTACGGGTGACCAAGGACGCGGCGCGGGGCGCGGCACGGGGCTCGACGGAGGGCAGAGGGATCAGCAGACGGACGTGGGGCGGCGGGGCGCTGGCCCTGGGCGGTGCGCTGGCGCTCGCCCCGATCCCGTTCGCCCAAGCCGTCGAAGGCGGCCCGGGGGCGGGGGCGGGCACTGCCGGTGCGGGCGCTGGCGGTGCGGGCGCTGCCGGTGCGGGCGCTGGCGGGCGGCGCACCCTGCGCCGCGGCTCGCCCGAGCGGGCGGGGCTGCTCGCGGCGCACCTGGACCGGCTCGTCGCCGACGCCCGGGCTTACCTCGCCCCCTCGCCCGTACACCCCTGGTACGCGGGGGCGGTGCTGCTCGCCGGCCGCGGTGACACCGTCGCCCTGCACCGCCCCATCGGCATGGCCGTGCGCTACGCCGCGTACGACGAACGCACGGACACAGCCGTCGAACTGCCGGTCGAGCAGCAGATCCCGATGGCCGAGGACACCGTCTTCGACCTGGCGTCCGTCTCCAAGCTCTTCACCTCGATCCTGGCGGTGCAGCAGATCGAGCGGGGTGCGCTGGAACTTGCGGCCCGGGTGACGGAGTACCTGCCGGAGTTCGGCGGCGGAGGCAAGCAGGACATCACCGTGGTCCAGTTGCTCACCCACACCTCCGGATTCCGCTCCTGGATCCCGCTGTACCGGGAGCCGACGCGGGAAGGCAAGCTGAAGATGGTGTGGGCGGAGGCGCCGGCGCACCCGCCGGGCTCGACCTACCTCTACTCCGACCTCAACCTGATCTCGCTCCAGCTGATCCTTGAGCAGATCACCGGTCGCACTTTGGACCGCCTGCTCCACGACGAGATCACTGCTCCGCTCGGGATGCGCCGCACTCGTTTCAATCCACCGCTCTCCTGGCGGCCGAAGATCGCCGCCACCGAGGACTCCCGACCGCCCTGGTCCGGTCTCGACCGCGGCATGGTCCACGGCGAGGTGCACGACGAGAACGCCTTCTCCTTCGGCGGCGTCGCGGGCCACGCCGGCGTCTTCTCCTGCGCCTGGGACCTCGCCGTCCTCGCCCGCACGCTCCTCGACGGCGGCGCGTACGGCACCGCCCGCATCCTGCGCCCGGACTCCGTCGAGCTGATGTTCACCGACTTCAACACCTCCTTCCCCGGCGACGAGCACGGCCTCGGCTTCGAGCTGAACCAGCACTGGTACATGGGCGCGATGGCCACTCCGCGCTCCGCCGGGCACACCGGTTTCACCGGCACCAGCCTCGTCCTGGATCCGAGTACGGACGCGTTCCTCGTCGTCCTCGGCAACTCCGTCCACCCGGTGCGCACCTGGCGCTCCGGCAGCGCGCCGCGGGTCGCCGCCGCGAACAACCTGGCGCGCGCCGTCCCGGTGCGCCCCGAGGAGGGCCGCACCGCCTGGTTCTCCGGCATGGCGTCCGCCGCCACCGCCACCCTGACCCTGCCCGCCCTGCGCATCGGCGCCGCCCGCAGGGGCGGCGCACGGTTGGAGTGCGCGCTGTGGTGGGACACGGAGCCGACCGCCGACGCGCTCTTCCTGGAGGGTTCGACGGACGGCGGGGCGACTTGGCTGCCGGTGCCCTTCGCGACCGCGCGCGAGGGCGGACGACCCGAGGAGCGTCCAACCGGGTCGGTGACGGGCTGGTCCGGGCGCCGCTGGCACCGACTGACGGCGGATCTGACGCCGTGGCGCGGCGATGAGCTTCGGCTGCGCTGGCGGTACGCCACCGATGCGCGGTACGTGGGCCGCGGGGCGTACGTCACGGGCCTGCGCGTCGAGGTCGGGGGCCGCCCGGTCTTCGACGAGTCCAGGCCGCGCGACGCCGCCCGCATCGCGGCGGACGGCTGGGTCAGGTCGGCCGACTGACCGGCAGCAGCGGGCGCGGGCTCGCGGTCGGCGGCCCGAGTCGACGGCCGCCCCGCGCGCCCGCGGCACCGCCGGGAGCAGCGCTGCGGCGCGAGAGCGTCGCGCCGGACCGAGAGCAGTGCTCTGGTACGAGAGCGCGGCACCGGACCGCGAGCAGTGCTCTGGTACGAGAGCGACGGATCGGAACAAGAGCACCGCACCGGAACCAGACCAGCACACCGGGACGAAAGCACCGCACCGAAATCAGAGCACCCCGTCGAAACGAGAGCGCCGCACCAGAACCAGAGCAGCCCATCGAAACGAGGGCAGTGCTCCGGAACCGGAGCAGCACACCGGAACGAGTGCGGCAGCCCCAACCGAGAGCAGCGAACCGGTACGAGAGCGGTGCTCTCTACCGGCCCAGCGCCGCCATCGCCGCGTTGTGGCCCGGCACCCCGCTCACCCCGCCGCCGCGGACCGCGCCCGCGCCGCACAGCAGCACGTTCGCGTGCGCCGTCTCCACGCCCCACCGCCCGGTGTCCTCGGTCGCGTACGGGAACGACAGGTCCCGGTGGAAGATGTGTCCGCCGGGCAGCCCCAGTTCCCGTTCCAGGTCAAGCGGCGTCTTCGCCTCGATGCACGGCTCCCCGTTCGCGTCCACGGCGAGCAGGTCCGCGATCGGCTCCTCCAGGTGCGCGTCCAGTTCGGCGAGGGTGGCCGCCAGCAGCTCGGCGCGGGTGCGGTCGTGGTCGGCTGCGAACAGCCGCGCCGGGGTGTGCAGCCCGAAGAGCGTCAGGGTCTGGTACCCGCGGGCCACCAGGTCGGGCGCGAGGATCGTCGGGTCCGTCAGCGAGTGGCAGTAGATCTCCGACGGCGGTGCGCTCGGCAGCCGGCCCTCGGACGCCTCCCGGTACGCCCGGGCCAACTGCTCGTACCCCTCCGCGATGTGGAAGGTGCCGGCGAACGCCTCGCGCGGGTCGACCGAGCGGTCCCGCAGCCGCGGCAGCCCGCGCAGCAGCATGTTCACCTTGAACTGCGCGCCCTCGACGGGCGCGGGCTCCGCCTCGCCCAGCAGCCGGGCCAACTCCCGGGGCGCGGCGTTCACCAGCACCCGGCGGGCGGTGACCGCGCCCGCGCGCCCCTCGTGCGCGTACGCCACCTCCGCCGTCGTGCCGTCGGTGTCGATCCGCACCGCCTCGTGACCGGTGACGATCTCCGCGCCCGCGCCGCGGGCCGCGGCGGCGAGGGCGTGGGTGAGCGCGCCCATGCCGCCGACGGGCACGTTCCAGTCGCCGGTGCCGCCGCCGATGACGTGGTAGAGGAAGCAGCGGTTCTGCACCAGGCCCGGGTCGTGGGCGTCGGCGAAGGTGCCGATCAGGGCGTCGGTCAACACGACGCCGCGCACCAGGTCGTGCTGGAACCGCTCCTCGATCGCCCGGCCGATCGGCTCTTCGAACAGCGTCCGCCACGCGGCCCGGTCGTCGACGCGGGCCCGTAGTTCCTCGCGCGTCGGCAGCGGCTCGGTCAGGGTCGGGAAGACGCGCCGGGCGACCTCGCCCGTCATCGCGTAGAACTCCCGCCAGGCCGCGTACTCCGTCCCGCCCCCGGTGAGGGCGGCGAAGGACTCCTCCGTGCGGCCGGCACCGACGAGCAGTCCGCCCGTGCCGTACGGGGTGTAGGAGGACACGGTGCGCCCGCGGACCGCGAAGTCCAGGCCGAGCTCGTCGACGATCTTCCGCGGCAGCAGGGAGACCAGATAGGAGTAGCGCGAGAGGCGGGCGTCGACCCCGGCGAACGGCCGGGTGGACACGGCCGCCCCACCGACCGCGCCGGCGCGCTCCAGCACCAGGACCGAGCGGCCCGCCCGGGCCAGGTAGGCGGCGGCGACCAGGCCGTTGTGGCCGCCGCCGACGATGACGGCGTCGTACGAGGTGAGTGCGGGCATGACCGGACACTAACCGCTGCCGCCGGCGCCGCAACACCCGTACACGGCCCTGGGCCGTGCCCTGGAGCGCGTACGGGTGTGCAGGTCAGCGGCCTCGGGTGCTGCGGCGCTCGCGCAGCGCCGCGACCCGCCGGTACAGCTCCACCGCGTCGGAGTGCCGGCCGAGCTGTTCCAGGCAGTGGGCTTCGTCGTTGCGGCTCGCGAGCGCTTCGGGGTGGTCGATGCCGAGGACGCGTTCGCGGGCGGCGGCCACCTCCCGGTACACCGTCAGGGCGTCGGGCCAGCGGCCGAGCCAGCCGAGGCCGACGGCGACCTCGCGGCGGCTGATGAGGGTGTCGGGGTGGTCCGGGCCCAGCACCCGCTGGCGCAGGGCGCTGACCTCGCGCGCCTCCCCCAGCGCCTCTTCCCAGCGCCCCAGCCGGCCGAGGTTCACCCCGAGGCCGTGGCGGGCGCGCAGCGTCTCGGGGTCGTTCGGGCCGTGCAGCCGGGTGCGGTCCGCCACCAGGGAGCGGTACAGCTCCACCGCCTGGGTGCCGTGCCCGAGCCGGCCGAGGCCGATGCCGACCTCGTGCCGGGCGGCCAGGGTGTCGGGGTGGTCCGGGCCCAGCGCCCTGGCCCGCGCATCGGCCACCTCCTGGTAGGTGCTCAGCGCTTCCGGCCAGCGGCCCAACTGGCCTAGTGCGTACGCGACTTCGTAGCGCGTGACGAGGGTGTCGGGGTGGTCGGCGCCGAGGACGCGGGTGCGGGCGGCGGCCACCTCGCAGGCCATGGTGAACGAGTCCTCCAGCCGGCCCAGGCGGCTCAGGTTGAAGGCGAGGCTGTGACGGCAGGCGAGGGTGTCGGGGTGGTCGGGGCCCATGGTGCGTTCACGGGCCGCGAGGACCGCGGCGTACGCGTCGTGGGCTTCGAAGTGCCGGCCGAGCTGTCCGAGGACGTACGCCGTCTCCTGACGGGCTGCCAGGGTCTCCGGGTGCTCGGGGCCCAGGGCGCGCTCGCGGCCCCCGGCCACCCGGCGGAACTCGCGCAGCGCGTCGTCGGCGCGCCCGGTGCGGCTGAGGGTGAGGCCGACCTCGTAGCGGCTGGCGAGGGTGTCGGGGTGGTCGGGGCCGAGGGCGTGTTCGCGTTCGGCGGCCACCGCGCGGTGGACCTCGCCGGCCTCCTCCCACCGCCCGAGCCGGGCGAGGCTGAGTCCGGCGCTGTGGCGGCTGGCGAGCACGGCCAGCGCCTCCGGCGAGGGCGTGGGGCGCTCGGCCCGGGACGCGGGCGGGGTGAGGGCGGCGCCGCGCGGGGCCGCTCCGGTGGTCCACTCGCCGGTGAGCCCCGCCGTGTGGTCGGGCACCACCGGGCGCAGCGCGGTCGCGGTCGCCTGGTGCCCGCCGGTCATCCTGCGGCCCCACGTCGGCAGGGCGGCGGGCGCCCGCTCGCCCGGCCGGCCGGCCGCCGTGGCGGGCGGCGGCAGCGCGCGCCGGTCGTGCGTCATGCGCCGGCGCAGCTCGGTGGCGTCGGACGGCCGGCCGTCGGGCGTCTTGGCCAGCAGGTCGAGCACGGTGCGCTCGACGTGGTCGGGGATGTCGCTGCGGTGGACGCTCAGCGGCTGGGGCACGGTGTCGCGGTGGCCCACCAGGACGGCCCAGGCGTCCTCGTGGTCGAACGGCGGCACGCCGGTGGCCAACTCGTAGAGCACGCAGCCGAGGGAGTACAGGTCGCTGCGGTGGTCGACCTGGCCGCCGCCGATCTGCTCCGGCGACATGTAGTGCGGGGTGCCCATGGCGATGCCGGTGCTGGTGAGGCGGGAGGTGAGGCCGATGTTCTCGCCGAGGCGGGCGATGCCGAAGTCGCAGATCTTCACCGTGCCGTCGGTGAGCCGCATGATGTTCGCCGGCTTCAGGTCGCGGTGCACGATGCCGCGTTCGTGGGTGTACGCGAGGGCGTCCGCGACCTGGACGGCGACGTCGACGACCTCGTCGACCGGCAGGGGCCGCTGTTCGTTCTCGTCCAGGAGTTGGCTGAGGTTGTGGCCCTGGAGCAGCTCCATGACCAGGTAGAGGACTCCTTCGTACTCGCCGAAGTCATGGACGACGGTGACCCCGCGGTGTTGGAGGGCCGCGGCGACCCGGGCCTCCCGGCGGAACCGTTCTTGCAGCACGGCGGAGAAGGAGGCGTCGTGGTCCTGGCCGATGGGCTTGAGGCACTTGACCGCGACGCGGCGCCCCAACGATTCGTCGACGGCGCTCCACACCTCGCCCATGCCGCCGCGCCCGATCAGGTCCAGCAGCCGGTACCGGCTCTGGATCAGCCTGCTCTCCGCCATCTTGCGCCGTCGCCCCCGTCGCCGTGCCCCGTCCTCCCCGCACCGTCCAGTATGGGGCCGTGGCCGTGGAGTTTGTACGGGGTGGGCCGGGCGTGTGGCGCCGGACGGGCGATCGCGCGGCGTGCGGTGCGGTCGCGGGTCGGCCGCGCCAAGGGGCGGCCGACCCGCGACGCCGGCGGATCAGACGCCCCAGCGCAGGGCGATCGTGTCCCCGACGTTCACGACCTTCTCCCGGGCGGCGCCGGTGAACGCGGCCCCGTCGACGCTGACTTCCAGGTCGACGAGCCGCTGTTCGCCTTGCCGTTGAGCGAGGTGATCGCGCCGCTGCCGGACGGGGCGACGACCGCGGCGACGCAGCCGGCCGGCACCGCCGCCGCGCTCGCGGCTGCCAGCACGTCCCCGAGGGTGGTGGTGCCGGTCGGGGTGAAGGGCACCGAGCAGACCTTCAGCCCGCCGGCGCCGTCGTCGACGCTGAGCGCCACCTCGGTCGCGGTCCCGGCGGTGAAGGAGCTCGCACCCACCCGGCGCGGGGCGCCGGCCGTCATCGGGGTGGGCGGGGCCGTGGTGAACCCGCCGCCCGCCACCGCCCGCAGCGCGTCGATGGAGGAGTACGCGGAGGGGACGGTGTCGGCGGGCAGGTAGCGGAAGCCGCCGCCCGGCTTGAACTGCTGGGCGATCAGGAAGTCCACCGGCGTCTTGACGGTGAGGAAGTCCCCGTCTGCGGGTTGATGCCGCACGCCTGGAGGCCGGAGACGGCCCAGCCGTTGGAGTTGGTGTTCTGTCCGAACATCGCGTTGAAGGCGCCGGTCGCAGCGTCCAGCTTGTTCTTCAGGAAGGTCCTGGCCCGGACGACGTCGGGGTCCGTGTTCGGGACGCCGGACGTGCACAGCGCGGCCATCGACGCGCCGGTCATGTCGATGTCGCTGGGCGCCGCCAGCCGCGTCGGATCGCCCTCGGCCTTCTGGTAGTCCCAGCCGCCGTCGTTGTGCTGGTTGGCCCGGATGCGGGCGACGACCGAGTCCAGCAGCGCCTGCGGCACGCGCTGCGCACCGTACTGGGTTCTCGCCCCACCGAACGCGAGGCCGGCGAAGACGGTGCCGTTGTACGTCGCCGAGGGGCCGAAGTAGCCCGGCTCGGCGCTCTGCCAGAAGCCGTAGACGTCGGCGATCAGGTTGCGGGGACTCGGAAACCCGGGCCGGGTCGATGCCGGCGGCGTACGCGTTGAGGACGCCGCGCTCGTAGTCGGTGATGCGGGGGGTCGCGGAGGCATCCAGATCGGCGGCCCGGTCTCGTTGGAAGCGTTGCTGTCGGCGGCGACCGAGGGCCTGCGGCTGGCCTGCATGCCGTGCTGCATCGGGGCGGCGAACACCCTCGCCAACCCGAAGCGGGCGCTGCGGGTGCTGCCGGGGGCGCTGTACGAGTTGGGCGTCGCCGTCACCGTCTCCATCAGCGTCGCCCCGCAGTTGGTGCAGAGCGTGCGCCGGGTGCACCGGGCCCGTCGGCTGCGCGCCGGCCGCACCAAGGGGCTGCGAGCCCTGCGCGGCATCGTGGTGCCGGTCCTGGAAAACGCCTTGGAGCGCTCGCTTCGGCTGGCCGCCGCGATGGACTCGCGCGGCTACGGCCGGGCGGGCTCGGCCACCCGCGCCTCCCGGCGTCTGACGGGCGCGCTGGTGCTGCTCGGGATGTGCGGGCTGTGCGCGGGGGCGTACGGGCTGTTGGACGCGACCGCGTCCCGATGGCTCGGGCTGCCGGCGATGGCCGTGGGCGGCGTGCTGTGCGTGGCGGGGCTGCGGCTGGGCGGGCGGCGGGTGACCCGTACCGTCTACCGGCCCGACGCCTGGCGGTTCGCCGAGTGGGCGGTCGCGGGGTGCGGGGTGCTCTTCGCCGTCCTGCCGTTCGCCGGCACCGGCTTCGACGCGGCGGAGCTCAACCCCACCCTCCATCCGCTGAGTTGGCCCGCGCTCCCGCTGGTGCCGGCGGGCGCGATCCTGCTCGCGGGCGCCGCGGGCTTCCTCGCGCCGCCGCCGTCACCCGGCTGGTGCACGGCCTGGGGGTGACGGTGCTGATCGCCGAGCACCGGCTGGAGCGGGTCGTGCAGTACGCCGACCGGGTCCTGCACCTGCCGGGGGGCGGACGGGTCGTGGCCGGGAGCCCGCGGAGGTGTTCCGCACGTCGACGATCGCGCCGCCGGTGGTGGAGTTGGGGCGGACGGCGGGCCGGTCCCCGCTGCCGCTGTCGATCCGTGACGCCCGGCGCGCCCCTTGCGGAACAGGCTGGCCGACACTCCCCCGCCGCCGGCGCGTCCGCGCCCCGCGCCCACCGCCCCGCTGTTGACGGCGCGCGGCGTGACCGTGGCGTACCGCAACGTCCCGGCCGTACGCGAGGTGTCGCTGTCCCTGCGCGGCGGGGAGGTCACCGCGTTGATGGGCCGCAACGGCTCCGGCAAGTCGTCCCCGCTGTGGGCGCTCCAGGGCTCGGGGCCGCGTCGGGCCGGCACGGTGCGCGTCGAGGGCCACGACGACACCCACGGCGATCCGCAGAAGCTGCCGGCGGACCGCGCCCGTCAACTGGTGGGCCTGGTGCCGCAGACCCCGACGGACCTGCTGTATCTGGAGAGCGTCGATCAGGAACTCGCCCAGGCCGAAGGTGCTGTTGCTGGCCGTGTACGGCTCGCTCTCCGGCTTCCTCTTCGGCTTCCTGCTCAACCTCTCCTTCTGGCCCTTCTCCGTCGATCCCGGCAGCTCCATCGCCTACCTCCCCGGCCTGCCGTTCACCGAGCAGTGGCAGCGCTACCTCGCCTTCGACCTGGCGACCTCACTGGGCTGGGACACCGGCCGCGCGGTCACCAGCTTCGTCTGCATCTGCCTTGCGGGCCCCGCGGTCCTCACGGCCCTGCGCCGCGCGGCCCGCAAGGCGCGCTTCGAGGCCCCGGTGCGCTTCGCCGCGCCGGAGCGCGGGCCGGACGCACGATGAGGTCCTCGCCTCAGCGCCGCACCCTCGGCATGCCCAGGCCGATCCACGCGATGATCTCGCGCTGGATCTCGTTGTTCCCGCCGCCGAAGGTGAAGATGACCGCGGAGCGGTAGCCGCGCTCCAGGGCGCCGTGGAGGACCGCGCCGTGGGAGCCCTCCTTGAGGGGGCCCGCGGCGGAGACGACCTCCAGGAGCCAGGCGTAGGCGTCGCGGCGGGCTTCGGAGCCGTAGACCTTGACGGCGGAGGCGTCCTGGGGGGTGAGGGTGCCGTCCTGGACGGCGCTGACCATCTGCCAGTTCAGGAGCTTCATCGCGTCGAGTCGGGCGTGGGTGCGGGCGAGTCGGCCGCGGACCCAGGTCAGGTCGAGCACGCGACGGCCGTCGGCGAGCTTCGTCGCCGCCGCCCAGCGCTGGACGTCGGCCAGGGCGCGGACGGCCATCGTGCCGTGGGCGGCGAGGGTGACGCGTTCGTGGTTGAGCTGGTTGGTGATCAGGCGCCAGCCCTTGTTCTCGGGCCCCACGCGGCGCGCGGCGGGCACCCGGACGTCCTCGTAGTAGCTGGCGGTGGTGGTGTGCGAGGCGAGGGTGTTGATGACGGTGCAGGAGTAGCCGGGGTCGGCGGTCGGCACCAGCAGGATGGTGATGCCCTTGTGCGGCGGGGCGGCGGGGTCGGTGCGCACGGCGAGCCAGACCCAGTCGGCGGATTCGCCGTTGGTGGTCCAGATCTTCTGGCCGTTGACGGTGTACACGCCGCTGTCCTGGTCGCCCTCGCGCACCGCGCGGGTGGACAGGGCCGCGAGGTCGGTGCCGGCGCCGGGTTCGCTGTAACCGATGGCGAAGTCGATCTCGCCGTTGAGGATCCTCGGCAGGAAGTACGCCTTCTGTTCGTCGGTGCCGAACTGCATGATCGTCGGGCCGACGGTGTTCAGCGCCATCAGCGGCAGCGGGACGCCCGCTTGGGCGGCTTCGTCGAAGAAGACGAACTGTTCGACGGCGCCGAGGCCGCGCCCTCCGTACTCGGTGGGCCAGCCCACCCCGAGCCAGCCGTCCGCGCCCAGGCGGCGCACGGTGGTGCGGTAGAAGTGCTTCTGGGCGGCGGGGTCGGTGTGGCGCGCGGGGGCATCGTCGGGGACGAGTTCGGCGAAGTAGGCCCGCAACTCGGCGCGCAGGCGCTGTTGTTCGGGCGTGTAGGCGAGGTGCACGGCCCCTCCAGGGTCTCGGTCCGTCCTGAGCGCGGCGCACACGGTAGAACGTGTTGCAGGAATCTGGAAGGGGCGTGGCCCTGTGTGCTCGGGGCGTCAGGGAGCGGCGAGGCCGGGGGCGCCCCAGACGGGGAACCACCTGGACAGGTCCTTCTCCATCCGCAGGTCGTCCGCGAGCAGCGCCCTGACCTGGAGTTCCAGGGCGTTGTCGCGTCGCTCGCCACCGCCCGGCAGGGGGGCGAAGGGGTAGAACGTGCCGCGTTTGTACAGATAGACCAGGGCCAGCGGTCGATCGCCGCCGGGTCCGCCGGCGAATGCGACCAGGGAGCAGAGCAGCTGCGGCCCGAAGCCGCCGTCCTCCAGCAGGGTGTTCACCGCGTGCAGGTCGTTCACCAGGGCCGCGGTGTCGTCGGCGGGCCGGGTGACGAGCACCCAGGTGTAGCCGTAGCCGTCCTGGCTGAAGGTGACGGGGGCGCCGCGCCCCGAGTCGGCGTCCAGGAGTTCCCCGACGTCCTGTTGGATCCGGCCGAACGCCCCGCCCTCGGTGCTCGCGAAGCACACCGAGCCGGCGCCGGTCGGGATGAAACCGGCGCCCGCCTGGAGGGTGATCGCGGCCGACGGCAGTCCGAAGAGCTGGTCGAGGTCGGGGCGGACGGGCTTGCTGCGGCCGAGGATGACGTCGAGGAATCTCAACGGAACTCTCCCGTTCGACGGTGCGGACGACGCACGAGGTGACGCATGAGGTGCGGACGACGCATGGCGTGCGGACGGCACGCGCAGTGCGGGCCGCGCGCGGGCCGTGCGCCGGTCACGGGCGGGCGAGCTGGGCGCTGATCGCGGCCAGCTGCTCCAGGCGCTGTTCCAGCGTCGGGTGCGAGGCGAGCAGCCGGCCCAGGCTCTCCCGGGAGGAGAAGGCCGGGGCGAACCAGAACGCGTTGTACGGCTCGGCCTTGCGCAGGTCCTCGGTCGGGATGCGGGCCATCTCGCCGGTCACCTTGGTGAGCGCGGACGCGAGCGCGGAGGGTCGGCCCGTCAGCAGCGCCGCCGCGCGGTCGGCCGACAGCTCCCGGTAGCGCGACAGCAGCCGGGTGAGCAGGAAGCTGATCACGTAGACGGCCGCGCTGATCAGGGGGATGAGGGCCACGGCGAGGGCGGTGTTGCTGTTGCTGCGCCCGGCGCGCCCCAGCCCGCCGTACAGACTCACCCGCACCATGATCCCGGCGAGCACGCCGAGGAAGGAGGCGATCGTCATGACCGCGACGTCGCGGTGGGCGACGTGCGACAGCTCGTGCGCGAGGACGCCCTCCAGCTCCTCCGGCTCCAGGCGTCTGAGCAGCCCCGTCGTCACGCACACCAGGGCCGTCTTCTCGTTGCGGCCGGTGGCGAAGGCGTTCGGCACGTCGCTGTCGGTGATGGCGACCCGCGGTTTGGACATGTTCGCCAGCGCGCAGACGCGGTCGACGGCGCCGTGCAGCTGGGGCGCCTCCTCGGGGGTGACCTCCCGGGCGCCCATGCCGTAGGCGGCGATCCGGTCGCTGAACCAGAACTGGGCGATGAACAGGGCGCCCGCGATCAACAGGATCAGCGGCCACGCGCCGCGCAGCAGCGCGAGCAGGACGCCCACGAAGACGACGTACAGCAGCCCGATCAGGAACATCGTCGTCACCATGCGCGTGGTGAGTCCCTGGTCCGGTGCGTAGCGGGACCGAGGCCGCCTGGCCATCTGATCACCTCCGGGTGCTCCCCCCGGTGCGCGCTCGTTGCCGCCCCTCGTGTCGTGGTCGTCCGGTTCCCCTTCCTCGATTGTGCTCCTTCACGGCAGCGGGCGGAGCAGCAGCAGCGCGGTGTCGTCGCCGCGCTGCTCGGCGCCGACGCGGTCGATCAGGGCGTCGGCGACCTCCTCCAGGCTGCCCTCGGCCGCGGCCAGTCGCCCGGCGAGCGCCGCGAGCCCCTCGTCGAGGTCGGTGCCGGGCTGTTCGATCAGGCCGTCCGTGTACAGGGCCAGTACGGAGCCGGGGGCGAGCGGTACGCGCGTGACGGGGTACACGGCCTCGCCGGCCACGCCGAGCAGCGGCCCCCCGGGCAGTTCCAGGGCCCGCACCCGCCCGTCGGGCTCCCTCAGCAGCGGCTGCGGATGGCCGGCGCGGGCGAGCAGGGCGCTGCGGCCGGGCAGGTCGAGGTGGAGGTAGGCGCAGCTGGCGAACAGTTCGACGTCGAGGTCGATGAGCAGCCGGTTGGTGCTCGCCATGACCTGGCCGGGCCCTTGGCCGACGGCGGTGTAGGCGCGTACGGCCGTACGGACCTGGCCCATGAGCCCAGCGGCGGTGGCGTTGTGGCCCTGGATGTCGCCGATGACGGCGGCGGCGGTGTGGGTGTCGGCGTCACCGAGTCGGACGAGGTCGTAGAAGTCGCCGCCGATGTCCATGCCGAGGGTGCCGGGCAGGTAGCGGGCGGCGGCCTCAAGGCCCTCGATGGCTGGCAGCGAGCGCGGCAGCAGCGCGGCCTGGAGTCCCTGGGCGAGGCGGTGCTTGGCGTCGTAGAGCCTGGCTCGCTCCAGGGCCTGGGCGACGAGGCCGCCGAGGCTGGTGAGCACGGCGCGCTCCTCGGGCGGGAAGCGGTGCTCGTGCGCGTAGCCGAGTACGCAGGTGCCGATGGGGCGCCCGGAGGCGATCAGCGGGAGGTACGCCCAGGACGCCATGCCGTCGGGGGTGGCGTAGCGCGCCGGGTAGACGCGTTCCAACTCGGCCCGGGACTCGAAGAAGGACGGCACTCCGGTGGAGAGGATCTGGGCGCCGGGGATCTGGGCGCTCAGCGGGGTGCCGTCCCAGCGGTTGACGATCCGCGGGTCGCGGTAGCCGCGCTGGCCCAGCACCCGCAGCCGGTTGTTCTCGGCGGCGAGCATGGCCAGGGCGTCGCTGCCGAGCGTGGGCATGATCACGTCGGCGACGGTCTCGATGACGTCCTCGACGCCGACGGACTTGGTGAGCGCGCCGGCGAGGCTGAGGATGTGGGAGATCGACACCAGGCTGCCGTGCTGCTCGGCCGCGGCGCTGGGGGCCGGCCCGGGCACCGCGGTGCGGGCCTGGGTGATGTGGACGCTGACCCCGCTGCGCCCGGGGTGCAGCCGGAAGGACAGCCACTCCTGCGGGGGCCGCAGCACCGTGAAGGACGTGGTGCGCTGGCTCAGCATGGCCGCGCGGTAGCGGTCCTCGTACACCGGGTCGTCCAGCCAGGGCAGTGCGCTCCACAGCCGGCGGCCCATGAGGCGGCTGACGGGGACGCCGAGGAGTCGGCCGGTGGCGGGGGTGGCGTACGCGACGCGGCCCTCCACGTCGAGGGCGCACAGTCCGTCGGGCATCCGCGCCAGCATCCGCACGGCTTCCTCGGCGGCCCCCGTGCGGGCGAGGCCCATGGGTTCGGCCTCGACGGGTCCGCCGTCGGCGACGACGGTGACGCCCGCCGCCGCGGCCTGGGCGAGTCGGCGGGCCATCCGGTCGCAGGCCGCGAGCAGTTCGGTGCGCTCCGGCGGCAGGAGCAGCGGAGGGTGGGAGCCGGGCCAGGTGACGTACACCGCTCCGTACGTGGTGTCGTCGTGGGCGAGGGGCACCGCGGCCAGGCAGTACGGGTAGGGCAGGACGACGGCGATCCGCGGGTAGCGGCGGGCCATCTCCTCCTCGCTGCTGATCCACACCAGCCGGCTCTCGCGGACCGCGTCGGCGACCGGCATCTGCGCACTGAGCGGGACCCGTTCCCAGGGCGCGGAGAACGACCGGGGCAGCCCGGCCTTCACTGCCATCTGCAGCACCTGTGCGTCGGGCGACAGCAGGTACACGGCGCCGGAGTGCGCCCCGATGCCGGCCATCAGGTCCGTGAGCGCCCGGGCGAGCGGTGGTCGGGCGCCTTGTCCCTCCCCGTCCGTGGCCACGGCTTTGGGTGCGCGTGGACCGCCCACGGTGCACCACCTCCTCCGTGACGCTCATGACCACCCTGCCCGCGATCGGCCCCGCCCGCATGGCGAGGCCCCTCGGGCGGGGTGGTCACGGCGGCGTCACCCGGTGGCGCGTGCGGTGACCGGCCGCGGCCGGTCGGCTGCGCCGCGGGCGGCCGGGGCCGCGTCCGCGATGGGGATCTCCACCTGTCGGCGCGCTCCGGAGACGGTCACGGCGAGTGTGATCGTGCCCGGTCGCAGTGCGGTGAGCCGGCCCGTCGCCGGGTCGAAGACGGCCACCGTGCGCGGGTGCGGCGCCTTGGCCGGCGGCCGGCCGTCCGCTCGGGACGCGATGTGGACGTTCTTCGACGCCGTCCAGTCGGCGCTCATCGGGAAGCCGACCGGGACGGTGCGCGTGCCCTGGGTCACCGTGGCCCGGACCGCGGCGGTGCTGCCGGTGGCGAGGGCCGCGGGGGCGTCGAGCGCGAGGGCGTCGACGTGCGCCCGGGTCTGCACGGACAGCCAGTCGGGGCCGGGGCTCCAGGGCCGGCCGCGGGCCGCCCTGGCTTCGGCGGTGGACACCCGGTCGACCCCGACGAGGGACCAGCCGGTGAAGCCTCCGTCGCCGGCCGGTCCGGCCGGCGCCTTCCCCGAGTTGCCGTTGGTCAGGTACGGCACGCCGTCGACGCGGTCGGCGTGGAAGACGCCGACGTGGCTGCCGACGAAGCCGGCGCCCTTGCCGGTGCTGCGGCGGAAGTCCGCGAGCCAGCCCTCGATCAGCGCGGCTTCCTTGCGGTCGCCGAGCCGGCTGCCCTGCTGCGGGGTGGGGTCGCGCGGCGGTACGTGTTCGACGACGAGGACGGAGCCGATGTCGCCGTCGCGCGCCGCGCCGTCGAGCGCGGCCCGCAGGTTCCGGATCTGGGCGAGGCCGCCGCCGCGCAGCGACAGGCTGGAGGTGTCGAGGGTGACGATCCGGGTGCCGCGGTGGTCGAAGGTGCGGAACGGCGCGCCGAACTCGGCGGTGAAGTTGTCGATCCGACCGCCCATGACCTCGTGGTTGCCGGGCACGTAGTACCAGGGCACGGCGTCCCCCAACTCCTCCGTCAGCACGCGCCGGGCGAACGCGAGGTCCTGGGGCGAGCCCTCGTCGACGAGGTCCCCGTTGACCACCAGGAAGTCGGGTTTCGCGGCCCGGACCTCGCGCAGGGTGCGCCGCGCCTGGCGGACGATGTCGCTGTCCGGGGCGCGGGCCACGAACTGGGCGTCGGACATCACCGCGAACCGCCAGTCCCGCTCCCCCGTCACGGCGGCCGGGTCGATCAGCGGATCGACGGGCCGCGGCGGCGCGGGCAGGTCGACGGTGGGCGGGACCTGTGCGGTGAGCGAGTCGATGACGACCTTCCCGGTGTACTGCCGGGTGGCCACCGTCTCGGCCAGGTAGAAGCGGTGGACGGCGAGCGGGGTCGCGGCGGTCGGCGGCACGGCGAAGGTGACCTTCCGCCAGCCGGTCCAGGTGACGTACGGGCCGCGCAGCAGGTGGTCGGAGCCGGTGGCGTCCTTGAGGTGCAGGGTGGGCCAGGCGCCGTTGCCGTCGCCGTCGATCCAGAGGGTGAAGGACTGCGGCTGGCCGGGCACCTCGATGCGGCCCGGCGGGCTGGCGTAGGCGGCGCGGGTCGCCGTGGAGCGGGTGAAGTCGTAGCGCAACTCCAGGCCGGTGCCGGTGTGTCCGGCGTCGGTCGGGGCCACCGAGCCGTCGGCGCGGGCTTGGCTGAAGGTCCAGCGGGCGGCGTCGTCGAAGCCGGTCGTGGGCTGCTCGGCGAGGCCGACGCTGACCGCGAGGACCGTGCTGGTGGCGCCGACGGTGGCGGTGATGCGGCCCGCGCCGGCGCCGGTGCGGGAGGCGACGGTGAAGGAGCCTGCGCCGTCGTCGGTGACGGAGAACAGCTCCCGGTCGTAGTCGAGGCGTACGTCGGCGGGCTCGACGGGTGCGCTGTTGCCCTGGGCGTCGCGGCCGACGAGTCCGAAGGTGCCGGTGGCGTCCGCGTCGGCGAGGGAGACCCGGCGGGTGGTGGGCTCGACGCGGGTCAGGGGGCCGAGCACGGTCAGCGGGATGCTGCCGTGGGCGGCGCCGCGCTGGGCGCGGACGGTGACGGTGCCGCTGTGGCCGGCGCGGAAGACGCCGCGGCGGTCGACGGTGCCGACGGCGGGGGCGCCGGAGCGCCAGGTCGGGGCGCCGGCGGCGGGCCCGTAGGTCTCGTCGTGACCTGCGGCGGTGAGCGCGCGGGTCAGCCCGGGGAAGACCCGGTCGGGTCGGCCGCCTTTGACGGGCGAGGCGGTCGGCGCTTCGCGCGGGGGCGTGCGGGTGGTGACCCGGTAGCCGTGGAGCCGGCCGCTGCCGTCGGGCGCGGTGAGGGCGAGGCCGTTGGGCACGGGCCGTTCGCTGCCGTCGGACGGGCTGTTCTCGACCTGGAGCGCGTCGCTGCCGGGGGCGCGGGCGAGCAGGGTGGAGGAGCCGCCGCCGTCGAGGTTGAGGGCGCTGTGGGCGCCGGCGCGCTGGAGCATCCGCCCCAGTTCGGTGAGGGTGACGCCGCCGCTGTCGGCCTGGCGCCCGTCCACGGTGACGATCTGCATGGTCCGTCCGTCGCGGGAGAACCCGACGGCGGTGCGGGGCGCCGCGGTGTTGTTGGGTTCGCCTTCGTGGCCGATGGCGACGCCGTCGACGACGAGGAGTTCCCGGCCGCCGACCGCGGTGCGCGGCAGGGGGCCGCCGTCGGTGCGCGGCCGGTACGCCAGGGACACCGCGTCACCCGGCCGGAGCGCGGCGAGCCTGGTGGCGCCGGCCTCCCGGCCGAGCAGCACGGTGGTGTCGTCGGGGATCGGCCCGCTGCCGGGCCGGTCGGTGACGGAGACGACGCGGCCGTCGCGTACGACGGCCTCGGCGCGCAAGGCGGCGGCGTCGACGGCCAGCGCCCGGTCGGCGGCGCCCCAGGCGGAGGTGTAGGCGCCGACGCCGTCGACGGGCACGTTGGCCGCGTTGTACGCGGTCAGCGGCCCGGGTCCGGACGGCAGGGTCAGGGTGCCGTCGAAGTACAGCTCCAGGACTCGGCCGGCGCCGCCGGGTCCGATGCCGACGGCGCGGTGGGCTCCGGGGGCGGGTGACTGGGTGAGTGCGCCGTCGCGGATGCCGGGGCCGAGCGGTGCGCCGGTCTGGTTGATGTCGAAGAAGTCGGCGTTCACGGCGGCGACGGTGCGCCGCCCGGGTCCGGGGTCGTGTTGCGCTGCCAGCCGGCTCAGCGGTGCGCGGTCGGCGACCTTGCCGGTGGAGAGGTAGTCGACCCCCGTTGAACCGGGGCGCGAGCCCGAGGCCCCGCCCGTGCCGGCGCCGAGGTCGACCGAGAGGGTGTCGACGCGTAGCCAGGTGTGGGCTTCGAGCCGGTCGTAGGAGGTGAGGGTGATGCCCGGCGCGACGGGCCGGGCATCACGCGCTGTCTCTATGCCCTCCGTTGCCTCGGTGCCGCCGGCGTCCTCTGCGGACGGGACGGGCGGCGTGGTGGGCGGCACGGCGTAGGGGTTGCTGGCGGGCGGTGGTGCGATGGGGCGCAGGACTTCGGCGGTGGTGCGGGGCCGGGGGTCGGTGGTGTCGGCGACGGCCGGGGCGAGCGTCCCGGCCAGGGTCGCGGCGAGCGCCGTGAACACGGTCGCCGCGGGGAAGAGGAGGGTACGTCCGGTCGCTCTGCTTCTGGCTCTGCTTCTGGCTCTGCCTCGGGCCACAACGTCTCCTGGGTGACGGCTGGTTGAGCACGCAGCAGGCGCTGTCCTACGGGTGGGGCGACAGCGCCGCGGTGAATGTACCCAGCACGCAGGCTCCTACCGCCGTCGCAGGGCGGAACGAGGGCCGTCGTGATCGTGTACGACGTGTGGTCAACGGGTGTCGACAGTGCGGCGGGGAGCGCGAGCGGCACGCCGCGGCCCGCGTCCTGGGCGCCGCCGGCGCGTTGCGGGCGACGGCCGGGACGTCACCCGTACGTCGGTGACGGCGTGCCGAGGACGTGCGAGGACGGCGCGTGCGCAGGACGTGTGACGACGGCGGGTGAGGAAGGCGGGTGCGGAAGGCGGGTGCGGAGGGCGTCAGCGCTGCGGGTCGCGGGCGCGGGCGCCCTCGCGGGTGCGGCCCGCGGAGACTTGACGGTCCGGGTGGCGGCGCAGGTACTCCGCTTCCAGCTCCGCCATCCGGGCGGTGTGGGCGGCCAGCGCGGCGGCGGAGCCGTGCAGGAGGGTGTCGTGTCGGCTGCGGTGGATGTTCTCCAGCTCGCGGATCAGCTCGTGCTCGCCGAGGCGGGCGGCGGCGACGCCCCGGTGCTGCTGGTCGGCCCGTGTCATGGCAGCCGGGCTCCTTCCGTGCTCGCGTCGTCACGCGTCGTTCCCCGTACGGCGTGGTGTGACCATCCGGCCCCTTCTCCGGCCGGGCCGCAACCCGGGGGCGGCGGATCGCGCTCGGTCACGCCGGGACCACCCGGAGCAACCGCGACTCGCATCCGGGGCACCTGAGGCGCACGATGGGGAGCGAGCCGGCGCCGGCCGCACGATGCCGGTTGCCCGTGCTGTGCCCCAGGGGCGATGCAGCGGCACGACGACGCAGGAGCTCAAGGACTCAGCGACTCAGGGACTCAGGGACTCAGGGACTCAGGGACAAGAGGGCCATGGACAACGAGACGCGACCACCCACCGTGCCGGGCATGACGTCGAGTGACCAGAAGTTCGGCGCGCCGTGCTGGGTCAGCCTCATGGCCCGGGACCTCGGTGCCTCGCAGGACTTCTACGGCGCCGTCCTCGGGTGGGAGTTCCGCAAGGGCCGGCTCGGCGACGAGTTCGCCGTCGCCGTGCGGGACGGCGCGCCCGTCGCCGGGATAGGGGCGCTCGCTCCCCGACTCCAGGTCGCCGTGGCCTGGACGCCGTACTTCGCGACGAAGGACGCGGACGTGGCGGCGGCCCGGATCCGGGAGCGCAGCGGCACGGTCGCCGTCGGCCCGCTCGCGTTCTCGCTGGGGCGCGGGGCGCTGGCCGCGGACCGCGACGGCGCCGTGTTCGGGATCTGGGAGGGCGCGCTGATCCCCGACTGGCAGTCGGGCCACAAGGACGCACCGGCCTGGCTGCTGCTGCGCACCCGCAACGCCTTCGACGCGGCGATCTTCTACGGCGAGGTGCTCGACTGGGCGAACGAGCGCCCCGGGTGCTGCGACGTGAGCTACGAGAACGACGAGGTCGTGCTGGTGAGCCTCGGGCGGGTGCTGGCGCGGCTCAGCTCGGGTGCCACCGGGGCCGCCCCCGATCCGCTGCTGCGACCGCGGTGGGACGTGCACTTCCCGGTCGACGACGTGGACGCCACGGCCGAGGCCGCCGTGGAGCACGGGGGCACGGTCCTGGAGCGGCACACCACGTTCGAGGGGGCGCGGGAGGCGACCGTACGGGATCCGGACGGGGCGCTGTTCACGATCACCACGCACGTCTGACCCCGGCCGGGGCAGCGGGGTGACGGCCCGGTGCTCAGGCACCGTCGCCGTGGGTCGTGGTCCCGGCCCGGGTCCGGCGCCGTTGGCCGAGCCACTGCCGGGCCGCCGCCACCCGCGGGAACTTCTCCCGCTCCTGCTGCACCCGGCGGTCCAACTCCTCCATCAGCCGCCGCGAGCGGTGCTCGGGGTCGAGTTCGGCGAGGATGCGGTCGATCTCGGTGAGCAGCGCGCCCTGCAACTGCCAGTCGCGCGGATCGCCGCGCACCCCCGCGAGCAGCAGGGCCGCGGCCCGCTCCCGGCTGGCGGCGGCGTCCTCCAGCCCGCGCGCGAGGCGTTCCTCCGCCTCCTGTGCGTCCGCGCTGACCTGGGTGGTGACCAGTACGGCGAAGTCGACCAGCGCGTCCGCGACGTGGGCCAGCAGCTCTTCCAGTGCCCGTCCGGTCGTCTCGCGGGGGAACAGGCCCTCGTCGCCGTGCTCCTTCGCCAGGTCGGTCATGGTCCGGGCGAGCACCCGCAGCACGACCGCGCAGATCTCCAGGGTGTCGAGCCCGGTCCGCAGCACCACCCGGTTCAACAGCCCCTCGCGCACCCTCGGGTTGAGCCTGAGGCTGTCCTCGGCCTGTCGCAGCGCCTCGTCCACGTCGGCCACGTCGTCGTCGAGCCGGCGGGCCTCGTGCAGCCGGGCGGCGGCCGTCGCCACGGTGGTGGGGGTGCTCAGCTCCTCCCCGATGTCGAGCAGCAGCAGCCGCATGCGCCGGGCCAGGTCCTCGATGGAGTCGCCGGCGGAGGTCACCCACACCGGCGGCACGAAGACGACGTTGAAGAGCAGCCCGACGACCGCGCCGATGAGCGTTTCGAGCACCCGGTCCCATGCGGTGTCGGCCACCCGGGTGACGCCGAGGACGAGCATCGCGCTGATCGCGACCTCGGGGACGAACTCGCTGACCCGCACCATGTACCCGACGACCAGGGACAGCAGGATGATCAGGCCGAGGCTCCACCAGCTCAGCCCCACCCACAGGCTGAAGGCGCTGGCGATCAGCACCCCGGCCACCACCGCGTTCACCCGGCGGATGCCGGTGGTGAGCGTGGAGTAGAGCGTCACCTGGACGACCAGCAGCGCGGTGAGGGGGGCGGTGAGCGGCGCAGGTTCGCTGCTGAGCCACAGCGCGACGACGTACGCGATGGTGGCCGCTGCGGTCGAGCGCAGCGTCTGGCCGACGACGGGGTCGCGCAGATGCGCCCGTACGAAGTCCGTGGCCGCCCGCACGGCCGACCGCGCCGTGGGCGGGCGCCGTTCAGCCACGGCCCACGGCGCGGTGCAAGTGACTCATGCCACTGGGGTGCCCGCTGAGGCCGTTGGAGGCACGGGCGGTGCGGGATGTTCGGACGAACGCGACGCTTCCATGACCCGTCCGGGGGAACGCCGGCGCCCGGCCCGGCGTGCCGCGGACACCGCGCCGGGCGACAGTGGCGTTGGAGGGTGTCGGACCGGTGGCGGGCGAGGGAGCTGGCGATGGATCCCGTGGAGGCGCTGGACCGGGCGGCGTTCCTGTTGGAGCGCGCCCGGGCGGAGACGTACCGGGTGCGGGCCTTTCGCACCGCCTCCGCCGTGGTGGCCCGGATGTCCCCCGAGGAGTTGCGGCGCCGCGCCGCGTCCCCGCGCGCCTTGGAGTCGGTCAAGGGCATCGGCCCCAAGACCGCGCGGGTGGTCGCCCAGGCCCTCGCCGGTGAGGTGCCGGAGTACGTGCGCCAGTTGGAGGAGGAGTCCGCGGCGCCGCTCGCGGACGGCGGCGAGCGGCTGCGCTCGCTGCTGCGCGGCGATTGCCACCTGCACTCGGACTGGTCGGACGGCGGCAGCCCGATCGAGGACATGGGACGGACCGCGATCGCCCTCGGGCACGACTGGGCGGTCCTCACGGACCACTCGCCGCGGCTGACGGTGGCCCGCGGGCTGGACGCCGAGCGGCTGCGCGAGCAGTTGGCCGCGGTGGCGGAGCTGAACCGCCACTGGGCGCCCTTCAGACTGCTGACCGGCATCGAGTGCGACATCCTCCCCGACGGCTCCCTCGACCAGGACGCGGCGCTCCTCGACGCGTTGGACGTGGTGGTGGCCTCGGTCCACTCGGAGTTGCGGATGGACGCCGCGCAGATGACCCGGCGGATGGTGAAGGCCGTGGAGAACCCCCTGGTGGACGTGCTCGGCCACTGCACCGGACGGCTGCTGATCGGCCGGGAGCACGTCCGCGGGGGCCGGTCGAGGACCAGCGGCACCCGGCCGGAGTCCCAGTTCGACGCCGCGGAGGTCTTCGCGGCCTGCGCCGCGTCCGGCACGGCCGTGGAGATCAACAGCCGTCCCGAGCGGCTCGATCCGCCGATGCGGCTGTTGGAGCAGGCGGTGCGGGCGGGGGTCCACTTCGCCGTCGACACGGACGCGCACGCCCCCGGCCAGCTCGACTGGCAGATCATCGGCTGCGCCCGGGCGGAGCGGGCGGGAGTGCCAGCGGAACGGGTGATCAACACCTTCGACGCGGACGAACTCCTCGCCTGGGTCGCCGACTAGGTCGTGTCCGCGGCGCCCAGCGTGGCGCTTCCGCCCTGCCCCTGCCGCTGCCCCGGCCCTGGCGGACGCGGTAGCGCCGTGGCGCGTGCGCGGTGATGGCGTCTGCGGCCCGTCTGTGGCTTGTCGCGCAGTTCCGCCCCCTACGCCTAAAGGCGTGGGGGACCCCCAGCGCCCCTCATACCCACGACGGTCCGTCAGTCGTCGATCAGCACGCCGACCTTGTCGATGCGGTGTTCGGGGTTGCCGAACTCGTCGCGCCAGTGGTTGCCCGCGGCGTCGTCCTCGGGCGTGGCGCAGGTCGACAGGGTGATCATCGCCCGGGTGGGGCGCTCCCCGGGGTGGCCGGGGACCGCGGCCCGCTGCTCGGCGAGGGAGCGCTCGGAGCGGAAGGAGGTCGAGCGGGTCTCGGTGATCTCGTAGCGGTGGGTGCGGCCGTCCTCGACGACGGTCACCACGTCGCCCTCGCGCAGCGCCGGGAGGTCGCGCAGCGGGCCGCCGGCGCTGAGCCGATGGGCGGTGACCAGGTAGTTGCCCGTCTCGCCCGGGCCCACGCCGCCGGTGTCGCCGCGGGGGCTGGCGGCCACTGCGCGGTCCTGGATGCGGGTGCCGGCGAGGTCGTCGGTGGTGCCCTCGTACGGGACCACGGTGAGGTCGTCGACGCCGATGGCGGGGATCGACACGGTGGCGTCGGAGTCCGTCGCGACCGTACGTGGCCCTGCCGGGCCGGGTACGGACGGCGCGAGGGCCACCGGCGTGCGCTCGCGCGACTCGCCGACACCGGCCGCGAGCGCGGTGGTGCACGTGGCGAGGAGGGCGAGCAGGGTGAGGAGCGTTGCCGCCAGCGTCACGAGTGCGGTGTGGAGCTTCGCCATGACGGGTCCCGTTCGTCGTCAGCGTACGGCCGTCCGGTCCAGGATACGGCCGTACGCGTGACGGCGACGGGTGAGAGCCCCCGGGGCCCGCTGGTCAGGCGTGCGGGACGACCGCGACCGGGGAGGTGGCGTGGTGCAGCACGGCGTGGGCGACGGAGCCGATGCGACCGCCGAAGGGCGCCTTGCGGATGCGGCGGCCCACGACCAGCAGCGCCGCGCCCTCGGCCGCCGCCACCAGGACGTCCGCGGTCTTGCCGATGGTGGGCGCCTCATCGACGGTGACGCCGGGGTGCTTCGCCCGCCAAGGAGCCAGGACTTCCTTGAGCGTGGCGGTCTCCTGCTTCTCCAGTTCGGCGTCGAGCACCGGGTCCGGCGGCAGCCCGTAGGCGAAGTAGGGCGGCAGCGACCAGGCGTGCACCACGCGCAGCGCTGCGCCCCGGCGCTCGGCGTCCTCGAAGGCGTAACGGATCAGGGCGTCGTCGGGCTCGTTGGCGTCCAGGCCGAGGACCACGGTCCCCGCACCCTCGTCGGCGGTCTCGGCGCCGGCACCTTCCTCCGGGGCGCGGACGAAGACGAGGGGGCTCTGGGCCGTGGCGAGGACGGCCTGGCCGACGGAGCCGACGAGGAACCCGCCGAAGCTGCTCAGTCCGCGCGAGCCCAGCACGAGGAGCGCCGACTCGTCGGCGACCTTCGGCAGCACGTCACCGGGGCGGCCGGTGAGCTGGTCGATGGTGACGTCCAGTTCCCCGTGGCGGGCCCGCACCCCTTCGGCCGCCTCGCGGGGCACCCGCTCGACCCAGTGCTGCTGGCTCTCCACTCCGAGGAAGGTGGCCCGGGCCGCCATCGGCACCGGCTCCCAGACGTTGACCAGTTTCAGCGGCAGTCCGCGCAGTACGGCTTCCTGTGCCGCCCAATCGGCGGCGGCCAGGCTCTCGCGGGAGCCGTCGAGGCCCACGGTGACGGGCCTGGTGCTGGTGCTGGACATGCTGCACACCTCCTGGAACGTGCGGGATCGTCGGTGATCCCGCTTTCCAGCATGGGTGCTCGTGCGCGCGCGTGCGAGGGGCACGAGGTCCCGGCCCGCGCCCCCACAGGTCCCGTGTTCCGGGCCGTCCGACCAGGCCCGAAGTCCCCTCGCGCCCCATCGACCACCCATGCGCCCCGGAACGTCCAGACGGCCCTGTGGGCGACGAACACGCACCGCCCGCAAGCCACCTATGGGGCAACGCCGAAAAGGCCCTCCAAGGGCCCGCAGAAGGCCGTATCGGCGCCCTCTTGGAAACCTTCAGGATGCGCTTTTTTGCCGCTCTGACCTGGGGTAACGTGAGCCGCGCGCCGAGGCGGTCGCCAGTGCCGCCGGTGGCGCCGTGCGCTGTGCCCGCGCTGTTCCTTCCCTGAGTCGAGTCCTTGTGAGGCCCCGTCATGCCCGCACCCCGTGCCCTGTCCGAGCTGCCGTACGCGGCGCACCTCCGGCCGTTCGACGGCGAACTGCACGTGGAGAGCGACCTGGACTGCGTCCATGTGGACGGAGGCAGTTACGACGCGTTCGACGGCGGCGCCGTGCGCTTCACCGAGTCCGCGCTGACCTCGACGGTCTTCACCGGCGGGCGGATGCGCCGGGCGCGTTTCAACGACGTCTGGATGCACACGGTGCGGTTCGTCGCCACGGACCTGGTCGACACCCACTGGATGGACGCCGAGGTGGTGGCGGGCTCGCTCGCCGGCCTGGAGATGTTCGGCTCGCAACTGCACCGGGTCACCTTCCACCAGTGCAAGTTCGACTCCGTGAACCTGCGGTCCACGACGCTGCGGGACGTCACCTTCGTCGACTGCCTGCTGCGCGACGTCGACTTCGCCGGCGCGGAGTTGACCCGCGTCTCCTTCCCCGGCTCCGCGCTGGAGGACGCCCGGTTCCCGCAGGCGCGGATGAAGGACGTGGACCTGCGGGGCGCGGAGCGGCTCGGCATCAGCGCCGGCGTGGAGTCGCTGAAGGGCGCCACGATCAGCACGGCCCAACTGCTGGACTTCGCCCCGCTGTTCGCGCAGACGCTCGGCATCGACGTCTTGGACCGCTGATCTGCCGCAGGACCTGCGGGGCCCGCCCGACGGCCGTCGGGCGGGCGCAGGGGCGACGGTCAGCGCACCCCGAGGGTGACCGGGCCGCCGTGGGGGCTGATGCCGCGCAGCACTGACCACGGAACGCGGAACATCCGGCCCGGCGCGGCCGGCCAGGCCAGGCGACGCTCGGCGAGCACCCGGCCCTGCTGGCTCACGGTGACGTGCGGCACGCGGATGAACTCGTCCGTCCACAGCAGCAGTCGGCGGCGCGGCGGCGCGGGGTCGCCCGGGCGCAGCAGTCCCGGCGAGACCCAGCGCAGCGGGGCGTCGGCGAGCAGCCGCACCGGTGCGACCCGGGTGGCGGCGCCGCCGGACCCGAGCCAGGACACCACCTGGTCGGCGACGTGTCGGCCGTCGATGGCGGCGATGTCGGCGGTGTCCACGGGGTGCAGCAGGTTGCCCGCGGCGAAGACGCCGGGGCGGCTGGTGCGCAGTGCGGTGTCGACGAGGGGGCCGAGGGTGCCGGGGTCGAGGTCGAGGCCGCCGCTGCGGACCAGTTCGTGGTCGGGGATCCAGTCGCCGGTGAAGACGACGGTGTCGCACTCCACGATGCGGCGCCGGCCGGTGTCCAGGTGCTCGACCTCCACGGCCTCGACGCGGGGCCTGCCGATGACCCGCACCACCCGGGTGCGGTGGGCGACGGGGACCTTCAGCAGCGCCCGGCCGCCGAGGTCGAAGGCGGCGTACGCCTCGGTGCGCTCGTACTCGCTGGTCATCAGGGCGACCGAGCAGCCGGCCTCGCGCAGGGTGACGGCGGCGGACCAGCTCACCAGTTCCCCGCCGACGACGACGGCGCGCCGGCCGACGTCCTGGTGGTGGAGGTGGACGGCGTTTTGGAGCTGTCCGGTGGTGTAGACGCCGGCGGGCCGGTCGCCGGGGACGCGGCGGGCGCTGCGGGGCCGTTCGCGGGCGCCGGTGGCCAGCACGATCGCCTTCGGCTCGACGCGGAAGCGGCCTTCGGGGCTGGTGACGTCCACGGCGAGGTCGCCGGCCCAGTGGGTGACCGTGGCCCGGGTCTTGACGAGGGCGCCGGCGGCGAGGGCGGCGTCGGTGAGGCGTCGGGCGTACGCCGGGCCGGTCAGGACGCGGTGCAGGTCCCGCAGGCCGTAGCCGGTGTGGTCGCTGTGGCGGGGGATGCCGCCCGCTTCCTTCTCCCGGTCGAGGACGAGGACGTCGCCGGCGACGCGCGGGGCGAGGGCGGTGGCGGCGGTGAGTCCGGCGGGGCCGGCGCCGATGACGAGGACGTCCGGGGTCAGGGTGCGTCCCGCGGGGGCGGGCGGCGCGGTGGCGGGGCCGGTCGGCTGGGGCTGGTCGGTCTGGTCGGTCATCAGGTGGTCACCTCGTGGCACGGGCGGGTGCAACCCTGCCCGGTGCGGTGGTCGTTCATGAGCTGCTGGACGGCGGAGCCGCAGAAGAAGCCCTGGCAACGGCCGTTCATGGCGCGGGTGCGCCGCCGCAGCCCTTCGAGGGTGCGGGCGGGCAGCTCGGCGTGGCAGGCGTCGCGGACCTCGCCCGCGGTGACCCGCTCGCAGAAGCAGACGACCTCTCCGTACGCGGGGTCGGCGGCGATCTTCTCGTCGTCCTGGTAGGGACGGGTGTCCGCCTCCCCGATGTAGGGCATCGTCGGCGGCTCGGGCAGCTCGTCGCGTTCCTTGAGGACCAGCCCGGCTTCGGCGAGGAGTCCGCGGACGTGTTCGGCGATGGCCATGCCGGCGGTCAGGCCGGTGGAGCGGATGCCGCCGACGAGCAGGTAGCGCTGGTCGGCGTCGGCCTCGATGAGGTAGTCCGGGTGGTCGATGGCGGCGCGCAGCCCGGCGTACGTGGCGGTGACCTCCTCGTCGAGGAGGCGGGGCATCAGCCGTTCGCCCTTGCCGAGCAGGAAGGCGAAGCCGTCCTCGGAGGTGCCGGTGGCGCCGCGGTCGGTCAGGTCCTCGGAGGTGGGACCGAGCATGACGTTGCCGTACACGGTGGGCGAGACGAGGACGCCCTTGCCGCGGGAGGTGGGGACGGGGAGCACGATCTTGTCGACCAGGGGGCGGGCGAGCTTGTCGAAGACGAACAGCTCGCCGCGGCGCGGGGTGACGGTGAACCGCTGGTGCCCGAAGAGGGCGTCGAGGCGGTCGGCGCCGAGGCCGGCGGCGTTGACGACCCAACGGGCCCGGACGGGGCCGGCTTCGGTGTGCACGGTGGTGACGTCCTCGCCGACGGTGACGCCGGTGACGGGGTGGTCGAGCAGGACGGTGGTGCCGCGTCGCCGGGCGTCGGTGGCGAGGGCGAGATTGGTGGTCCAGGTGCAGATGATGGACTCGTCGGGGACGGTCAGCCCGCCGAGGACGCCTTCGCCGAGTGCGGGGACGAGTCCGTAGACCTCGTCGGGGCCGATGAGCACGCAGTCGTGGTAGCCGTTGGCTTCGGCCTTCTCCTTGAGGGCGGGCAGGGCGGCGAGTTCCTCGTCGTTCCAGGCGACGAGGACGGCGCCGGTGTGCTCGACGGGGATGCCGGTGTCCCGTGCGTAGGCCGACAGCAGTTCGTAGCCGCGCTGGACGAGGCGGGACTCCAGCGTGCCGGGCTTGGCGTCGAATCCGGTGTGCAGGATGGCGGTGTTGGCCTTGCTGGTGCCGTCGCCGACGTCGGACCGGGCTTCGACCAGTGCGACGGTGACCGCGTGGCCCGCGAGGTCGCGGGCAATGGCGGCGCCGACGATCCCGCCGCCGACCACGACGACGTCGTGGACGGTGGCGGCGGCATCGGTCCCCGGGGCGTTGGTGCTGCCTGGGGTCTTGCTCATGTCAGATCTCCCTTGCGGACGGTGGTCTCGGCGACCGCCGTCCATGTACTGCGGAACTGCGCCGCCCGCTCCGCCGACCACACGGGTTCGTAGACGGCCGACGGCTGCCACTGGCCGACGGCCTCGCGGAGGGTGAGGTGCGGGTCGAGCGCCAGGCGCGCCAGTGCGGCGGCGCCCAGCGGGGTGGCGTGGGCGGACGGGTAGACGTCCACCGGCATCTGTGCGAGGTCGGCCTGGGCCTGCATCAGGGTGGCGCTGCGGGTCAGGCCGCCGTCGGCGCGCAGCCGGGTCAGCGGTGCGCCCAGGTCGCCCGCCACCAGGTCGCACAGGGTGGCGACCTGGGCGGCGATGCCCTCAAGGACGGCCCGCACCAGGTGCCCGGGGCCGGTGGAGAGCGTCATGCCGGTGAAGGTGGCGGTGGCATCGGGGCGCCACCAGGGGGCGGCGAGCCCGGCGAGGGCGGGCACGCAGAGCGTGCCGTCGGACTCCTTCGCCGCCGCGGAGTCCAGGTCGCTCGCGGTCCGTATGAAGCCGAGGTCGCGGATCCAGCGGACCGCGGACGCGGCGGTGTAAACCTGTCCGTCGACGCAGTACGGGGTGGCGCCGGCGGCCCGCCAGGCGACGGACGAGGTCAGCCCCGAGGTGGAGCGCACCGCGGTGGTGCCGGTGTTGGCGAGCAGGAAGGCGCCGGTGCCGAAGGTGCACTTGGCCTCCCCCGCGTCCAGGCACCCCTCGGCCAGCAGGGCGGCCTGCTGGTCGACGACGAGCCCGGCGACGGGGACCTCGCCGCCGAAGGCGCGGGTCGTGCCGATCACCTCGTCGCAGGCGACGATGCGGGGCAGCCGCTCGTCGCCGAGGCCGAAGAGGTCGATCAACTCGCCGTCCCAGTCGGCCCGGTCGATGTCGAGGAGCAGCGAGCGGCTGGCGGTGGCGGCGTCGGTGACGAACTCGCCGGTGAGGTGGTGCAGCAGCCAGGTGTCGACGGTGGTGACGACGCCTTCGGTCGTGACGTTCCGCCGCAGCCAGGCCATCTTGGGCGCGGAGAAGTACGAGTCGAGGACGAGGCCGGTGCGGGCGGCGATCGTCGCCGCGTGTTCGCCCAGTTCGGCGCAGACGGACTCGGCCCGCCGGTCCTGCCAGACGACCGCGGCCGACAGGGGCGCCCCGGTGCGGGGGTCCCAGGCGAGGACGGTCTCCCCCTGGTTGGCGAGGGCGACGACGTCGATCGGGCGGCCCGCTTCGGCGACCGCGCGCCGCCCGGTGTCGAGGACGGAGGCGAGCAGGGCCGCGGGGTCCTGCTCGACCAGCCCGCCCTCGCCGTAGCGGGGGTGGAGTTCGGCCTCGGCGATGGTGAGGGTGCGGCCGGCGCCGTCCACCACGATCGCCTTGGTGCCGGACGTGCCCTGGTCGATGGCGAGGACGACGGTCATCGGTCGGACACCTCGGTCGTTCGGTCCGCGGGGGCGGACGCGGGGGCGGGGACGGTGGCCTGGGAGGCGTTCGCGTCGGTGTCGTCGGAGGCGTCGAGTGCGCGGTCGACGTCGGCCATGTCGGGCATGGTGAGCCCGGCGACGCCGCGGCGGACGAGCAGGAAGGCGAAGTACACCGCGCCGATGGCGAACAGCACCAGGACGTACAGCCAGGGGTCGCGGAAGGAGGCGTCGCGGAAGATCAGCAGCTCGTAGACCAGCCACACGGACGCCACCACGATGACCGGGATCTCCCAGCGGCCCAGCGAGAAGCCCTGGGTGGGCGGCAGGGACTTGCGCTTGACGACGTACATCAGGACGGTGCCCGCGTAGATGATGGCGGGCAGCAAGGTGGCCGCGGAGAACAGCGAGAACAGGGCGTCGGTCGTCATCGCGAAGCTCGCCAGGACCGCCTGGGCGACGAGGAAGATGAAGAGCGTCGCGTTCAGCGGGGTGCCGCGCCGGGGGTGGATCTTGCGCAGCGCCCGCCAGCCGGGGAAGCGCTCGTCCCGGGACATGGCCCACACCAGGCGGGTGCCGCTCATGGTGATGACCAGGCCGCAGGAGAAGATCGAGACCACCACGAGGACCAGGAGCGCCTTGCCGATCCCCGAGCCGAGGACGGCGGTGATGACGGTGGCGACGGGGGTGTCCGACTGGGCGAGCTTCGCCGGGTCCTCGATCAGTGCCGTGATGGCGATCAGGAAGAGGAAGCCGAGGACGCCCAGCGACAGCACGGCCTGCACCATGGCCTTGGGGATGACGCGGGCCGGGTCGCGGGTCTCCTCCGCGAGGTTGGCCGCGGACTCGAAGCCGACGATGGTGAAGGCGCCGAGCAGGAAGGCGAGGGCGAAGGGGCCGACGTGACCTGCGGTGCCGAGGCTGTAGTAGCCGGCCTCGGCGACCGGCGCGGTCTGGAAGAGGGTGCCGAAGTCCAACTTGCCGCTGAAGCCGCCGACCACGAACAGCAGCACGGTCAGGGCGATCATGCCGACGAGTTGGATGGTCACCGCGGTCTTGTTGACGGAGTGCGTCACCCGGGTCGAACTCGCCACCAGGACGGCCTGGAGGAGGACGACCACGGCGGTGATGGCCCAGGCGTTCTGCTGGGTGCCCTGGTACTGGAAGAGCTCCGGCAGGATCGTCGAGGCGATGGTGTAGTCGACCGCGACCACGACCACGCCGAGGAAGGAGAAGGAGATCCATCCCATGATCCAGCCCCACACCGGGTTCACCAGGCGGGAGACCCACTGGTAGGCGTAGCCGCTGATGGGGATGCGGGCGGCGAGCGCACCGAAGACCAGGGCGACGGAGAGCTGCCCGAGTACGGCGATGGGCCAGGCGAAGATGCCGCGCGGACCGGAGCTGTTCAGCACGGATCCGTAGGTGGTGAAGATGCCGGTGGCGATCGAGACGAAGCCGAAGGCCATGGCGAAGGAGGCGTAGCGGGTCAGCTCCCGCTTCATCTCCGGCCGGGCGCCGGATCCTTGCGGTCTGGCGCCGTCGGTGCTCACTGACTCCTGGGTGGCCATGGAGCGTTTCCTTTCACGACCCCGCTCTCGGTGGCGAGCGGAAGCTGATGAGGCTGAAGTCCGGGTGCGGGCAGGGCGGTCGGGCGCGCCGGGGCGCGTCGTCAGGCCACCACCACCTCGCACCCGGTGTCCTTCACGACCGCGGTGAGGTCGGTGTCCGCGGACGCGTCGGTGATCACCCCCGTCACGTCGCCGAAGGCACACACGCGGTGTCCGGCGACGCGTCCCCACTTGTTCCCGTCCGCCACCACGTAGGTGCGGGCGCTGTTGGTCAGGATCTGCTGCTTGGTCGCGATCTCCTCGAAGTGGAAGTCGGTCACGCCGGCGCTCGCGTCGATGCCGCCGGAGCCGATGAACGCGAGGTCCGCGAAGACGTCGGCGAAGAAGCTGACCGTGCCCGGTCCCGAGCAGACCAGGTCGCCGCCGCGGACCCGCCCGCCGGGCAGCAGGACGACGGCCTGCGGCAGGGCGGCGACGACGCCGGCCACCTGGAGGGAGGGCGTGACGACGGTGCCGCGGAAGTCCGGCGCGAGGGCGCGGGCGATCTCGACGGCCGTGGTGCCGACGTCGATCGCGACCGTCATGCCGGGGCGCACCAGGTCGGCCGCCGTCCGGCCGATGGCGGCCTTCGCCTCGGTCTGGGAGGTGGCGCGGTCGGCGAAGGAGGCTTCCTCGCCGCCGACGCCCTGGACGACGGCGAGGGAAGCGGCACCGCCGCGCACCCGGCGCAGGACGCCGCGCCGCTCCATCTGTCCGAGGTCGCGGCGGACGGTCTCCGCCGACACGCCGAGCTGGTCGGCCAAGTCCTCCGTGCTGATGGTGCCGACCCGGTCGACCACGGCGGAAATGCGGCGATGGCGCTCTGCTGGCAGCATCACGACCTCCTGACGGGAACCACGCCGGACGGCTCCGGACCACTCCGGACCGCCCGGACCTGACCGAGCTTGACTGGAAGTGTGGATTGCTGACCGAAGTCTCGTCAAGGGGTCGGGCGAAAGTTCAGCGCCCGACGCGCTCGAGGCTCGCCCGCACGCGACTCGGCGGGACACCCCAGGACGCCGCGCGGCGCCGCAGGGCGCCGGCCCACCCGCGCGGCCCGCCCATCCGGGCGCCCCGGGCAATTCCGTTCCATGAATTTCTTCTCACGACCACTCTCATAAGAATTCTCATGAACACTCTCTCATCAAGTGAACGGAGAATTTCGTTGACAGTGGCGTGTCAAATTCCATAGTTTCCAGGGGCCCCCATTCCACGGCACACCGAGACTCGGGGGCGGGCGGCGCCCTCCGACCGCCGCCCGCCCCCGTTCGACACCCGTCGGTGCGCCGCGCTCGCACCCGAGATGACACGCGAAAATCGCGAACCGGCGAAATGTGGTCAAGAGCATGCCCGAAAGCGCGCACACGGACGGTCAACCCACCACCGACGTCATCGACCAGGTCCGGGACATTCCCCTCTACCGGGATTCCATCGAACGCGGCTGGTTTCCCATTCTTGAGAAATCAGAAATAGCCCGGGGCTTTCCGGACAGCTGGATGACGCCCCAACTGGCGGCGGCACTGAAGCGGGGCGAGGCGGAGTGCGTGCTCTCCACGGGCACCAACCACGCCCGGATGCGGCTGATCCGACCGCCGTACTTCCTGCTGAAGAGCTACTACCGGCTGTGGAGCGACCACCCGGACATCGGCCGGACCTTCCGCGAGGGCTGCCGCCGGGTGTCGCTGACCACGGTGCTGGCGACCGAGCACGTCGCCCGCGTCAACGCCGCGAAGCGGCGGGTCGACCCGGCCCCGGTGCCCTCGCTCGCCGATCGGCGCCTCGACGACCGCACCCTGTACCTGAACCTGAGCCTCGACCCCGAGCAGTGGGAGCGCGACGACATCGAGCGCATGATCGGCGAGATCCGGTCGGAGCGCCGGGTGCACCCCCGCGGCTGGTACCACCTCGACTGCTCCGGCCTCCATCTGGCGCACCTGGTGCGCAAGGCCCTCGCGTGGGGCGTCTGGGACGACTTCCCCCGTCCCGCGAGCGTCGTCACGGCGTACGAGTACACCCCCGCGAACGTACGGCAGTACCTGGAGCACCACCTCGGCTGCCCGGTCGTCGACCTCTTCGGCAGCACCGAACTGGGCTACCTCTACTACAGCGACGCCGCCGGGCGGTACCACCCCCACCTCGACCGGATGAGCGTCGAGTTGGTGCCGCTCGCCCCCGGCAGCGCCCTGCACGGTCTGATCGTCACCAGCGTCCGCAACCCGTACATGCCGCTGGTGCGCTACCGCTCCGGGGACTGCGTGCGGACCTCGGACGACAGCCCGGACCCCACCAAGGTCGTGCAGTTCTGCGGCCGGGAGAAGGAGTTGCTGCCCACCCCCGACGGCCCCGTCTCGCAGGGCGACCTGGACGCCTGCGTCACGGCCGCCTCGCCCCGGATCTTCCTCAGCCAACTGCGCACCACCGGGCCGCGGGAGGCGGTCTTGCGCTACACCACCTTCGACGGCGCCCCGCTGGACGGCGCCGCGAACACCGCGTTGGAGAAGCTCACCGGCGATCTGACCGGCTTCGTCTGCCGCAGCGTGCACCGCACCCGGATCCCCATCGGGGCGTCGGGGAAGTACACCTGGCTGGTGCGGGAGCGCTGACGGCCCCCGTGTGCAAGATGACACGGGCGCCGGCCCAGGCGTGCGGGCGCCCGTGTCGTCTTGCGTACGGGGGGCCGTCAGCCCCGGCCGGCCGGCTGCTCAAGGACGCCCTCGGGGAACTTCTCCACCCCCACGATGTTGCGGGCCCGCAGCGGCTCGATGAGCACGCTCACCCGGTGCTCGCCCGGGACCCGCAGCTCGGAGAAGTCCGTACCCAGGTACTTCTGCGCGAGCAGGTCGATGTCCCGGTCCGCCTCCGCCCCGTCGACGAAGCCGACCGCCCGCCCCTGGATCTGGACCCGGTCGTACGGGTCCCCGGGGGCGACGTTCGAGAGGTACACGCGGGGGTCGTTGCGCAGGTTGCGCTCCTTGATCCGACCGCGGGCCGTGTTGAACAGCAGCAGGTCGCCCTTGCTCCCCAGCCACATGGGGCTGACGTGGGGCGCGCCGTCGGACGTGACGGTCGCCACGAACCAGAAGAACGCCCCGTCGACCCGCTCCCTGATCTGCGGACTCATCACACTCATGTGCCACCTCACGGTCTGCCGACGATCTTGTCGGCCACACCCTAGGGTCTGGCCCGCGCCGGTTCGACCCGTTCCCTCCGGCAGCGCCGGGGCGGGTGCAGGGTGTTACGGTGATCGGGTACCGCACCTCATGGCGGCCTCCCCCAACCGTTTCCTACGGAGGCCCTGTCGTGTCTTCTTCCGTGTACGTGCGCCCCTTCCACCGCGAGGACCGCGATCAACTGACCGCGCTCGTCAATGCGCACGCCGCCGCGGTCGTCCCCGGCGCCGGCGCGTCGGTGAACACCGTCCTCAGCAGCATGGAGCGCCACCCCGACGAGTACGTCACCGACCCGTGGGTGGCCGAGCGCGTCACCCTGATCGCCCAGGAGCGGCAGCGCGTCGTGGCCGCCGCGCACCTGCTGCGCTACCGCAACGACCCGGACGTCGGCGAGGACTACCGCGACGCCGGCTGCGTGGAGTGGTTCCTCCACCTGCCCACGGAACCCGACGAGGCTGACGGCGCCGACGGGGCCGACGACGCGGGCTCGACGGCCGCTCAGGTGCTGATGTCCGCGTGCCTGGCGCAGCTCGGCCGTTGGCACGTGCGGACGCGATGGGTCGACGGCCGGCTGCCGGTGCCCGGGGTGTACGGCATCCCGGACGTCTGGCCCCATGTGCGCGCCGTCGTCGAGGGCGCCGGCTTCGTCCACACGGGTGACGTCGAGACCGTCCTGCTCGCCGCCACCGGCGCCCTGCCCGCCCCGGGCCCGGCGCCGCTGCCGGGGCTGACGGTCCGCCGGGCGCTCGGCCCGCTGGGCACCCGGCTGATCGCCCGGCTCGACGACGAGGACGTGGCGTACGTCGAACTGGACACCCAACTCGACCGGCCCGAGCGGCTCGCCCGCTCCGGCGGCACCGCGGACGTCGCGGACCTCGACCTGCCGGACGAGCCGCTGTCGGGGTTGCCGGAGTGGCTGTTCGGCGAGGCACGCCGCTGGTTGGAGCTGGCCGGCATCGATCGGCTGCTCGCCTACGCCGGGGACGACGAGACGGCGGAGCGGGACCTGTTGGCTTCGCTCGGCTTCCAGGAGCTGACCCGCACCGCCCGCGGCTGGACGCACCTGCCGAAGTAAGGGGTACGGCTGCGTCAGAAGGAGTCGCCGTACCAGTGGGCGGCGCCCGGCGCGGTGACCGTGGCTCGTACCGCCGCCGCGGTCGCGTGCAGCGGACGGGCCATGCCGGTGCGGTCGTCGGTGACCCACGCTTCGGCGAGCAGGACGGGCAGGGCGGCCAACACGGCGCCGTCGGCGGGCAGGTGCACCCGGACGGTGCCCGGCCCGGCCCGCTCGGCCGCCGCCGCGAACAGCGCCCGGGCCAGGGGCTCGGCCGGAGCGGCGGCGCCGAGCGCGATCTCGTCGACGTCGGTCGTACCGTCGCGGTGGCGGCGCAGGACGACGTACCCGACGGGGCGCCCCGCGGCGTCCTCGGCGAGCAGGGTGTCGGTGGTGGCGGGGGCGTACCAGGTGGGGACCCGGTGCGCCCAGTCATCGGCGGTGCGGACCGTGGTGAGCGGGCGGTGTGCGTCGTACGCGTCGTGCAGGGCGGCGAGCGCCGTCCGGTCGGCGGCCAGGGCGGTCCTGACGCGCGCCTCGTGCCCCGGTCGGGGCGCGGACGTCTCCCCGGCGGGCGGTCCGTGCCACGTCGGCCGGGAGAAGGTGCGCCACCCCTCGCCCTCGTACACCCCGGGGGTGTCGGTGAACAGCAGTGACCAGGCGCAGCCGTCGGCGGTCATGGCGCGCACGGCCGCGGCGAGCAGGGCGCGGACGTGGCCACGGCCCCGGGCCCTGGACAGGGTGGCCACCGAGCCGACGCACCCCACGCGTTCGACCGCTCCGGTGGCCGAGCGCAGGGGGCGGGGCTGGTGGTGGAGGGCAGAGACCACGTGGCCGTCGTCGACGGCGACGAGGGTGTGCCGGTGCCGTTCGGGGGCGGCTGCCCACAGGTCCTCGACGGGGGCGCCGGCGAAGGCCGTGGCCCACAGGGCGCTCAGGGCTATCTCGTCGTCGCGGCGGGCGGTGCGGTACTCGACGGTCACGGCGCGGGGTCGGCGGCCGGCAGCGTGCTGCGGTACGGCGGCATGAAGCGGGTGCGGGGCATCTGGTCGGCGAGGACGCCGCCGTCCACCACGATGCGGCTGCCGGTGAGGTAGCTGCCCTCGTCGGAGGCGAGCAGCAGCAGCGCCCCGGTGCACTCCTCGGGCCGGGCGTAGCGCCCCAGTGGGATGCGCTCGCGGTAGGCGGCTTCGAAGGCGTCCCGGTCGAAGGGGAACTCGCCGTCGATGGGGGTTTCGACCATGCCGGGCGCCAGCGTGTTGACGGTGATGCCGTGGGGTGCGAGTTCGATCGCGAGGGTCTGGCTGAGCAGTTCGGCGGCGGCCTTGGAGGCGTTGTAGTGGGCCAGTCCGGCCTCGGCGACCAGGCCGTTCTTGGAGGTGACGGTGATGATCCGGCCCGCCACCTCGTCGTTGACCATGTGTTCCGCGATGCGTTGGGTGAGGAAGAAGACGGCGTCGAGGTTGACCCGCATGACGCGGTACCAGCTCTCGGGGGTGATCTCGTTGAAGCGTTCCAGGGCGGCGACGCCGGCGTTGTTGACCAGGACGTGCAGCGGGCCCGCCGCCTCGCGCACCCGGTCGGCGAAGGCGGCGAGTTCGTCGGTGCGGGACAGGTCCTGCTCGTGCAGGTGTGCGGCGCGGCCGGTGCGGCGCACCAGGTCGGCGGTCTCGGCGAGCCCGGGGGCGCCGGGCAGGTCGACGAGGACGAGGTCGGCGCCGGCTTCGGCGAGTGCGGTGGCAAAGGCCCGGCCGAGGCCGCGAGCGGCGCCGGTCACCAGGGCGGTGCGGCCGGTGAGGTCGAAGCGGTGCATGGGGAACGCTCCTGGTCGTCGTAGGTCGGGGGCCGACGGGCCCGGGCGCGGGGAAGGCGCCCGGGCCCGGTCCGGGTGGGCTCAGTCCAGGCCCAGCAGCTCCAGCGCCGGCCGGTGGATGAGGGCTTCGACCGCGTCCTGGTCGAGCGGGTCGAGACCGGGGATGCCGGGGACGCGGGCGATCCGGCGCAGCCCGTCGACGGAGTCGTTCACCGTGGTGAAGGGGTAGTCGCTGCCAAACAGCAGCTTGTCCCACACGCCGTAGTCCTGGACCAGCCGCAGGCTGTGCCAGAGCTGGAAGGGGCGGTAGTGCAGGGCGCTGACGTCGGCGTAGACGTGCCGGTGCTTGCGGATGACGGCGATGCACTCGCCCTCGAAGGGGTGGCCGAGGTGGGCGAGGACCATCCGCAGTTCGGGGTGGCGCATGGCGACCGGGTCCAGGTGCCTGGGCATCGCGTACTCCAGCGGCGCCTGGGAGACGAAGGTGGTCCCGGTGTGGACCAGCATCGGCAGCCCGTGCCGCTCGGCGTACGCGAAGAGGTCGTCGTACGCCGGGTCGGCCGGGTTGAACCCGGCGTACATCGGCATGATCTTGATGCCGCGCAGGCCGAGGTCCTGGTGGCCGTGGCGCAGTTCGTCCTGCCAGCCCGGTTGGGTGGGGTCGACGGAGAGGTAGCCGATGAGCCGGTCGGGGCGGGCCCGTACGTACTCGGCCACGGCCGCGTCGTCGACCCACAGCCCGCTGCGGCGCGCCTTGCCGCCGACGACGACCGTGCGGGTGTCGTCGGGGGCGGTGGCGGCGTACTCGTCGAAGCGGACTGTGAGGTCCACCTCGCCGGCGTGGGCGCGGGCCGACTCGGTGCGGAAGGCGTCGTCGAAGTCGTGGCTGTGCCGGAAGAGGTGGGAGTGCACATCGACGATCATGTGCGGTTCCTCTTCTCCCAACCCTCGGCGAACATGTTCCAGAACCGGTGGCTCGGCGGGTGCTCCGCGAAGACCTCGTCGACGAGTTCGATGCCGAGGCCGGGGGCGGTGGGCAGCTCCACGTGGCCGTCGACGACGGGCAGGGCGCCCTTGACGGCGTCGAAGACGTAGGGCTCCAGCAGTCCGTCGAAGGTCTCCAGGATCTGGAAGTTGGGGATCCCGAGGGCGGCGTGCACGGACGCGGTGGTGCACAGCGGCGAGTTGGAGTTGTGCGGCGCGACCGTCATGCCGTGGGCGTCGGCCTGGGCGGCGATCTTGCGCAGTTCGGTGAAGCCGCCGGCCATCGACAGGTCGGGCTGGACGATGTCGACGGCGCCGGTGGCGAAGAGCTGCTTGTACTCGTAGCGGTTGTGGAAGTGCTCGCCGCCGGAGATCGGGAACGGTGCGACGGCGCGCAGTTCCGCGTAGCGCTCGATGTGGGTCCAGGGCATCGGCTCCTCGAACCAGCCGATGTCGTACGGCGCGAGGTCGTGCACGAGGCGGCGGGCGGTGCCGGTGCCGAAGCGGGCGTGGCCCTCGACGAAGAGGTCGACGTCCGGGCCGACGGCGTCGCGGACGGCGGCGACCAGCTCGACGGAGCGGCGCAGTTCGACCTTCTCCAGATGGGTGAGGCCGGCGCCGAAGGGGTCGAACTTGAGCGCCGAGTAGCCCTTGGCGACGGTCTCGCGGGCCTTGGCGGCGAAGACGTCGGGGTCCCGCTCGCCGGTGTACCAGCCGTTGGCGTACACCCGGACCCGGTCACGGACGGCGCCGCCGGTGAGCCGGTAGACGGGCAGCCCCAGCGCCTTGCCCATCAGGTCGTACAGCGCCTGGTCGACTCCGGAGACGACGACGCCGCCGACGTCGCCGCCGCGCAGGAAGTCGCCCTGGTACATCCGCAGCCAGATCTCTTCGACGTCGAAGGGGTCGGCGCCGATCAGATGGCGGCGGCCCATGGCTTCGGCGAGTTGGCAGGTCTCGGCGACGCGGTAGGGGTGGGTGATCTCGCCGACGCCGGTGAGTCCTTCGTCGGTGTGGATGCGGACGTAGCCGAAGTCGCGCCAGGCGGTGCCGAGGATCAGGGTCTCGACCCGGGTGATGCGTCCGGCGGGCCCGGCCGGTCTGGTGGTGTTGACGGTGAGCATCAGCGCTGCGCTCCGCCCATGGTGGAGGTGTGGGCGAGGTCGTCGGGGCCGCCTTCGGCGAGGGTCTTGCGGACGGCGGCTTCGGTGGCCTCGATCAGGTGGTCGATGTCGGCGTCGGTGTGGGCGTAGGAGATGTGGCTGCGCTTGAGGTTGAGCGGCAGCTCGAAGATGCCGTGCTCGGTGAGGTTGCGGCGCACCCCGATGAAGCGGGCGGCGTCGTTGGCGAGCAGGTCGTCGTAGCTGCGCGGGGGCTCGCCGGCCATGAAGTAGGTGACGAAGACCGAGCCGAAGCCGGTGACGACGGCGGGCACCTCCAGCCGGCGGTAGAGCGCGGCGAGTTCGGTGCGGGCGCGCTCGCCGAGCCGGAAGGTGTGCTCGTGGACCGGTTCGTCGGTGAGCTTGCGCAGGGTGGCGATGGCGGCGGAGACGACCTGCGGGTGGCCGTTGTAGGTGCCGGCGAAGAAGGCCGGGCCGCCGGGGCGGGTGGAGAAGAGGTCCATCAGGTCGGCCCGGCCGCCGAGGGCGCCGATGGGGGCGCCGTTGGCGATGGCCTTGCCGAGTGTGGTGAGGTCGGGGGTGATCCCGCAGATGGACTGGTAGCCGCCGAGCGCGTGCCGGAAGCCGGTGATGACCTCGTCGAAGACGAGCACGCTGCCGGCCTTGGTGCACTCCTCGCGCAGGGTGCGCAGGAAGTCGTCGGTGGGCAGGATCGCGCCGACGTTGTGCGGGATGGGTTCGAGGATGACGGCGGCGATGTCGTCGCCGTGGTCCGCGAAGACCTGGCGCACGGCGGCCACGTCGTTGAACCGCAGGACCAAGGTGGCGTCCAGGACCTCCGGGAGGATGCCGGTGGAGGTGGGGTCGTGGGACCCCACGCGCTCCGGCGCGGAGATCACGTTGAGGCTGACCGAGTCGTGCCAGCCGTGGTAGCAGCCCTGGAACTTGACGACGAGGCGGCGCCCGGTGGCCGCGCGGGCGACCCGTAGGGCGTGGAAGGTGGCCTCGCTGCCGGTGCTGGTGAGCAGCACCTTCTCCAGGGAGGGCACCAGGTCGGTGAGGCGTTCGGCGAGGGTGACCTCGGCGTCGGTGACGGCCACGCCCGGCAGGGCGAGTCCGGCGCCGGCGGCAGCGGTGGCGGCGGCCACGTCGGGATCGTTGTGGCCCAGCAGCGCGGGCCCGAAGGCCGCGTGGTAGTCGGTGAATTCCCGGCCGTGCTGGTCCCAGAAGCGGGCGCCCCTGGTACGGGTGATCACGAGATCGGTGAAGCCGGGGATGCTGCGCTGGCCGCTGTTGACGCCTCCGGGGATGACCCGGCGGGCGCGCTCGGCGAGCGTCATGCGGTGCTCCTTGCGTCGATTGCTGTCGGTCGGACCGGGGCTCTGCACAGCCACCGGTCGCGGGTGCCATCCGCCCGGGCAGTCGTCGCGTGCTGGTGGATCGCGCCCGGTCGAGTCGGGTCGCCCCGTCTCGTCGAGCGCGTTCCGTGGTCGTTCCGAAGTCCGCGTCGGGCGTTGTTTCCGAGCCGTTCACGTTTTTCAGAACGCTGTTCTACATAGCAGAACAGTTCGCTCACTGTAGATCGCCGTCACTCCGCCGTCAAGAGTCGTTTCGCCCTCGCACCCCGAGGAGTCGCACTATCCTGTTCGGATATGCAGAACAGTCAGAGCGAGGAACAGGTCAGCACGGCGGGCGCCGGGGCCGAGGCCGCCGAGCGCGCCAAGTACTGGGTGAAGACCGTGGGGCGGGGCGCCGAGATCCTGGAGGCGCTCGCCACCCGGGGGCCCGGGAACGGCATGAGCGTCACCGAGGTCGGCCAGGCGTGCGGGATCTCCAAGAGCGCCGCCTTCGGCATCCTCCAGACGCTGCGCCACTACGGTCTGGTCGCCGACGAGGGCGAGGGCATGCACCGCCGCTACCGGCTGGGCATGGCCCTCGCCCGGCTCGGCGACCGGGCGCGGTCCCAGGTCTCCCTGCGGGACGTCGCCCGGCCGGTGCTGCTGGAGTTGACCGCGGCCACCGGGATGGCCTCGCGCGTGGCGGTGCTCGAAGCGGGCCACGCCGTCGTCATCGACCAGGTCGACCTGGAGCACGGGCCCCGGCTCGACCTGCGGATGGGCACCCGCGAGCTGCCGCACTGCTCGGGGCTCGGCAAGGCGCTGCTCGCCGAGATGCCGCTGGACGAGGCGCGTGCGCTGATCGCCCGCACCGGGCTGCGACGGCGCACCTCCCGCACGATCACGGACGAGGAGACCCTGATCGCGCATCTGCGGGACATCCGGATGTCCGGGTACGCGCTGGACGACGAGGAGGACGCGGAGGGGATCTTCTGCGTGGGGAGCGTGGTGCGGGATCACCGCGGGGGGACGGCGGGGGCGATCAGTGTCACGGGGTTGAAGTTGGACCAGCCGAGTTGGCGGTTCCAGGAGATCGGCCGCGAGGTGGCTGACGCGGCGCAACGCATCAGCCGCGCCTTGGGCTACGCCCCCGTTCCCTGACCCACGCGCCCCGCGGCGCCCGGCGCCCCGCGGCGGACGGCCCGTGCGTGGTCGCTCGCACGCGTTCGCGGTCGCGCCGTGGATGGCCCAGCGATCATGGCGACCACAGCCCGGTGGTGGGTTGTTCGCGCAATTCTCCGCGCCCCTGACCCCCTCACCGTAGCCCTGCGGGTGCGTTGGTCTCTGCGGACCGTACGTGGTTCTCGCGCAGTTCCCCGCGCCCCTGTTTCGCTTCCCCCGCCATTCGCCTGCGGGCTGGGGCGGAGGTGTTTAGGGCGCTGGGGGTCCCCCCACGCCCTCTGGGCGTAGGTGGGGGTGCCCCCGTGCCCGCAGGGCACAGGGGGAGGAACTGCGCGACAAGCCACCCACCGGGCCGCAGAGGCAGACGCTTCCGCAGGGGCACGGCGGTACGCCAAGGGGGCGAGCTGGCACGGGTGGCGAAGCGACGTACAGGTGGATTCGGCCAACCGCAAAGGGTTGACCGACTCCGTACACCCGGTTTAAGTTCCTCGCGTGTCGAGCGGATCACACCGCTCGCCCCATGGTCGTTGGTGTTCTGACCCCCGGGGCTGCTCCCCCGGCCACCACGCCCCCTCTCGCATCACCCTCTCTTTTCAGCCATCCGCCTGTGTGACGCACCGGTCCGTCCGGTGCTCCGGCTCTCGCCGCGGGACCCCCCTCACCTCACTTGCCCACCCTCTCGAAGGCTGAGGACCCCGTGAGCTCTGTGCCCCGCCCCTTCGTGCGTCCGCTTCCGGACGCCCACCACGACACACCCACCGCCCCCGAGGCCACCGGGCGCCGCAATCTGCTGCGCGCCGGCGGCATCGGCGGGTTGTTGATCGCCGCCACCGCCGCGGGCACGCAGCCCGCCGCGGCCAAGGGCCCCAAGGGTCCCAAGGGCGCGGCGCGGATCCGCGCCGTCAGCGACGTGGCCGCCCTGCGCGCAGTGGCGCCCAAGCAGTTGGAGGACGGCGAGGTCGCCGTCGTCGCCGGCTACCGCACCGCCGGCGACGGCGGCGGGTCGACCCTCCGTTGGGACGCCTCGTCCGCCGCCGCCCACAACGGCGGCACCGTGCTCGCCCCCGCCTCTCCCGGCCCCCGCGGCCGTTGGCTCCAGCTGCACGAAGGCGTCGTCGACTTCCGTTCCTTCGGCCACTTCGACGACGGCGCCCCCGCCGACGCCGCGCTCGACGCCCTGGTGAACGATCCCTCCGTGCACCGCGTCGAGGCGCACACCGACCTGCTGTTCACCCGGCGCCACACCTTCGCCCGGTCCGGGATCGAACTCGACTTCGGCGGCCACCGGGTCCGTACCACCGGCATCGAGCGCAACACCGCCGACAACCCCTTCGGCGCGGTCCTGCTCTTCCAGGGAAAGGTCACCGACACCAAGGTCACCGCCACCCTGTCGGCGCCGATGCCCGATCTCGCGGACGTCTTCGAGGTGCCCGACTCGGGCGCCTTCGAAGTCGGCCAGTGGTGGGCCGTGGAGGTCGACGGCGTCAAGGGCAGCGGGAAGTACGAGCGCGAGGTGCAGCGGCTCGTCCAGATCACCCAGAAGGTCGACGGGACGCACGTCCGGGTCAACTACAAGATCGGCTGGGAGTTGGCCGCCGGCCGCACCTTCCGCTGGACCCGCGTCGAGCCCGTGGAGCGCGCCCACGTGCGCAACATGGTCTTCGAGGGCGTCAAGGGCGGCGACCAGTACACCGGCTCCCACCCCGTCGCGTACGAGTACGCCGTCTCCTGCGACGTGTCCGGGATCGACGCGACGGACACCTTCTGGCCCGTGGTGATGCGCCGCTGGTGCACCTACTTCCACACCTACCAGTGCCAGCTGCGCAACCCGGCGTCCGTCACCTGGGGCGGCGCCGGCTACCTCACCCAGCAGATCTACTGTCTGTACGGCCACGTCGAGGACTGTCACGCCTCCAACGCCCGGCACCTCAACGACTGGACGGCCTCGGCCTACGGCTACGTCACCAACTGCCACGGCGACGGCGACGACCAGGGCCCCTTCGTCACCCACGGCCAGTTCGAGCACGACCTGGTCTACACCGGCAACTCGGGGCTGATGACCTTCGCCAACTCCGGCGCCGCCTGGGGCTCCGCGGCGAAGCGGATCACCGTGCGCCAGCACGTGTGCTCCTGGTTCGTGGCCCGGGTGAAGGTCACCGACCTCACCCTGGAGGACCTGCGGGTCATCGGCAACGCCCAGTCCGGCTCCGGCATGATCTGGGTGAACGCCGACGGGGTGCAAATGCGCGGCTGCACCGCGTCCGGCCCCCTGGTGATCACCCAGGCGTCCAAGCTCTCCAAGCGCGCCAACGTGGTGGCCGACTCCACGTTCCACCAGGGCAAGGGCTCCGTGGTCACCCAGGAGAACGTGAGCGCGGACGTCCATCTGGAGCGGGTCACCCTCACCGGGCTCGACGGCGCCGCCTTCAAGGGCACCGGCGACCTGGTGCTGGAGCGCTGCGTCTTCACCGGTGCGTCCGACAAGGCCGCGCCCAGCTCGCTGGCGCACCCGACCTCCACGGTCAGCGGCGGTCGATACCGCGACACCGGCTTCGTCCTGAACTCCGGCAAGGACCAGGAGATCCGCCTCGACGGCGGCGCCCGCTTCTCGGGGACGAACGGCGCCGGCGCGCTGCTCGGCCGCACCGGTGGCGAGCGCACCGTCAGTTGGCGACTGGACGGCTTCCACGGCGAGACGGCCGTCTCCGACACCGCCCATCTGAAGATCACCGAGGGCACCAACCGCTACCAGGCGTCTAACTCCACCTTCACCGGCGGACGTCTGGAGCTGGCCGCCGGCGCCTTCGCGGGCTCCGGCCACCTGCTGCACAGCGGCTGCGTCGAGGACGGCACGAGACGCACGGCGATGCCGCCCGAGGGCGACCGGATCCGGCACGAGGCCGGAAACCTGCTGCTCGGCTAGCCGATGCCGGGGCGCGGGTCGCCGTGCCCGCGCCCCCTTCCTCCGTACCCCTGCTCGTTCGAGTTCTCCCCGACACCCGGGACCGACCATGTCTGCTGCCTCCACCCCGCCCGCCGCCGGCCCGATCCCCGAGGACCGGCCCGTCCAGATCGCCCTGGTCGGCGCGGGCAACCGGGGTCTGACCTACACCGACTGGATCCACGACCACCCCTCGCGGGCCCGGCTGACCGCCGTGGCCGACCCCGATCCGCGCGCCCGTGCGCGGGCCGCCGAACGCGCCGTCGGACCGGTGGCCGGGTACGACGACTGGCGCGCGCTCCTCGACCCCTCCCCCACCGGGGAGCGGATCGCCGACGCCGTCATGGTCTGCACCCAGGACCGGGACCACGTCGAGCCCGTCCTGGCGCTGGCCCGCGCCGGCTACGCCATCTTGACCGAGAAGCCGCTAGCGCCGACAGAGGACGAGTGCCGCACGCTGGTGACGGGCGTACGGGAGACCGGCGTGCCCTTCGCCGTCTGCCACGTCCTGCGCTACACCCCCTACACCGACCTGGTGAAGGGCGTGGTCGACAGCGGCGTGCTCGGCACCCTCACCGGCATCGAGCACCTGGAGCCGGTCGGCTGGTGGCACTACGCCCACAGTTACGTACGGGGTCCCTGGCGGCGCCAGGACGAGTCGTCCCCGATGATCCTCGCCAAGTCCAGCCACGACCTGGACTGGATCACCTATGTGACGGGGCGTCGGATCGAGTCGGTCGCCAGCTTCGGCTCACTGGCCCACTTCCGGCCGGAGAACGCGCCCGAGGGCTCCACCGACTCCTGTCTGACGTGCCCGGCGGGCGTGGAGGCAGACTGCCCCTACTCGGCCCGCAAGCTGTACTACCCCGCGCTGCGGCGCACCGGGGGCCAGTGGCCGGTCAGCCACGTCACGGACCGGGCCGCGGGGCCCGAGGACGAGGCCGTGCTGACCGAGGCGCTGCGCTCGGGTCCGTACGGACGCTGCGTGTACCGCACCGACAACGACGTGGTCGACAACCAGGTCGTGGCGATGCAGCTCACCGGCGGGCTGACCGGCACGTTCACCATGACGGCGTTCACCGAGCAGACGCACCGGCAGACCCGGATCTTCGGCAGCCACGGCTGGCTGCGCGGCGACGGGGAGCGCGTCACCGTCCACGACTTCCGCGACGACAGCGTGACCGTGCACGAGACGGCCGCCACCGGCTCCAACGCGGCGGACGGGCACGGCGGCGGCGACACCGTCCTGATCGCGTCCTTCGTCGCCGCGCTCGCCACCGGGGACCGGTCCTTCATCAGGTCCGGGCCGGCCGAGTCGCTGAGCAGCCACCTCGCCGCGTTCGCCGCCGAACGCTCCCGGCACCTCGGCACCGTCGAGCGCGTCCCCGAGCACTGAGCGGCCCCGCCACCCCGCCGCCCCGCCCCCCGAACTTTTCCGAACACCCTCACCAGGAGATCGAACACCATGAGAATCAGCAGAACGCTGGCGTGCACCTCCGTCGCCCTCGCCACCGTCGTCGGGCTCACCGCCTGCGGCTCCGGCGACTCCGGCTCCGGCGGCGGCACCGTCAACACCTGGGTCTACCCGGTCATCGCCGACGAGAAGGCCAACCAGGCGTACTGGGACGGCATGGTGAAGGCGTTCCAGAAGGAGAACCCCGACGTCAAGGTGAAGGTTTCCACCTACCCGTGGGCGAACCGCGACACCGCGCTCGCCACCGCGCTGGCCGCCAACAAGGGCCCGGACGTGGCGTACCTGATCCCGGACCAGCTCGCCGCCTACCAGCGCAACCTGGTCCCGGCCGACGACTACCTGTCGAAGGCGGACCGCGACGCGCTGCGCCCCGCCGCGCTGAAGGCGGTCACCGTCGACGACACCGCGCTGGCCACCCCGGTGCTGATGTCGGCGTACCCGCTGCTGTGCAACAAGAAGGTGTTCGAGGGCGCGGGCCTGGCGGACAAGTACCCGACGACCTGGGAGGAGCTGAGCGCGCTCGCCCCGCAGCTCAAGGACAAGGGGTACTACGCCACCAGCTACAGCGGGGACACCACCGCCACGCTGAACATGACCTTCTACCCGCTGCTGTGGCAGGCCGGCGGTGAGGTGTTCTCCGCGGACGGCAAGAAGGCCGCGTTCAACAGCGACGCCGGAGTCAAGGCGCTGACCTGGCTCAAGACCTTCATCGACGCGGGCTGGGCGCCCAAGGACCTGGTGACCACCACGCCGAAGATGGAGCAGACCGACCTGGCGAAGAACAAGGTGGCCTGCACCTGGCAGAACTCCGCCTCCGAGGTGGAGCCGTTCTGGGGCAAGGAGAACATCGTGGTGCGGCCGGCGCTGAAGGCCGACGCCCAGGTCGCGTACGGCACGGTGGGCACCCTCGCCGTCTTCAAGGGCGGCAACACCTCCGCCGCCGGCAAGTGGGTCTCCTTCGTGGCGCAGGAGAAGAACAGCGCGGGGCTCCAGAAGCCGATGGGCTACTTCCCGCCGCGCACCGCCGCCGCCGACCTGTACCCGACCGACGCGCAGCAGCAGGAGACCGCGAAGGTGCTGGACACCACCCAGGTCGGGCCGCTGAACAAGGCCGCGCGGGACGTGATGGGCGTGCTCGCCCCGGAGATCCAGGGCGCGCTGCTGGGTCAGAAGAGCCCGAAGTCCGCCCTCGACGCAGCGGCGAAGGCGGCGGACCAGCTCATCGCCCGCAAGCGCTGACCTGCGCCGCCACCCGGGTGACTCCACCGTCCTGACCTTCCGTCCACCCCTGTCCCATCGCACCGCCGTACGAAGGAGGTCCCGTGGCCGCAGTCGCGGAACGACCCCGCACCACCAAGGTCCGCCGCGGGCCGCACGCCCGACGGGAGGCGAGGATCGGGCTGCTGTTCGTCCTGCCCGCGCTCCTGGTCTTCCTCGCCTTCCGCTTCGGGCCCGCGGCGGCGGGCCTCCTTCTCGGCTTCACCGACTACACCCTCGGCGCCGAGACCAGCTTCACCGGCCTGGAGAACTTCCAGCGCCTGATGGACGACCCGGTGTTCTGGTCGGCCCTGAAGGTCACCGTCCTGTACACCGTGATGGCGGTGCCCGTCACCATCGCGCTCTCCCTCGGTCTGGCGCTGCTGACCCGCCGCGCCTTCCTCGGCTCCAAGCTCTTCCGCTCGGTGTTCTTCCTGCCCGTGGTCACCAGCCTGATCCTGGCGTCCACGGTGTTCATCTGGATCTTCTCCACCGACGGGCCGTGGTCCACGGTGATGGGCTGGCTGGGCCTGCCCGACCAGTCGTGGCTCACCGACTCCGCGCTGGTGCTGCCCGCGATCGCGCTGGTCGGCGTCTGGTCGCGGTGCGGGTACGGCATGCTGATCCTGCTCGCCCGGCTCCAGGAGGTGCCGCGGGAGTTGGAGGAAGCCGCGCTGATGGACGGCGCCGGCCCCTGGCAGCGGTTCCGGTACATCGTGGCCCCGCAGTTGAAGGGCTCGTTCTTCTTCCTGGCCGTCATCGAGACCACCGCCAGCTTCCAGGTCTTCGACGCCGTCTACATGATGACCGGCGGCGGGCCCGCGAACTCCAGCTACAGCCTGGTCTTCCAGCTGTACGACGCCGGCTTCAAGTACTTCGACCTCGGCTACGCCAGCGCCATCGGCTGCGTCCTGTTCGTCCTCACGCTCGTGGTGGCCGGGATCCAGCGGCTGGTCATCGGAAAGGAGCAGTGACCGTGAGCGAGACCACCGAGCCCACGAAGACCGCGGTGACCGCCGCGCCCCGTCCCGACGCCGCCGTCACCACCGCGACGACCGCCCCTACGAAGGCGGGCCCGACGAAGACCGGCCCCGGGCGCCGGCGGGAGCCGCGGGAGCGGGACACCCTGCCGAACGCCCTGCGCATGCGCACCCGGGGCAAGTTGGTGCGCGGCGTGCTGCTGGCGCTGGCCTCGATCGTCACCCTCTTCCCGTTCTACGCGATGGTCGTGCTGTCGCTGAAGCCGGAGGGCGCGGTCGACCTGCCCGGCAGCCTGCTGCCCTGGCCGCTGGACGGCGGCAGCTACGGCGACGTACTCGGCTCGCAGGACGTGCCCCGCTGGCTGTTCAACACCCTCGTGTACTCGCTGGTGTCGGTGGTGGGCACGCTGCTGCTGGCCGCGCTCGCCGGCTACGCCTTCGCGAAGAAGCGCTTCCCGGGCCGGGAGGCGATGTTCTGGTCGTTCCTGTCGATGGTGATGGTCCCGTACCACGTCACGATGATCCCGACCTTCATCCTCATCGCGAAGCTCGGCGGGGTGGACAGCTACTGGGGGTTGATCGTCCCCACCCTCGCCAACGCCCAAGCGGTGTTCTTGATGCGGCAGTTCATCCTCGGGCTGCCCGACGAACTCTTCGAAGCGGCGCGGCTGGACGGCGCGGGCGAGCTCCAGATCTTCTTCCGCATCGTGCTGCCGCTGCTCAAACCGATCCTCGCCACGCTCGGCACCTTCGTCTTCCTGTGGCACTGGAACGACTTCATGTGGCCGCTGGTCATCGGCCAGAGCACGGAGATGCGCACCCTCACCGTCGGCATCGCCTCGCTCCAGCAGCAACAGGTACCGCTCAACCAGGTCCTCGCCGGTTCCGTCGTCGCGTTCGTGCCGATCTTCAGCGCCTACCTCGTGGGCCAGCGGTACTTCACCGAAGGCATCACCGGCTCCGCAGTCAAGGGATGACGCCCATGCCAACCACGCCCATGCCAACCACGCTCACGCACACCCCGCCGCCGGCCGCCCCGTCGGGGTTCCCGGACGGTCCGGACGCCCTCGAAGCGCTGCTCGCCACCCCGTCCCCGGGGCTGGTCGCCGACCTCGCCGACCTCGACGGGGACCTGGTGATCCTCGGTGCCGGCGGCAAGATGGGGCCGAGCCTCGCCCGGCTGGCGCGGCGCGCCCTGGACGCGGCGGGACGCAGCGACCTGACCGTGCACGCGGTCTCCCGCTGGACGGACCGCGCCGCCGCCGACCGACTGGCCGCCGACGGCGTCGCGCCCGTCCCCTTCGACCTGCTCGACGGCGACCCGGCGACCTTGCCGGACGCGGGCAACGTGGTCTTCATGGTGGGTGCCAAGTTCGGCTCGGCGGGCAATCCGACCCACGCGTGGGCGGTGAACTCCGCCCTGCCCGACCGGGTCGCGCGCCGCTACCGCACCGCCCGGATCTCCGCCTTCTCCACCGGCAACGTCTACCCGCTGGTGTCCACGGCTTCGGCCGGCAGCACCGAGGAGGACGCGGTGGCGCCGGTCGGCGAGTACGCGATGTCCTGCCTCGGCCGGGAGCGGGTCTTCGGTTACCACGCGGTCGAACACGGGCTCCGGCTCGCGGTGATCCGCCTCAACTACGCCGTCGACCTGCGGTACGGCGTCCTCGCGGACATCGCGACCGCGGTGCACGCCGGCACCCCCGTCGATCTGACGACCGGGCACCTCAACGCGGTGTGGCAGGGGTACGCCAACGAGGTCGCGCTCCGCGCGCTCGCCCACGCGTCCGGCGGGGAGCGCCCCTTCACGCTGAACCTCAGCGGCCCCGAGACCGCGTCGGTGCGCCGACTGGCGCAGCTCTTCGCCGCGGAGTTCGACCGCCCGGCGCTGTTCGCGGGCGAGGAGTCGGGCACCGCTCTGCTGTCCGACTCCTCCCTGTGCCACGCCCTGTTCGGATACCCCGCCCTGTCGCTGCGGACCCTGGTGTCCTGGCAGGCGGAGTGGATCCGGCGCGGCCATCCGCTCTCCGGCAAGCCCACCAAGTTCCAGGTACGCGACGGAAGGTTCTGACCCACCGTGCCCACCCCCACGTCCTCGCCCACGCCCACGCCCTCAGCGTTTGTCGCACCGGATGCCGTCGACCCGCTCGACGTGCTCACCGCGGGCACGGTGGTCCCCGCCCATCCGCTGGCGCTGGACGCCGAGCGCCGACTCGACGAGCGCCGGCAGCGCGCGCTGACCCGCTACTACCTCGCCTCGGGCGCCGGTGGCATCGCGGTCGGCGTGCACACCACCCAGTTCGAGATCCGCGAACCGGCCGTCGGACTGCTGCGCCCGGTGCTGGAGTTGGCCGCCGAGGAGATCCGCGCCCACGGCGCGGCGGCTGCGGGCGGCCGACCGGTCGTCAAGGTCGCCGGCGCCTGCGGCTACACCGCACAGGCCGTCGCGGAGGCCGAACTCGCCGCGTCCCTCGGCTACGACGCCGTCCTGCTGAGCCCCGCCGTCCCCGGCGCCGACGAGGCCGGGCTGTTGGAGCGCACCCGCGCGGTCGGCGAGGTGCTGCCGGTGATCGGCTTCTACCTCCAGGACGCCGTCGGGGGCCGCCACCTGTCCCCCGACTACTGGCGGGCGCTCGCCGACATCCCCTCCGTGGTCGCCATCAAGACGGCCCCCTTCGACCGCTACCGCACCGCCGAGGTCATCGCGGCCGTCGCCGCGTCCGACCGGGCGGACGAGGTCGCGCTCTACACCGGCAACGACGACGCCATCATCCAGGACCTGCTCACCCCCTACCGCACCGCGCGCGGGCTGCGCTGGTTCGCCGGCGGGCTGCTCGGCCAGTGGGCGGTGTGGACCCGGGCCGCGGTGCACCTCTTCGACGAGGTGCGGGCGGCGCGCACGGGTGACCACGCCCTCACCACGGACCTGCTGCGGCGCGCGCCGCAACTCAGCGAGGCGAACGCGGCCGTGTTCGACGTCGCCAACGCCTTCCGCGGCTGCATCGCCGGCGTCCACGAGGTGCTGCGGGCCCAGGGGCTGCTGGCGGGGACCTGGTGCCTCAACCCCGACGAACGGCTCTCCCCCGGCCAGGCCGAGGAGATCGCGCGCGTCGGCGCCGCCTACCCCTGGCTCACCGACGACGACTTCGTACGGGAGCACCTCGATGACTGGCTCCGCTGACGGGCCGGTGCCCGGGGCGCGGCGGATCGTGGTCGCGGTGCCGCCGCGGCTGCGGGCCGAGTTCTTCACCGCGGGCGCCTGGCGCCGGCTGACCTCGCTCGCCGAGGTCAGCGTGGTGGACGCGCACGACGACCGGACGGCCGTGGCCGCCGCGCTGCGCGGGGCCCACGTGCTGGTGACGGCGTGGGGCGCGGCGGTCCTGGACTCCGAACTGCTGGACGCGGCGGATGCGTTGGGGCTGATCGCCCACACCGGCGGCGCGGTCAGCCGGTTCGTCACCGGGGACGTCTTCGACCGCGGCGTGCACGTCACGCAGGCGGGCGCGGCGATGGGCCCGCCGGTCGCCGAGGTCGCGCTCACCTTCACCCTCAGCCTGCTGCACCGGGTGCACCGCTTCGACCACGCCCTGCGCGGCGGGGCGGAGTGGGCCGCGGCGAGCCAGGCCCCGCCGCGGCACGAGATCCGCGGCTGTCCGATCGGGGTGATCGGGGCGTCCAGGACCGGCCGGGCGTACATCGCGCTGGTACGGGCCCTGGGCGCGCGGGTGTCGGTGTACGACCCGTACCTGACGGCCGACGAGGCGCGCCGGCTGGGCGTGGCCGTCGCGCCGCTGGACGAGGTGGTGCGCACCAGCCGGATCGTCGCGGTGCACGCCCCGGCGCTGCCGGAGACCCGGCACCTGCTGGGCGCCCGCGAGTTGGCGCTGATGCCCGCCGGCGCGGGGCTGGTGAACACGGCGCGCTCCTGGCTGGTCGACGAGTCCGCGCTCCTCGCCGAGGTGCGCAGCGGACGGCTGGACGCGGCGCTCGACGTGTTCGACCAGGAGCCGCTGCCACGGGACCACCCGTGGCGGACCCTGCCGAACGTGCTGCTCACCCCGCACCAGGCGGCGGCCACGGTCCAGGGCCGCTGGGCGCTCGGGGACAGCACCGTCGCCGAGGTCGAGCGCTTCCTGGGCGGGCGGCCCCTGCGGCACGCGGTGGGCTCCGATGCGCTGACCCGCGTCGAGTGAGGCACGTCGCGTGAGGCGCGTCGGGTGATCGCCCGCCCCTGTTTTGCACATCCACGAGTGGAACGAACGGAACTCCCATGCGACTGATGCGTGTCGGCGCGGCCGGCAGCGAGCGGCCCGTCCTGCGCGACGCGGACGGACGGCACTACGACCTGTCCGGCCTGACCGACGACCTGACCCCCGAGTTCTTCGCCGCGGACGGGCCGGCCCGGGTGGCGGCGGCGCACCGGACCGGTGCCCTGCCGTCGATCGAGGTGGCCGGGGTGCGGGTGGCACCGCCGATCGCCCGCCCCGGCGCGGTGCTCTGCATCGGCCAGAACTACGCGGCCCACGCGGCCGAGTCGGGCGCCGAGCCGCCGGCCGAGCCGATCCTCTTCTACAAGGGGCCTAACTCGCTGGCCGGGCCCGAGGACGACGTGTTGATCCCGTCGGGCTTCGAGCAGACGGACTGGGAGGTCGAGTTGGGGGTGGTGATCGGGCGCCGGGCGCACCGCCTGACCGCGGACGAGGACCCCCTTGCGTACGTCGCGGGTTACGTCCTCAGCAACGACGTCTCCGAGCGGGCGGTGCAACTCGGCGCCGCGGGCGGCCAGTGGTCCAAGGGCAAGATCTCGCCGACGTTCAATCCGCTCGGCCCCTGGCTGGTCACGGCGGACGAGGTCGGCGACCCGCAGCAGTTGCGGCTGCGGTCCTGGGTCAACGGGGAGCCGCGCCAGGACTCCACCTCCGCGGACATGATCTTCACGGTCGCCGAGATCGTGCGCCATCTGTCGCAGTACGTGGCCCTGGACCCGGGTGACCTGGTGAACACGGGCACCCCGCAGGGCGTGGCGCTCTCCGGCCGGTTCCCGTATCTGCGGGCGGGCGACGTGATGGAGTTGGAGATCGAGGGTCTGGGGCGGCACCGCAACCGCCTCGTCGACGCCTGAGCCGTCGGGGCCCGTCAGCCCTCGATCCCTCAGCCCTCGATCCCTCAGCCCTCGGTCAGTCAGCCCGCGTAGGGCAGCAGCGGACGGCCGGTGACGCCGGGGCGCACGGTGAACACCGCGCCCGCCGCCGGGTCCTGGTCGTCGGCGAGCCCCTGCCGGGAGGTGGTGACGTACAGCGTCGCCCCGTCGGCGCCGCCGAAGGCGCAGGCGGTGACCTGACGGGCGTTCACCTCGACGACGGCGTCCAGGACGCCGTCCGCGGTGTACCGGTGGACGGCCGAGCCGCCCCAGAGCGCGACCCACACGCCCCCTTCGGCATCCAGCGCGATGCCGTCGGGGGCGGCGTCGTGCGCCGCGATCGTGACCCACGGCCGGACGTCGTCGAAGCGTCCCGTCGACGGCTCGACGGTGACTTTGGCGACGCAGCCGGTGGCGGTGTCGACGTAGTAGGCGAAGGTGCCGTCGGCCGCCCAGACCAGCCCGTTGGAGATGGTGGCGCCGGTGTGCACGACGGAGGTGGTGCCGTCGGGCGCGAGCCGGTGGACGTCGGCCGCTTTGGGCCTGGCGTCGTAGGCCATGCTCCCGCAGTAGAACGCGCCGTCGGGACCGCAGGCGCCGTCGTTCATCCGCACCGTGGTGTCCCGCCACAGCTCGGCGCCGCCCGTGACCGTGCCGTCCGACTCCAGGGTCGCGAAGCCGCGCTCCACCGCCACGACGAGCCCACCGGCGGTGCGGGGGCGCCAGGCCGCGAGGACGTCCCCGACGTGCCGTCGCTCGGCCACGGTGCCGTCGTCGGCGAAGGTCACGAGGTCCCCGGCGAGTTGGTCGACGACCCGCAGCCGTCCGGCGTACGGATCCCAGCCGGGACCCTCCCCGTGGTGGGTGACGACCCCGCTCCACTGCTCGGCCCGCACGGGGCACCCCTTTCGCACCGGCCCGCCAGGGCCTTTTCTTCGCTGCGGTACGGCGATCATACCGAGGGGTGCCGGCGCTCCGGCGGGGTGCGGGCGCGCCTCACAGCGGGGTCCACGCCACCCCGCGCACCTGGGGCTCCTGCTCCACGACGGGGCTCCTCGTGGTCAGTTCCAGCCGGGTGTCCCGCAGCCGCTGTCCGCGCAGCCCCACCTCGTTCGGGACGATCCCCATCAGGGCGCCGCCCAAGCCGCCGAGGAGCATCCGACGCCACAGCCCGGGGGCGTCCGCGGTGAGTTCCTGCTGGACGAAGGGGACCGCGACACCCGCCACGGTCGAGGTGCCGACCGTCACCAGCGCCTGGCGGCGCGACAGGACGGGGTCGATCCGCCTCTGCGTGATGCCGCCGGCGACCTCGACCTCGACGTCCCGGGTCGTCTGCTCGGGCCCGAGCCCCAACGCCCTGCTCGCCCCGGTCGTGAACTCCCCCACGGCGCCGTAGATGAGCCCCGAGACCGCTCCGACGTACGCGCCCTGGGCGGCGGCGCTCGCCGGGTCCTGTGCGTCGATGAGCGCACCGACCGCCCCGGACCCGGCTCCGAAGGCGGCGCCGCCGCCCACGCCCGCCCCGATCCGCAGCGCGCCTCCGGCCAGGGTGCCCGCGAGCCCGCTCTCGAAGACGGCCGCGGAGGTGGCGGTGGCGACGAGTTCGCCCGCACCGCCCATCAGGGCGCCCGACACCGCACCGAGGAGCCCGAGCAGCAGCGTCCGGCCGATCGCCGCACCGGTCGGCATCGACGCCTCGGCGGAGGAGATCGCCCCTTCGATCAGCCCGACGGCAGCCCCGATGGCGGCGGCCAGGGCCACCACGAGCCAGGCGAAGCCCCCGGTCGGGTCCACGAAGAGCTGCGGGCTGTTGGCCGCGTAGAGGTAGGGGCTGGCGAACTGCCCGTTCGGGTCGGGGCCGAGGAACCTGCCGACCCCGGGCGCGTACAGCCGCTCCGGGAAGGCGTACAGCGCGAGCTGCGGCTCGTACTCCTGGCCGGTGTAGAGGAAGACCGGCACGTCACCGGCGGTGCGCACCACGGTCGTCTCCCCCCACGTGCCGTAGCGGAAGGCGGCGGCGACCGTGCCGTCCGGTGCCAGGACCGCGCGGGTGGAGCGCAGGTGGTCGGCGATCAGGAACCGGGGTCCGCCGTCCGGTGGGCAGATGCAGCCGGGTCCCGTGGGGCCGTGGACGTAGAACGTGGGCCGTGTCTCGCTGCTGGCCAGGAGGGCGCCGTCGGCCGCGTACCAGTACAGCCGCCGGTCGGTGGTGCCGCTCTCGGTGGACTCGCGCAGTACCCGGGCTCCGCCGGCCGACGTCGTCCAGGTCAATCGGGTGCCTTGGTGAAGTGCACCGTCGGGGAGGCCGGTGACGGTGTCGTAGCTGAGCCGGGCTCCCGGCGCCGGGGCGGTGACGTTGCCGTTGCGGTCGTACTGGAAGACCTCGGGGCTCGTGCCGTCGACCGTGGCCAGTCGGTTGGAGCCGGTCTCGTAGGCGTAGTCGCTCGCGGCCGAGCCCTTGAGCACGCGGCGGATGTTGCCGTTGGCGTCGTAGTCGTACCGGAAGGTGGTGGGCTCGCCCGCAGCGTCGCCGGATTGCCCGTCGTTCACCTGCTCCGCGACCGCCGCGAGCCGGCGCACGTCGTCGTAGGAGAGCGTGCGGGTGGTGTGCCGGCCGGACCAGTGTTCGTACTCCTGCGTCTGCGTCGGTGCGCCGTCGGGCGCGTGCTGGAGCGTCTGGTCGAAGACGGTCCCGTCGGTGAGCCCCGTCAGCCGCCCGGCGCTGTCGTACGCGTAGGCCTGGCGCAGTCCGGCGCCGGTCGGGACGGTGCGCTCGCTGACGCTCCCGTCCGGGTGGTAGGCGTATCCGCCGAAGTCGCCGGCGCCGGCCGTGCTGCCGATGGCGGTGACCTGGCCGAGCGCGTTGCGCTTGTAGTACGCGTCGTGCCGGGCGCCCGGCGCCTGCTGCCGGATGCTGCTCACCCGTCCCGGCCCGTCGTAGCCGTACTGGACCGTCCGGGTCGCCGCGTCGTAGCCGGGGACGGTCAGCGACTGTTGGGCGAGGCGGCCCTCCTCGTCGTACCGGAACGTCTCGTGCACCCGTGCCGCGTCGTCGGCGGCGGCCTTCGCCCGCGCGTCCGTCAGCTTGGCCAGGAGCGCGGGGTCGGAGCCGTCGCCGTCGTAGGAGAACCTGCGGCACCACTGCGCGGCGCCTGCGGAGGCCGGCCACCGGGGGTCCGCCGCCGCCCGTGCACCGGCCTGTTCCCAGGTGTCGGCCTTCAGGTCGGCGAGGCCCTGTTCGGTGATCCGTCCGAGGCCGTCGTAGAGCACGTAGACGAACGTCCCGGCGCCGGCCTGTTCGGGGTTCTGCCGCAGCCGCACCCGTCCGGAGGGGCCGTAGTGGGTGCGGACGGCGCCCGGGCCGGCTGTCTGGCCGGGGTCCCCGAGGTCGGGTGTCGTGTGGGCGACGACCCGGCCCAGGAAGTCGTGTTCGAAGGTCAGCTTCCAGTGCTGCGGGTCGCCCTCGTCGCACACCGCGTCGGCGTTGGGCAGCACGACCCGGGCGAGGCGGCCCGCCGGGGTGTAGTGGAAGGTCGTGGTGCTCGTGGCGTTCGCGGTCGATCCGATGCGACGGCTGAGGAGTTGGCCGCGGCCGTTGAACACCTCGGTGCAGGAGTGCCCGCCGGGATCGGTGGTGGTGCGTTGGAAGCACTTCCCGGCAGCACCGTAGTCGTGGCGCGTGGTGCGCCGCCGCTCGCGGGGCACCCTGGGGTCCACGGACAGCTCCCTGCCGGGCAGCCCCCGCTCGACCACGCGTCTTCCCGGGTCGGCGCCGTACACCGTGCGCAGGAAGGGGTATCCGGCGTCGTCGGTCGGGCCGCCGCCTTGTGGACCGTAGTACTGGGCCACCCGACCGCCGATCGTGCCGGTGCCGTCGAGGTCGATCGCGCCGACCAGTTCGGGCCAGTAGCCGAAGGCACCCGGGGCGGCTTCGCGGGGTACCGGTTTGGTCTGGACGACGGGTCGGCCGAGGGCGTCGTAGTGGGTGGCGGTGACGGTCCAGCCCGGCCTCGCGAAGGAGTGGTGCTGTACCGCTCGGCCGGTTCCGTCGGCGAAGGTGACGGTCAACTCGGGCTCGGCGAAGGCCAGGAAGCCCCGGAAGGCGACCGGGCCCCGCGCGCTGAGGCCGACCGCCCCGGAGACGGAGCGGCCCATGTCCCGTTGGAAGAGCTGACGACCGTCGACGAAGAACAGCACCGTGTTTCCGGAGCCGAGCAGCATCCAGTCGGCCGCGCCCAGCCCCTTCAGCGGGGTGCTCTCGATCGTGTTCTCCGTGGCGTCGATCAGCTCCATGGCCTGGGCGGCGGGGTCGTAGCGTACGCCCACCGGCCCCAGCAGGAGGGTGACGGGATCCGCGAGCCGGCCCGCCGGCAGCACCTCGACCCGCGCCGCGGCCGGGGTGAACGCGCCGGCCCGCAGGCGCATCGTGTCGGTGCCGGCCCCTTGGTGGTGCAGGGTCCGGGTGGGGAGGTCCACCGTCCAGGCCGTCGCGTCCGGCACGTCCCAGTGGCGGGTCAGATCGGTGGCGACGAACTCCCCCCAGAAGCCGCCCTGTTGCGCGGGCGTGGTCTTGACGCTGGCGTTGTACGTCCCCTCGCCCTCGGCCCCGGCCTTCTGCGGGACGTGCAGGACCGTCGCATCCCGCACGCCACCGGCGGCGGAGCTGACCGCGCGGACCTGCCGGAAGCGGTCCAACAGCCGCCGCTGTACGGCTCCGGACTCCCGCACCGTGGCGAGCACCGCCCCGGTCGGATCGTAGACCGACGCCGTGAACGCGCAGTCCTTCGGAGCGAACCGCAGCAGGTCCAGGTGGGCGGTCTGCCCGCCCGTGTTGACGAGTTGGACGTCGACCACCGAGTCCTGCGCCGGCCCGCCGCGGGACAGGTCGACGGGAACGCTGAACGGCCGCCACGCGCCGGCGGTGTTCGGCAGCGGGCCGTCCCACTGCGCGCGGACGCCGCCGTCCGGCGCGGTGAGGGTGATGCGGACACCGGTGCCGCCGTCGGCGCTGCGCACCGAGCCCGCGATCAGGTACGTACGGCTCTGGTCCGTCGGGCGGCGGGTGAGCTGCGGGGCGTCGGTCGGCGCCGTGCCGGCCGGCAGCGTGAGGCAGCGCCGTCCGGCGCACGGGTCGTCGTCGGTGAGCACGAGGCCGCCAGCACCCCCGTTCGGGGTGCCCCAGCCGGGGTTGACCTCGTACGCCTCGAATCCGTAGAAGCACGCCTCACCCGCGGCGGCGCTCGCGCCGTGGAACGTCGCCACCGGGTAGCACGCGCTGCGGTCGTACACCACGGAGGTGGGGCGGCCGTCGGCGTCGAGGACTTCGGCGGGGAGCAGCCCGGCCGGCGTTCGGGCGGTGGTCCGCGACGCGGTGAGCCACTGGGTCGGATCGGGCTCGGCGTCGGGGAAGTGCGCCGGGTCGCCCGTGCCGAGCCAGCAGTAGGTGGCACCCGGTGCCCACGCCTGCGGTCCGCCCGCGGTCGGGTACTCGTGCCACAGGGTGAGGTCGACGGAGGTCACCGCGACGGCGCTGGTCTTGCTGGTCTTGGTGACCCGGGCGGGCTGCGACAGGGCGTGCGCCGTGCGGGTCCACTCGGCGTAGGCGGGGACCTCGTGGGCGTAGGTCGTTTCGGTGGTGAGGGTCTGCTCCGTCCCCGCCGCGTCGTGGTCCTGGCTGACGGAACGCACCAGCAGCCCGCTGTGGGACGCGTAGTGGTGCTCCGTGCTGCGGGTGACGCCGTCGCGCAGGTCGCTGACTTCGCTGAGGCGGACCCAGGACCCGGGGACGTAGGCGTACTCGCCGCCGTCCTGTTGTGTCGCCTTCTCCTGGACGTCGTAGACGTAGGTGCGGGAGGAGACGAGCGCGTCGTCGTCGGAGTAGGTCCGAAGGCGCAGGAGTTGGCCGTTGAGGACCTCGGTGTAGTTCACCGGCGCGCCCGGCGGATACTGCTCCGGTACGTCGCTGGCGACGCCGTTCGAGAACCAGGAGACGCTCTTTCCGCAGCCCTTGCCGGCGGTGGTGGTCACCTGCCGGTGCTGCACCAGGCGCTGGACGGGGTCGTACGAGGCCGCTGCGAGGTCGTACTGGAAGTGGGTGGTGCGGGCGCTTGCGGGGTCGCCGGTGTGGCCGTGCACGGCCACGGAGACCACGAGGGTGGTGCGGACCGGTTTCGTCGCGGTGTCCGCGAGGACCTGGTGCAGGTGGATCGCGCTGGCTTCGTCCAGCGAGGGGTCGCCGGCCGGGTAGGTGGCGAAGCCCTGGGCGCCGGCGAGCAGCCGTCCCGGCGCCGGGTTCGCTCCGGCCGTGGTCCGCTCCCCGGAGAGCGTCTCGTCGCCCACGACGGTCCCGTCGGCGAGGAAGGCGACCCGGAGGTCGGGGCCGTCCTGGGTCAGCACGTACTGGGGTGCCGCGTTGCGGACGGTGTCGTGTGCCGTGCCGGGGAGGTGACCGGCCGCGTCCGTCCACCGCCGGCCGGCCGTGTCGGTGCGCAGGTCCCCGCCGAGGCACAGGTAGCGGCCCTGGAGCGAGGGTGGGCCGGCGCTGTCGGGAAGCGGCTGTTCGGTGAAGGACCCGGCGGTGGCCGCCGCGGGATCGAAGGCGATCAGGGTGTTCCGCCGGGTCTTGGCGTCCTGGACGACGGCGCAGTCCTCACCGTAGGCGAATCTGAGGTCGGCGCTGGCCTTGGCGGTGCGCCGGTGCTCCAACCAGTGCGCGTCTGCCTGGCCCGGGTCGCCGCCCTGGTAGCGGATGACGTTGCCGCAGTTGCCGATGAGCGTGGTGGTCACGACGGTGTCGAAGACCGGCAGGACGGGTTGGCCGCTCTTGTCGAGCGGTGTCGTGTAGGAGAAGGTCTTCGCCTTCGGGCCGAACCAGAAGCGTGCGTCCCAGGTCAGCGGGGACAGTGCGTAGTCGGCGGTGAGTGCGGACTGGTTCCAGCCGGTGAGGTGGGTGACCACGACCGCGGTCGCCGCGGCGGTGAGCGTCAGCGGGAGCGGTGTGTCGGGCTTCGCCGGCTCGATGACGGTGAGCTGCGGGGCCGTGGTGCTCGGCTCTGCCCACTCCCCCGTGGTCCCGGCGGGGTCGCGGTGCGCCAGCGCCAGGTGGAGGGTGCCCGGGCCGGACGCGCCGGTCGGGGGGACGTAGCTCCCGGCGACGTAGAAGGTGGGGCCGCCGGTGAGCACCACCCGGGGGTCGTGCCCCAGGGGGAGGTCCGGCAGTTGGGGGAGCTTCTCCCAGGTCCGGGTCTGCCAGCGCCACTGCCATCCCCAGAACGGGTTGCCGCGGTGGGCCGGGTTGGCGAACACCAGGAAGTCGTCGCCGGCGGTGACGTGGCTCTCGACGACGGCCGCGGTGAGTTCGGTGCTCACGTCCTGGTCGGTCCACTGGCCGAAGCGTCGGGGGTCGGGCCGGTAGGCGCGGGTCGTCTGCCGGTGCGCCTCGGTCCAGGTGACGCAGAAGTACTCGGCCTGTGCCTCGACCCTCGGGCCGTCCCCGGTGATCTCACCGGCCTTCAGCGGCGGCGAGGTGTACTCGGCCCAGCTGCCGAGCCAGCGGTAGGCGGAGACCGAGACCGTTCCGGACTTCCGGTCGTGCCAGGTGACCACGGTGTAGTCCGGGCCGAACCACACCCGCGGGGTGCCTTTGGCGCGGCCGGGGACGGTCTTGCGCAGGGGTAGGTCGGGATCGCCGGCGTTCGACGGGAGGTCCTGCTCGGCGTAGGCGTAGTCGGCGCGACCGCCCTCGGGGTAGGTCACGGAGCGGAGGGCTCCCGGCAGCGGCGCCGCATCAGAGGTCGCGTCGTGGTAGGCGAAGACGTGGCCCGGTGGCGCGTTGCCGTCGGGCGTCCGGGTGGTGACCGCGGTGAGGAACCGCTTCGCGAACCGCCGGCCCGTGGTCGCCGCGGCGGGCGGCATCTGCTGCACCTCGTAGGCCAGTTCGACGGTGAACATGGCGGCGCCGTCGCCGTCCCTCGCGTCGATGCGGTCCAGGTACCGGGTCTCGTACCGGCTCTGGAAGGCGTTCGGCACCAGCGCGTCTCGCGCCTGGCTGAGCGCGCGGTGCGGGTCCCCGTACTCGTCGACCTCCTTGTCCTCGTAGTGGAGGGTGACGGTGCGTCCGAAGACGTCGGTGACGGTGGAGAGGTAGCTGGCCTTGGTGTACGCGAGGGCGCCGCTCCGGCCGCCGACTTCCTGTTCGACGTTGGCGTACGCGTAGGAGATGCGGTCGCCGGTCAGGTTGCGCACCTCGACGAGGTTCCAGCCGACGGCGTAGCGCCGCTGCCCCGACGACACCGCGCTGGGGCCCGTCCAACTGCCCCAACCCACCGCCCAGCGCACTCCGCCGGATCGGGGGTCGCCGTCACCGTACCGGTAGGTGGTGCCGTCCTCGTGGACGATCTCCCAGGTCTCGTGCGTCTCGTCGTAGGTGATGGTCCAGAAGGTGTGCAGTCGGGTGGCGTAGTGGCGCCGGCCCGCCTGGTCCGGGCCGGCGATCGGTTCCAGTCGGGTGGCGCGGCCCGCGGAGACGAGGAAGAACCGGTGGCTGGAGCGGATGGCGCTGCCCCGGTCGTCGGCGACGATCGCGTCCACGGGCAGCGTCCAGCCCAGTCCGGTCGTCCCGGTGGGGTGGTCCACGTTCCAGCGTCGGGCCCGCTCCAGCACGTTGCTGTCGTAGACGGCCCTCAGGGTGACGTCCAAGCCGTTGCGGCCGGGCAGGGTCACGAGGTCCAGGGGGTGGTTGACGGTGCCTCTGAACAGGTTCACGTAGTTCGCGGCCTGGCCCGCGTCGGCCTGGTCGAACTGGGCGGCGTGCGCCGCCGGCACCGACGTGTCGACCGTTGACGGGCCGAGGGCTCGGGGCTGGTTGTCCACGGTCGTCTCACAGGGTCGGCGTCGTCACCTTGCGGTGCGGGTTTCGGGGATCGGGTGCGCCGCGGTCGCGCGGTCGAGGTCCGCCGTGCTGAGCGGCGCCACCTGACGGGGCACGACGGTGACCTCGCGGGAGTCCGTCGGCCGCAGGCCGAGCCGGTGCCGTTGGTAGAAGCCGTCGTCGACGTGGTGCAGTTCGAGTTCCGCGTCCGTCGGCCCCGGGTGGCAGTACACCAGCGGGGCTTCCTCGGGAACGGCCATCACGGCGGCGACCACCCGTGGCTTGGGGCCGAGGTTGGGCGGGGAGGTGTGGAAGGTGGCCGGGTGCATCAGCACCGCCTGGCCGGCCCGCGGCAGCACGTGCGTCACGTACCGCTCGTGGATCAGCGGGGCCAGCGCCGGATAGGGGAAGACGCCGGGCTGGCGGGGGTGGGGGTTGAGCCGGTGGCTGCCGGGGACCACGCCGAGGGGGCCGTTGTCGTCCGTGACGTCCACCAGGGGGCACCAGACGGTGACGCTGGGCAGGTGGCGCTCGTCGACCACGCTGAAGTCCTGGTGCAGTTCCATGCCGCTGTGCGGGGATGCGGGGCTCTTGGCCACGAACCCGTGGTGGACCGGGCGGAAGGAGGCGAGCCGGCGGCGCAGGGGCCCGTCGAGCACCGCGGCGACGTCCCGGTCCGCCGCTGCTCGGGCCTGGACGTCGCCGCTGGTGATCGTCGGGCTGATGCCCGCCCGGTGCGTCCCGGCGTGGGCGCACTGCCAGCGGCGCAGCAGTTCCCCGGCGGCGTGCGGGGACAGGAGGTCGACCAGGACGTACCCCCGGTCGGTGAACTCCTCGTCGAGGCCGGCGTCGGCCATGACTTGTCGGGCCATGCGCTCTTCCCTGTCGCTGGGGTGTCGATGACGTCGTGGGGCGGGGGGTGACGGTGGGGACGGACGGAGGCGGACGGAGGCGGGAGGTGTCGGCTCAGGCGGTCGTGGGAGGGCGCCCGGGTGCAGCGCCTGCGCCGGGTTCGGTGAGCGCGCTCAGCGCGGTGGCCGTGGTGATCAGGCCGGCGTCGTCGCGGTAGCTGCGGCCGAACGCCTGCGGCCCGCCGGTCCGCTGGTCGGGTCGGGTGACCCGGAGACTGGGCATGCCGGCCCACCGCCCGTCCGGACGTTGCTGGCCGAGCAGGGCGTCTTCCCATTGTTCGACCCGCGCACCGCCGCGCAACCGCTCGACGCCCAGGGCGCAGGCGAGTGCGAACGGGGCGTTCGGCGGCGGTTCGGGGAGGGATCGCGCGCCCGGGCCTGGTCCGTCGGCGCAGTGAAGGTCGACGTGGTCGAGTTCGCCGCGGTCGAGTTCGCCGCAGTCGTTTTCGCCGCGGTCGAGTTCGGTCAGCAGGTGCAGGACGCGGTAGGTGGCGTAGGGCCCCTGACTCCACCAGTAGGCCGGCCATCCGCCGTCCGCGCCGCGGCTGTCGCGGAGGTAGCGCAGCAGGGCGCCGCGGCGCTCGCGCCGCGCCTCGTCCGGCAGGGCGAGGTAGGCGAGCGGGGTGACGTCCGGATGCGCCGCGCCCCAGCCGTCCGGTCTGCGGAAGGTGGCGCAGCCCCCGCAGTCCTGCCAGTGCGCGAGCACCAGTGCACGGTCCTCGGCGGGCATCGGGCGTCCCAGGGCGCGCAGCAGGGCCAGGGCGAAGGACGTGCTGTCCGCGTCCGGCCCGGTGGTGCGGTTGTACCCCCAGCCGGCGGGGTACGTGCGGTTGCCGAGCAGCCAGTCCGCCGCCCGGTGCGCCGCGTCACGGGCGACTTCCCGTGCCGCCGGCGCGGTGGTGGGCCGGTCGGCGGCCTCGGCGAGCGCGTGCCCCACGTATCCGGTCACCCACTGGTCCGATCTGCCGACGGGCAGTTCGTAGTCGACCCACGAGCCGTCCGGCCGCTGTGCGGCGGCCAGGGCGTGCACCGCGTCCGTGACGGCGACGGTTCGGCGCGCGGGGGTCAGTCGGCCGCGGGCGGGGTCGGCCTTGAGGTACGCGTTGACGCGCACGTCGCCCCGGACGCCGAGTCCGAGTCCGAGGAACGCGGGGTCGACGTCGTGGCGGTGCAGGGTCTGCCTCAGGGGCAGTTCCGGCAGGCCGAACCGGGTCGTCAGGTCGTCGGCCGCCGCGCACCACTGTTCGCCGGTGTACGGGAGGCAGTGCGCGCAGACGTCGGTCTTGACGTCGGTGAGGGCCCCGTCGGCGATGCTCACGCCCACGTTGAGCAGGAGGCCGGTCCGCGGAACGCCGTGCTCGCGCAGGACGGCGCGGAGGAAGGCGGTCATCGGCTCGGCGGTGAAGGCCGGGACTCCCAACGCGGCCAGGGGCGTGTCGGTAGAGCGGAGCCGGAAGTAGATCTTCGCCCGGGCGTCGGCCGGTGACGTGCCTTCGAGTCCCACGCTGGCCGGCTCGGCGGCGCTCCCCACCCGTTCGACCAGGGCGAGGGCCTCCCGGGGAGCGGGGAGGATCCGGGTGAGCCAGTCGCGGACCACGGCGAAGCGGTCGACCGTGCCGTACGGGGCGAGGTCCGCGTAGCAGGCGGCGCCTGGGGACCTGGGCGATGCCGCGATCCACACCAGGCCGTCCCTGAAGTCGGCCAGTGTGACCCCGTGCGCCGGGTGGGAGCCCGGCGCCGGGACGACGGCGTCCATGGTCCGCCCGGCCGCCTCGGCGAGCTCGGGGCCCGCGTGGGCGGCGAAGGTGCGGCGCAGGGCGGACCTGGCGAGTGCCCATCCTGCGGCGAGGTCGGCGACTCCGGCGGAGGGGTCGGCGATGATGCGCGAGCGCACCCCTGCCGCCCCGGTGGACAGCGACAGTTGCAGCGGGCTGCCGTCGCGGTTCAACCGGGACGGGAAGCGCCCGTCGAGGCCCCCGGGCAGCTGCGGCAGCAGTCGTTGGAGCAGGGCCCGGTTCGCCGCGCCGGGGGCGTCGGCCGCGACGAGGCGTTCGACGGCCAGGTGGAGGCGTGAGGAGCGTACGGATCGCATGGCGTGGGGGGGTGGGGGCCGGACGTTCAGGACTGCTGGACGATGGTGATCGTGCTGGGGCTGCCCGGGGTGGCCCCCGGTGTTCCGGACGCACCGGGCGTCCCGGGGTTGCCGTTGCTGCCGTCGTCGCCGGCCGACGAGCCGCCGCCGGCGGAGCCGCCCTTGCCGCCCGAGCCGGCGGAGCCCCCCTGGCCTCCCGAGCCGCCGTCGCCGGTCTTGGACGGGGTGGTGTGGCTGAGGAACTGGGCGCCGGATGCCAGGGTCCCGTACGTGACCGTCACGGTGCTGCCGTTGCCCCCGTTGCCGCCCTTGCCTCCCTTCCCGCCGTTGCCCCCGTTGCCTCCGTTGCCTCCGTCGGCGCCGGACGTCTCGTAGGCTCCGGACTTGTCGCCGTCGCCGCCTTCTCCACCGTCGCCCCCGTTCCCGCCGTTGCCGCCGTCACCGCCGCGGCCACCGGCGCCGCCCGAGCCGAAGACGTAGCACGTGCCGGTCAGCGTGCCGACGGTGATGGTGCCCGTGAAGGCGTCGCCGCCGTCCCTGGCGTCGCCCCCGTCGCCGCCGGACGTGGCGCTCGCGCCGTCACCGCCGTCCTGGGCCTTGCTGCAGCCGGTGGCCCAGTTGCAGTCCGCGTTGTTGCCGTTCGAACCGCCGGCACCGTTCTGCCCCTTGGCGCCGGCCTGCCCCTGCTCGCCGTTGGCGCCGATCACGGAGATCTCGGGGACCTCCTTGAACACCCGGTTGAGCGGGGGGTCCTGGGCGATCTGGTCGTTCATGGGAAACCTCTCCTCCTGCTGGCGCGTGGCGCCGGTAGCGGGACTGGCGCTGCTCCTCAGCTCTTGACCACCAGGGAGGTGATGGAGACCTTGGCTTCGGTGTAGACGAAGATCTGTCCCTGCGGCTCCACGGTCACGGTGCCGAACTCGTGCTCGGCGTCGGTGACGTTCAGCGGGTTGTCCTTGGTGACGGTCACGTCGGGCGGATTGGGCATGTCACTGCTCCTTCGTGCTGGTGCCGACGGTGGATCCGTCCCGGTCGCACCGGAGGTGCCCGACGTCCAGCCGGAAGGCGGTGCGGGGCCGCAGTTGGCCGGTCCTGCGGATGGACAACTCCTCCGCCCGGACGACGGCCGGGTGCCCGTCCACCGACAGGTGGGCTCCCGCCGAGATCTCCAGGCGCCGTACGTGGTAGAAGGCGGCGGCGAACGGGGCGTAGCAGTGGGTGAGCGCCGCGCGGTACTCGGCCACGAGCGCACGGGGGCCGAAGAGGTAGCAGTTGGCGGCCCGGCGCAGGTCCTCGCGGTCGCGGGCGGTCAGCTCCTCGTGGCGGAACGAGGCGCCGTGCTGCCAGGAGCGCGTGGGCAGGAGGTGGCGGGGGAACGGCACCCGGCCGCTGGCCAGGGGGTCGTCGGGTGGGCAGAGCCACGCGCGGAACTCGTCGACGTCGTCGGTGTGCCGGATCTCGGGCGAGACGAGCGACACCGTGGTGGGGTCGGTGGTCAGGCGGGCCGACTCCCCCGGGGGAACGACGAGATGATCCAGCATCGCCGCCAGGAGTGCGGGTCGCGGTGGGCTGGGGGCGGCAGAGACGGACATGATTCCTCCTTCGCCGTACGGAGCGAACGCGGCACACACTGGCAGAGCGGGGTCACCATCCGAAATGCCCGCCCGGCAAGTCATATGAGTCGTGCCAGGGCGTGCGGAAAGACTGCGCGGCGCCCGGTTCGGGCGGTGGTCTCCGCGCTGACCTGCCTCGACGCCGCCGCTCTCGCTGGCGCCGCCCGTCGAGGTGTCAACGGCCGGCGCCAGGGGGCGCACGGAAGCCAAGCCCGCGGCCGACGGGGCGCACGCCGCGCCAAGTGGCCTTGGAAAGGGCCCGAGTTCAGCGGGCGGCGGGCCACGGCGGCGTTCGGCTGGTCTCCGCGTCTCAGCGCGGCGCCCCGCCGGGTGCCGTCGCACGAGTAGCGGTCAGCCACGCCAGTGCGGCCAGGGCCAGCACCGCCGCCGCGGCGAACATCGCGCCCGCTCCGGTGGGGAGCGCCAGGCCGCCGACGAGGGTGCCGGCGCCGATGCCGAGGTAGATCGCGGAGGAGTTGAGGGCGACGAGCAGCGGGGCCTGGTCGGGGGCCGCGCCGATCAGGCGGTGTTGCTGGGGCGGGGTCTGGCACCAACTGGCGGCGCCCCACGCGGCGGCCAGTACGGCGACCGCCGGGAGCGAGCGGGCGTCGGTGGCCGTCAGCAGGGCGAAGGCGGTCATGGTCGCGGCCATCGCGGCGTAGCCGGTGGTCAACACCTTCGTGGGGCCGACGCGGTCGGCGGCGACGCCGGCGGCGAGGTTTCCGGCGACGGCGCCCGCTCCGTACGCGGTGAGCATCCACGCGGTGCCGGAGCCGGTGACGCCGACGGCCCGTAGCGCCGGTTCGACGAAGGCGTAGCCGGTGTACGCGGCGGCCATGCCGAGCACGGTCAGCGGAAGGACCGTGGACACGCCGGGGCGGCGCAGCGCCGCGAGCCGTGCGGCCAGCGGTACGGGGGCGACACCGGGCAGCGGCGGGGTGAGGGCGGCCACGGCCGCGGCGGTCACCAGGCAGAGCGCCGCCACCAGCCAGAGTGCGGCCCGCCATCCCAGCAGGGTGCTGGTCGCGGCGCCGAGCGGGACGCCGAGCGCGGTGGCCGCCGTCAGCCCTCCGACGACCACGGCGAGGGCGCGGGCGCGCTGTTGCTGCGGCACCAGTCGGGCGGCGACCGCGCCGGCGGTCGGGGTGTAGGCGGCGGCTGCGACCGCGGTCAGGACCCTGGTCACCAGGAGCACCGGGAGGTTCGGGGCGAGCGCCGAGGCCGCGTTCGCCAGGCCCAGCACCACGAGCGCGGTCACCAGCAGCGCTCGGCGCGGCGCCCGGGCGGTGAGCGTGGCGACCACCGGTGAGGCCACGGCGTAGGCGACGGCGAAGACGGTGACCGCCTGGCCCGCGGCGGCCGTCGACACGTCCAAGGAGGCGGCCATGTCCGGGAGGAACCCGGCCAGGACGAACGCGTCGGTGCCCACGGCGAACGTGCCGAGCGCCAGCACCAGCGTTCGCGCCAGACCGCCGGAACTCCTCGACTTTATCGAGACATTCAACATCCCGAATTACCTTCCAAGAAAGCCCGGCCGACCGGCCGGGCGCAACGGATCGCGTCTCGTGCTGGGCGCAGGGCGCACGCAGGGTGCGCACGGGGCGCAAGGACGGACGTACGGGAACGGGCGGGCGCGCGGGGGTGGTGCGCGGACGCTACGGATCAGCCGGAGAGCCGCTGGTGGAAGCGGCGCAGCCGGGCCGGGGCCGCCGGGGGGCTGACCGCCAGCAGATCGGCGACGGTCTGCGCGGACAGCTCGCGCCGCCAGGCGAGTTCGGCCCTGCGCATCGCCCGGGACACCCCGCAGGGCTGCCCGAACTCCGACGGTGCGGCCTCGGCGCCGGCCCCCTGCTGCCGGATCTCGGTGCAGCGGAACGCCTCCTCCCGCCCCTCGACCGCGGACACCACGTCCATCAACGTGATCCGCTCCGGCGGGCGGGCCAGTGCGTACCCCCCGCGGGCGCCGGGTGTCGAGGAGAGGATCCCCGCCCGCACCAACGGCTGGAGTTGCTTCTTCAGATACGCCGGCGGCAGGTCGAAGAACTCGGCCAGCCGCGCCGCCGACACCGGCACCCGGTCTTCGAGCCACGCCAGGGCCAGGCAGCAGTGCAGCCCCCACTCGACGCCTTCACCCATCAGCACAATCGGGATACTACACATCCCGATTCAAGGGCACCGCCCCCCCTGCAGTGGTGCGGGGAGACCGAGGTCAGGCGCGTGCGGCCGTCCCGGCCCCTTCGGCCAGGGCGCAGGTCGCGACGATGAGTTGGTCCAGGGCGCGCCTGATGTCCTCCCACGGCGGGTCCTCGCCGCCGATGACGCGCTGGACGCACACGCCGTCGATGCCGGCGAGCAGGAAGCGGGACAGCTCCCGCGGCGGGCAGGCGTAGCTGCGACCGGTGCGCTCCGCGATCTCGACGAGGGCGGCCGTCGCAATGTCGGCGGTGTCGCGGTGGTACCGGTCGACGACCTCGCGCAGCTCGGGGGTGCGCAGCGAGAAGGCCACCAACTCCAGCCAGAGGATGTTCAGTTCGAGACTGTCACCGAGGTCGGCCCACACGGCGTCGACGCAGGACCGCAGCGCGCTCTCCAGGTCGGGCGCGTTCGCGACCGCCCGGCGCACGTGCGCCACCAGGTCGGCGGTGAGCGTCTCCAGGACGGCGCGGTACAGATCGGCCTTGGTGCCGAAGGTGTAGTGCACGGTCGCCTGGGCGACGCCCAACTCCGCGGCGATCGCCCGGGTGCTGCCGGCGGCGACCCCTTCGCGCGCCATGAGTTCGATGGCCGCGGCGATGAGCTGGGGACGGCGCTCCGCGGCGCTTACATGAGCCATACGAGCCACTATAACGACCCAGTCATCCATTCACGTCACTCGCCCATGTCGCATGGCCATGTCGATCGACTTTGTCATGCGACAAAGTCATGCGTATGGTGGAACGGCCGAGCACTCGTACGGAGATCACTTTGAGGGGCAGGTCGATGAACCCGACAGCACTGCGACACGGATCCCGGACCGGCGTCGTCCCCCAGCGCACCCCGCTCCCGCTGGTGGGGCACGCGCTGCGGGTGCCGACCGACGCCTTCACGCAGTACGCGATGCGTGAGGCCCAGGCCCTGGGGCCCATCTTCAACTTGCGCTTCTTCGACGAGGACAACCTGATCGTCTCGGGCGCCGACCTGGTCGCCGAGGTCTGCGACGAGTCCCGGTTCCGCAAGTCCGCGGCGCCGCTGGCCACCGTCCGCGAGTTCGCCGGGGACGGCCTGTTCACCGCCTTCGGCGACGAGCCCAACTGGCGCAAGGCGCACAACGTCCTGCTGCCGGCGTTCGCCTTCAACGCGCTGAAGGCGTACCACCCGACGATGGTGGCGGTGGCCCGCCGGCTCCTGTCTGCCTGGGACGCCGGCGCGGGCTCCCCCGTCGACGTCAGCGCCGACATGACCCGGCTGACCTTGGACACCATCGGCCTGTGCGGCTTCGGCTACGACTTCAGATGCTTCGAGCGCACCGAGGAGCACCCGTTCGTCGCCGCGATGGTGCGTGCGCTCGCCCACGCCCAACGCAAGACGGGGTTCGTCCCGGGGCTCGACTTCCTTTACGCGGGGGCCGAGCAGCGCCAGCGCGCCGACGTCCGCACCATGAACCGGCTCGCCGACGAGATCGTGCGCGCACGACGTGCCGACGCAGCGCGCGACGCAGCGCCGGACACCTCGTCCGACACCTCGTCCGACGCCTCGTCCAACGCCGGGAACGGCCCCGGGGGCGACGCCGGGAGTGACCTGCTCGGCCTGATGCTGCACGCCCGGGACAAGGACACCGGTGAGCGCCTGGACGACACCAACATCCGGTACCAGATGCTCACCTTCATGATCGCCGGCCATGAGACGACCAGCGGCGCGCTCTCCTTCGCGCTCTACTACCTGCTCAAGAACCCGGCGGTGCTCGCCGCGGCCCAGGCCGAGACCGACGCGCTGTGGGGAGCGGACCCGGACCCCGATCCGTCGTACGAGGACGTGGGCCGGCTGAAGTACCTGCGCCAGGTCCTCAACGAGAGCCTGCGGCTGTGGCCGACCGCCCCCGCGTTCGCGGTGGAGCCCCTGGCGGACACCGTCATCGGCGGGCGCTATCCGGTGCGCAGGGGACAGCCGGTCACCGTGCTCACGCCGATGCTCCACCGCGACGCGGGCTGGGGCGACAACCCCGAGCTGTTCGACCCCGCCCGGTTCGCGCCCGAGCGCGTCGAGGCCCGGCCCGGCCACCTCTTCAAGCCCTTCGGCAACGGCGAACGCTCCTGCATCGGCCGACAGTTCGCGCTGCACGAGGCGACCCTCCTGCTCGGGCTGATCGTCCACCGCTACCGGCTGCTCGACCACGGCGACTACCGGCTGAAGGTCAAGGAGACCCTGACCCTCAAGCCGGACGGACTCACCCTCACCCCGGTGCTGCGCGGCCCCGAGGAGCGCCGGCACGCAGCGACGCCCATCGCCGTCGCCCCCGCTCGGGAACGGGCCCCCGCGGTCCCCGACACCCTGGGGCTGCGCGCCCCCGGCACCACCCTCACCGTGCTCCACGGCTCCAACCTCGGCACCTCCCGCGGCCTCGCCGCCGGCCTGGCCGACGAAGGCGCCCGGTACGGCTTCACCACCCGCGTCGCACCCCTCGACGACGCCGTCGGGGCGCTCGATGCCGAGCAGCCGGTGCTGATCGTCGCCTCGTCGTACAACGGTCGGCCCACCGACGACGCCGGGCGCTTCGTGGCGTGGCTCGATCAGGGCCCGCAGGTGCCCGCCGGCCTGCCGTACGCGGTGCTGGGCGTCGGGGACCGCAACTGGGCGGCGACGTACCAGCGGGTCCCCGCCCTCATCGACGCGAAGCTGACGGACGCCGGGGCGACGGCACTCGTCGAGCGCGCCGAGGTCGACGTGTCCATGGACGTGGCGGCCGAGGTGGCGCGGTGGAGCGCCCGGGTGTGGCCGGCGCTGTTGGAGCGCTACGGCATACCCGCCGACGGGGCCGGCGACGCGGCCCCCGCTCCTTCCCGGTACGCGGTCGACGTCGTCGACGACGCGCCTGGCTCCTGCGCGGACGCGGTGCCCGAGTCGGCGGGGCTGGTGCCCCTCGCGGTCGCCGCCACCGACGAGTTGGTCGACCTCGCCCACCCGCTGGGCCGCTCCAAGCGCTGGCTGAGCCTGGCGCTGCCGCAGGGCGTCGAGTACCGCACCGGTGACCATCTGCTGGTGCGCCCGACGAACCCGGCCGCGCTGGTGGACCGTACGGTGGCGCTGCTGGGCCTCGACCCGGACCGGGCCGTCGTGCTGACGGCGGCGGGCGGTGCCGGGGGCCCGCTGCCGACGGGCCGGCCGCTGACCGTACGGACCCTGCTCACGCACTTCGTCGACCTCGGCAAACCCGCGACGGCCCGGCAGGCGACCGCGCTCGCCGCGCACGCGCCGTGCCCCCCGGAGCGGGCCGCCCTCCACTCCTTCGCACCGGGCCGGGCGACCGTGCCCGACCTGCTGGAGCAGCACGCCTCCTGCCGGCCCGACCTGTCCGCGCTGCTCGACCTGTGCCCGCCGATGAACCCGCGCTACTACTCGATCTCGTCCTCCCCCGCGACTCGGCCGGACCGGGCCGAGTTGATGGTGGCCGCGCATCCGGTGCCGCACCGCGACGGCGACGGCACGTTCCTGGGCGCCGGCGCCCAGTACATGGCGGGCCTGGTGCCGGGCGAGACCGTGTACGGCCGGGTCTCCCCCTGCCGGGACGCCTTCCGGCTGCCCGCCGACCCGACCCTCCCCGTGGTCCTCGTCGCCGCCGGCACCGGCCTCGCGCCCTTCCGCGGCATGGTGGCCGACCGGGTCGCCGCACCGGCGCCGGACCGTGCCCCGCTGCTCGCCTACGTCGGCTGTGACCACCCGGACGTCGACTTCCTGCACCGGGCCGAGTTCGAGGCCGCGCAGGACGCGGGCGCGGTGAGCCTGCGCCCGACGTACTCGCGGGCGCCCGAGGACGACGCCCGGTTCGTCCAGCACCGGCTGCTGCGCGAGTCCGCCGAGGTGTGGGGGCTGCTGGCGGCCGGCGCCCACGTACGGGTCTGCGGCGACGGCCGGGCGATGGCCCCCGCGGTCCGCGACGCCCTGCGCACCATCCACGCCCGGCACACCGGAGCCGACCGGGAGGCCGCCGCGGCGTGGCTGACGGGCCTGATGGCCGACGAGCGGTACGTGGAGGACGTCTGGGCCGGCTGAACGCCACGGCGGTCGGGCCCGCGCCCGGTCCCGCCCGGTGTCCCCCGTGCTGAGATGATCACCGGGGCCACCGGCGGGACCTGCGAAGACCGGTCGGGGTCCGTGCACGGCACCCGCGCCGGCCCGACCCCGGCGCGGGCGCCTTGTCACCGCGCCCCGCACACCCGCGGGGCGACGACACCGACACCCCGAGGAGTATGCGGCCATGGCCCCGGAGACCCCCTTGCCGCCCGTGTTGTTCACCTCCGTGCGCACCGACGGCGGACGCCTTCGGGACCTGCTGGTCACCGACGGCCGGATCGCCGCGCACGACCCCGTCGACCTGCCCGCCGGGTGCCTGACCGTGGCGGCGGACGGCGCGCTCGCGCTGCCGTCGCCGGTGGACGCGCACATCCACCCGGACAAGACGACCTGGGGCGGGCCCTGGCTGAGCCGGGAGCCCGCGCACTCGCTCAAGGACCTCATCGACGGCGACGTGCGCACCCGTTCGCGCATCGCCGCCCCCGTCGCCGAACGCGCCGGCGCACTGATGGACAACGCCGTCGCCCACGGCACGCGCGCCATGCGCGCCCACGTCGACGTCGCCCCGGTGTACGGACTGTCCGGGGTGCACGGGGTGCGGGAAGCCGCCGACGCCCGCCGCGACCTCCTCGACGTCCAGATCGTCGCCTTCCCCCAACTCGGCCTGCTCAGCGCGCCCGGCACCGTCGAACTCCTCGAACGGTCCCTCGCGGAGGGCGCCGACGTCCTGGGCGGCCTCGACCCGATCGGGGTGGACGGCGACATGGACGGGCAGTTGGACTGGCTCTTCGACACCGCGGTGCGCCGCGGCGTCCCGCTCGACGTCCACCTCCACGACGGAGGTGAGAGCGGGCTGCGCCAGGTCGCCGCGATCGCCCGGCGCACCGTGGCCGCGGGCCTCGCGGGACGGGTCACCGTGAGCCATGCGTTCTGCCTCGCCGAACTCGCCGGGGACGCGTTGGCGCGGACGGCCGACGTGCTGGCCGACGCGGGGGTGCACCTGACGACCTGCGCCCTGGGCGCTGACCCGGTCCTGCCCACCGGCGCCCTCACCCGCCACGGGGTCCTCGTCGCGGTCGGCTCCGACGGCGTGCGCGACGCCTGGTCCCCCTTCGGCGACGGCAACATGATCAACCGCGCGCATCTGCTCGCGTACCGCACCGACGCACGCACCGACGCCGAACTGACCGCCTGCTACGAGGTGGTGGCACAGGGCGGCGCCGCGCTGCTGGGACTCCCCGCCTCCCGGCTCGCCGTCGGCGACCCGGCCGACTTCGTCCTGGTGGCGGCCCCGTCGCTGCCCGAGGCGGTCGTGGACCGTCCGGTGCCGAGCGCCGTGGTGCGCGGCGGCCGGGTCGTCGCCCGCGACGGGCGGTTGGTGTGACCGTGCCGTACGGGGCCGTCAGAAGCGGTCCGCGAACCAGCCGGCCGCGGCGGCGGTGACCGCGTCCAGGGCCCCCGGCTCCTCGAAGAGGTGCCCGGCGCCGGGGACCACCAGCAGCTCGCTCTCGCCGCCGAGGCGCCGCCGTGCCCGCCGGTTGAGGTCGAGGACCAGCAGGTCCGCGCCGCCGACCACCAGCAGGGTGGGGGCGGTCACCGCGGGCAGGCGTTCGTCGGCGAGGTCGGGGCGCCCGCCGCGGGACACCACGGCCGCGCAGTCGTTCTCCGGGTCCGCCGCGGCCCACAGCGCGGCGGCGGCGCCCGTGCTCGCGCCGAAGTAGCCGAGGCGCAGCCCGCGGGCCTCGGGCCGGGCACGGAGCCAGTCGGTGGCGCCGGTGAGGCGGTCGGCCAGCAACTCGGTGTCGAAGACGTTGCCGCGGTCGGCCGCCTCCGCCTCGGTGAGCAGGTCGAACAGCAGGGTCCCGAGGCCCCGGTCGTTCAGCCCGTCGGCCACGTGCCGGTTGCGGGGGCTGTGCCTGCTGCTGCCGCTGCCGTGGGCGAAGAGCACGACGCCGCGCGCGCCGCTGGGCACCGTGAGGTGTCCGGCCAGGTGCTCCGCGGGGCCGGCGGGGATCCGTACCTCTCGGTCCGTCGCTCGATCCGTCGGGGCGGGCCCGTGCGTCGGGGTTCGGCGGGCGGCGTTGAGGATCGCCACGACCTCGTCGTCCTGCGTCTGCGCGAAGTCCCGGTAGAACTGGCCCACGGCGCTGAAGCCGGCCGGTGTGTCGGGGCAGATCAGCTCGTCGGCCTCGGCCGCGAGCAGCTCGGTCCAGCCAGGTGGTGCGACCGGCACGGCGAGCACGACGCGGGCGGCCCCGCGCGCCCGGGCGATGCGGCACGCGGCCCGGGCGGTCGAGCCGGTGGCCACTCCGTCGTCGACCACGACGACCGTACGGCCCTTCAGCGGCTCGGGCGTCCGCTCGCCCCGGTAGCGCCGGGCCCGCTCGGCGAGCAGGGCGCGCTCCTCGGACTCGACGCGAGCCAGTTCGTCGTCGCGCACCCCGGACATCCGCACCACCCGGTCGTTCACGACGCGTACGCCCTCCTCGCCGACCGCGCCCATGCCCAGCTCGGGCTGGAACGGCACGCCGAGCTTGCGCACCAGGCACACGTCCAGGGGAGCGTCGAGGGCTTCGGCGACCCGGGCCGCGACCGGAACTCCGCCGCGGGGCAGTCCGAGGACGACCACGTCCCGTCCCTTGAGGTGTTCGAGCCGGGTCGCCAGTCGCCGTCCGGCGGCGTCCCTGTTCTCGTACGTCATGTCCACCGCTCCCCTCGTGCTGCCGTCGAGCCGGGGGCCGATGTGATCAATTGTCGCCCACCTGCGCGGTCGATGGCCAGGCCGCGCCCGTCACGCGCCCGTCGGGGGCGCGGGGCGGCTCTTATCCTGGGAGTCGTGAGCGGTGACCGCGTCACCGTGTTCCTGTGCGGTGACGTCATGCTGGGGCGCGGTGTCGACCAGGTCCTGCCGCACCCCGGTGACCCCGCGCTCGCGGAGGCGTACGTCAGCGACGCGCGCACCTACGTGCGGCTGGCGGAGGCCGCGTACGGCCCGGTGCCCCGCCCGGCGCCGTTCGACTGGCCGTGGGGGGTGGCGCTGGGCGTCCTGGACGCCGCGGCGCCCGACGTGCGCATCCTCAATCTGGAGACCTCCGTGACGCGGGGCGGGGAGCGCGCCGTCGGTAAGGGCATCCACTACCGGATGCACCCGGCCAATCTGCCGGCGCTGGCCGCGGTGCGCCCCGACGTGTGCGTGCTGGCGAACAACCACGTCCTCGACTTCGGGCGGCAGGGGCTGGTCGACACCCTCGAAGCGCTCGACTCGCTCGCCAGCGCCGGCGTGCGCCGGGCGGGCGCGGGGCGTGACGCGGCGGAGGCGTGGGCGCCCGCGGTCGTCCCCCTGCCAGGTGGGCGCCGGCTGCTGGTGTTCGCGTGCGGCACGGCGTCCAGCGGCGTGCCCGGTGACTGGGCCGCCGGGGTGCACCGGTCCGGGGTGGCCCGCGTCGACGAATCGCTGGATCCGGCCGGGCCCGCCGCCGCGCTGCGGGCGGCGAAGCGGCCGGGGGACCTCGCGGTCGTCTCGGTCCACTGGGGCGGGAACTGGGGGTACGGCGTCACGGGCGCCGAGCAGCGCTTCGCGCACGCCCTCGTCGACGCCGGCGCCAGCGTCGTGCACGGGCACTCCTCGCACCACCCCAGACCCCTGGAGGCGTACCGCGGCGCGCTCGTCCTCTACGGGTGCGGCGACCTGGTCAACGACTACGAGGGCATTTCCGGTCACGAGGAGTACCGGGACGACCTGCGGCTGCTGTACCTCGTCTCGCTCGCCGCCGACGGCGCGTTCCACGAGGTCCGCATGGTGGCGTTGCGCGCCCGCCGGCTGCGGTTGGAGCACGCGCCGGACGAGGACGCCGCCTGGCTCCAGCGCACTGTGGCCCGGGTCAGCGGGCGCTTCGGGGTGCAGGTGGTGCGGGAGCGGGACGGCACGCTGATCGGCCGCCCCCACCGCGCCGGCGCACGGCCTGGACGGGGGCGCGGACGGGGCGGCTCAGCGGCGCGCGGGGAGGGCGGGCGCGATGGCGCGTGAGCCGTTGGGGGTCGCATCAGGGCTGCGCGATACGGGCGCCCCGTCGATACTGGTGCGCAGCGGTGCGCCCCTGCCCCGGGGCGTCCGAGCATCACCCGGACCGGCCGTCAGGAGATGTACGTTGCGCATGTTGATCAACGTTCCGGAGACCGTCGTCGCCGATGCCCTGCGCGGCATGGCAGCCGCCCACCCCGAGCTGGTGGTGGACGTGGAGAGGCGGGTCGTGGTGCGCCGGGACGCGCCGGTGGCCGGTCAGGTGGGATTGGTGTCGGGCGGCGGCTCGGGGCACGAGCCGTTGCACGCCGGTTTCGTCGGGCCGGGGATGTTGTCCGCCGCGTGCCCCGGCGAAGTCTTCACGAGCCCCGTGCCGGACCAGATGGTGCGGGCGGCGGCGGCCGTGGACAGCGGCGAGGGCGTGCTCTTCGTCGTCAAGAACTACACGGGTGACGTGCTGAACTTCGACATGGCGGCGGAGCTCGCCGAAGACGAGGGCGTCACGCTGGCGAAGGTGCTGGTCGACGATGACGTGGCGGTGACCGACAGCCTGTACACGGCGGGGCGCCGGGGCACCGGTGCCACCTTGTTCGTGGAGAAGATCGCCGGCGCGGCGGCGGAGGCGGGTGCGCCGCTGGAGCGGGTCGAGGCCATCGCCCGTCGGGTCAACGAGGGCTCGCGCAGCTTCGGCGTGGCGCTCAGCGCGGTCACGACGCCCGCGAAGGGCAGCCCGACGTTCGACCTGCCGCCCGGGGAGCTGGAGTTGGGCATCGGCATCCACGGCGAGCCGGGCCGGGAGCGGCGGTCGATGATGACCTCCCGGGAGATCGCCGACTTCACCGTGCACGCGCTGCTGGAGGACCGCCGGCCGGGCGGCCCGGTGCTGGTGCTGGTCAACGGCATGGGGGCGACCCCGCTGCTGGAGCTGTACGGCTTCAACGGCGAGGTGCAGAAGGTGCTCGCGGACCGGGGCGTGACCGTGGCCCGCACCCTGGTCGGCAACTACGTGACCTCCCTCGACATGGCGGGCGCTTCGGTGACGCTGTGCGAGGTGGACGAGGAGCTGCTGCGGCTGTGGGACGCGCCGGTGCAGACCTCGGCGCTGCGCTGGGGCCGTTGAGCGGCCGTACCGCAGGGCCACCGACCCGCAGAACCGCAGAGAACCGCAGGCCCGCAGGCCCGCAGAATCACTGTCACAGGGAGGGCACGTGCTCGACGCCGACTTCTGCCGCCGCTGGATGCAGGCCGCGGCCGGGCTGATCGACCAGGAGGTGGACCGGCTCACGGAGCTGGACTCCGCGATCGGGGACGCGGACCACGGAGCGAACATGCAGCGCGGGTTCACCGCGGTGACCGAGGCGCTGGCGCAGCAGGAGGCGGGCTCTCCGGGGGAGGTCCTGGTGCTGGCCGGCCGCGAGCTGATCTCGAAGGTGGGCGGGGCCTCCGGACCGCTGTACGGCACGCTGCTGCGGCGTACGGGCAAGGAGCTCGGCGACGCTCCCGAGGTGACGCTCGCGCAGCTCTCCGCGGCGCTGCGGGCCGGGGTGGCGGCCGTCGCGCAGCTCGGCGGGGCGCGGGCCGGGGACAAGACGATGCTGGACGCCCTGGAGCCGGCGGTCGCCGCGCTCGACGACACGGCGGCTTCGTTCGACGCCGCGCGGGCCGCGGCCGAGCAGGGGACGTTGGAGACCGTGCCGATGCAGGCCCGCAAGGGCAGGGCGAGCTATCTGGGCGAGCGCAGCATCGGCCACGAGGACCCGGGCGCCGCGTCGTCGGCGCTGTTGATGGCCGCGCTGGCGCAGGCGGTGGCGTCATGAGCGCACGGCAGCCGGTGGGGGTCGTCCTGGTGTCGCACAGCCGTGAGGTCGCGGACGCGAGCGCAGCGCTGGCGAAGGCGCTCGCCGGTGCGGGCGCCGATGCGCCCGTGATCGGGGCGGGCGGTACGCCCGACGGGGGCGTGGGCACCAGTTCCGAACGCATCGCCCGGGCCGCGCACGCGGTGGACCGGGGCGCGGGGGTGGCCCTCCTGGTGGACCTGGGCAGCGCGGTGCTGACGGTGAAGTCCCTGCTGGCCGAGGGGGACGAACTGCCCGACGGCGCCCGGCTGGTGGACGCGCCCTTCTTGGAGGGGGCGGTGGCGGCGGTGGTGACGGCGCTGGCGGGGGGCGACCTGGACGCGGTGGCGAACGCGGCTTCGGAGGCGTACGCGTACCGCAAGGAGTGACGCCGCCGGACGCCGCACTTCGGGTCCGGACGCCACACTTCGGTTCGGGGACCGTGTTCGGGCGCCGTGTTCGGGCGCCGTGTTCGGGCGCCGTGTTCGGGCGCCGTGTTCGGGGCCGGGTGAGTGGTTCGGTTCGTCCCGATGGTCGTCTGGCGTGCCTGTTCGGCGTAGCAGATGTGGCAGGGGCGCGGGCCCGTTCCTAGCGTCGGTCTCGACGTGGTGCCTGTCCCCCACCGAAAGAGCTGACCATGCGTGCCATACGACGTGCGGAACTCGCCCTGATCTGTGCTGCGACCGTGCTGACCGCCACCGCTCCGCTCGCCGCGGCGGCCGTGCCGCAGGCGACCGGGGCGTCGGTGTCGGCGCCGCTGCCGGAGCCCGTGGACGGAGAGCTCCCCGCGGTTCCGGCGCCGGCGACGGCCCCGGCGGACCGCCTCACGCAGGACTCCGGCGCGGACGTCACGTCGTTCGGGTTCACGGTCACCCCGCAGACCGTCGCCCCCGGCGGGACGGTCACCCTGAAGGCGACCGAGTGCGCTTCGCCGACGGTGACCGCCTCGTCCGGCGTCTTCGACACGGTGACCCTCACCGACGGACGCCCCGCGACGGCTCGGGTCTTCGACGAGGCCGAGCCCGGGGCCGAGCACGTCGTCACCTTCGACTGCAAGGGCGAGCGCGGTTCGGCGAAGCTCGTCGTCGAGGGAGCCGGTCCCGCCGCGAACCGCAGTGCGGACGAGAACGCCGGCGAGGTCGCGGACGGCGCCGTCCTGCCGCCGGAAGACGGCGACGGCGCCGGCGACACCGGGGGGCACGAAACCGGAGGCAAGGACGTCGTGGGCGGCGACCACGAAGCCGGCCATGAGACCGGGGCCGGGCACGAAACCGGGGCGGGGCACGAGACCGGCTCCGCGCTGAAGCCCGGTGGCGGGGTGACGGCGGGCGCGGGCGGCAGCCTCCCGCAGCTCGACCCGGCGCACATCGCGCTCGGTTCCGCCCTGGTCGCGGGCGCGCTCGGCACGGGACTGCTGGTGGTGCGCCGACGGCGCGCCGCGACGCGATGAGGCGGCGCGGACGATAGCCATGCCAGGCCCCCTGCCCCCTCCCGTGCCGCCGCCCGCACACCAACCTCCGCGGCACGGCATCTGGTTCGCCCTGCTGTGCGTGCTGTTGCTCGGGGTGTTCCTGTTGCGTACGGGGTCGGGGGCGGTCGACACCACCGCGGGCGCGACCGCCTCGGACGGCCCGCCGCGCCCCGCCGCTTCGGCGGCCCGGGCAGCCCCCGTCGCCGCTGCGCCCGCGCTCGCCCCGCTCCCCCACTCCCCGCCCCGGCGGATCGCCATCCCCGCGCTGCGCGTCGCCGCCCCCGTCACCGCGGTCGACCTCACGTCGGACGGCTCGATCGAGGCCCCGCCCGTCGACGACGACAACCTCGCGGGCTGGTACTCCGGCGCCGCGTCCCCCGGCGGGCGCGGCACCTCGGTGGTCGTCGGCCACGTCGACACCGAGTCCGGCCCCGCCGTCTTCTACCGGCTGGGCTCCCTCACGCCCGGCAGCCGGGTGGAGGTGCTGCGCGCGGACGGTCGTACGGCGGTCTTCACGGTCCACGCCGTCGAGGCGTTCCCCCGCAGCGACTTCCCCGCCGACCGGGTCTACCGGGACGGTCCCGGTGCCGAGCTGCGGCTGATCACCTGCGGCGGGCGGTACTCGGCCGGGACCGGGTACGCGGAGAACGTGGTGGTCTCGGCCCGGCTGACCGAGGTGCGCTGACGGCGGCGACGGCGGGCGCGTGAGGTGTCGGTTCAGCGGCGCCCGGCGGCGCTCAGGACGGCGACGCAGTCGTCCCACGCCCCGGCGCTCAGCTGGTGGCGGCAGCGGGTGAACAGGTCGAGCAGCCCGGCGCCGCGCTCGTCGCGGAACGCGAGGTCGGCGCGGGCGAGGTCGAGTTCGTTGGCGGCGGTCAGTTCGGTGAAGTCGCGGCGCTGTCGGGGGGTGAGGGTGCGGGGCCGGCCGGTGAGGCGGTCGTGGAAGGGCGCGTCCGCGCGGGCGAGGTCACGGTAGGTGGGTCCGCGGTCGCAGGCGCCGTACAGGTACACCAGTTCCTCGGCCTCCGCGCCGATGACCGACGCCAGTTCGAAGCGGCGTTCGGGGGGCAGCAGGACCGCGGGGAAGCCGTCGGTGCCGTACAGCGAGTGGCAGAGTCCGGCGAGTTGCAGTGCGGGGCGGGCACCCCAGGTGGCGAGCTGTGAACGGACCCGTTGGAGGTGGTCGACAAGGGTGCCGCCGGGGTGGGCGATGGCGGCGGCCCCGAGGCCGTTCACCAGGGCGAGGGCGCCGTCGACGCCAACGCCGGCTGCGGGGCGGTGCGCCGGGTCGGCGGGGACGGGTCGTGGGATCGACGCGGCGGCGGGCGTGGGGGAAGGCGTGGGGGAATGCGGCACGGTCCGGGTTCCTCTCGGCGCTCGGGGAGGTCGGCACCCGCCCGGTGCCACCCCCGGTCCGGATCCGCGGGTGGCACCGGACGGGTTGCCGCCTGGGCCCTGGGACGATCATTGCGAGCCGTCAGATCACAGTCAATCCTGGGATTTACTCGCCTGCCCCAAGCAGTAGCTTGGAGGTCATGACCCTGGAGGACTTGCGGGTGTTCGTGGCCGTGTGTCGGGCGGGGAGCCTCAGCGCCGTGGCCCGTGAGCTGTCGTGCACGCAGTCGGCGGTGAGCCAGCGCGTGCGGCGGTTGGAACGGGAGGCGGGGGTGAGTCTGCTGGAGCGGCAGCCGCGCGGGGTCGTGCCCACCGCGGCGGGCCGGATCCTGTGCGACGCGGCGGCCGAAGGGATCGCCGGACTGGAGCTCGCGATGCGCCGCATTCGCGAGCTGACCAGCGGGGACTGCGGGGCGGTGCGGGTCACCACGGGCGGCACCACCGTGCGGCACTTCATGGCCGATGCGATCGTCGCCTTCCGCCGGCGCCATCCGCGGGTGAGTCTGGAGTTCCGTACGGAGACCTCCAGCCGCGGCTGTTTCGACGCCCTGCTCTCCAGCGACCTCGACCTGGCGTGGGTGACGATCGGCGGGCCGGTGCGCGGCATCGAGCAGCGGCCCGTGGTGGAACTGCCGTGGGTGCTCGCGGTGCGGGCGGAGGATCCGCTCGCCGACCGCGCGCGCATCGACGTGGCCGATCTCACGGGGATGCCCTTGGTGCGGCTGCCGCCGAACTCCACCTCCGGCGGCCGACTGGACGCGGCGTTCGCCGAGTTGGGCGTACGGGCCGGGTCGAACACCAGCGTCGCCGACTGGGACACGGCCCTGCTGCTGGCCGAACTCGGCCTCGGGCACGCCGTGGTGCCGGCGGTGCCGGGCCGGCCGACGGCGGGCGCCGCGGGCCCCCTGCGGACCGTGCCGATCCCGGCCCTGCCGCCGCTGTCGGTGGGGTGGGCCGTGCGCCGCTGGGACGCACTGCCGCCGCTGGCGCGGGCGTTCGCGGACGCGGTGGCCGACAGTTGCACCCGGGCGGCTGCCGTCGGGCGGTGAGGGGGGCGGGGCCGTGCCGTGCGGGTCTTGTCAGTGCCGTCCGGCAGACTGGTGCGCATGTCAGCCCCTCGTCGCACGTGTCCGGTGTGCCGCCGTGAGATCGCCGTGGTCGCGGCCCGCTTCGCCCGCCACGACCCGGCCGGCGCCCGCACCCGTACGGGCGCCGAGTTGGTCTCCTGCCCCGGCTCGCGCCTCCAGGCGCCGTACGAGTCGGCGCGCCAGCCGTCCCTCGACGGCTACGAGGCGCCGCCCTTCCCCGGCCAACTGCCCCTGTTCTGACCTCCGGCGCCGCCCCGCCGGTTCGCCGTCCTACCGGAGGTACACGCCGTCCAGAAGGGCGGTCAAATAGCGGCGCGCGGTTTCGACGCGGGCGGCGGGGGCGCTGTGGTGAAGGTCTTCAGGTCGGTGAGCCGCACCCCCAGCACGGCCGCTCCGGCGGCGGGCAGCGACAGCAGCTGGCTGCCGGCCGTCCTGGTCCGGGCGGCGCCTTCGGCAGGGCCTCGGTGTCGTGGATCTCGGGCACGTACAGGTCCAGCGCCCGATCAGCACGCCGGCGAGGTCCAGGCCGTTCATCACGCCGTCGACCTCCGTTTGGTGAGGCTTGCCAAAGTGCACCGTGATGACCTGCTCGCTTCAGGCGACAGCACCCCCGCCCACCCGGTAGATTGGTCTACACCACTGCGCAGGTCGTGATACGCGTGCGCACACACAGACAGGGGCCCCCGTGGAAGTTGTCATCGTTCCGGATGCCGCCGCCGGCGGCGAACTGATCGCCGAGGCCATGGCCGCCCTGCTGCGGCGCAAGCCCGAGGCGCTCCTCGGAGTGGCCACCGGCTCCACGCCGCTGCCGATCTACCAGGCGCTGACGACCAAGGTGCGTTCGGGTGCGGTGGACGTGTCCGCGGCCCGGATATGCCAGCTCGACGAGTACGTGGGGCTGCCCTCCGGTCACCCCGAATCGTACCGCTCGGTGGTGCTGCGGGAGGTCGTCGAGCCGCTGGGGCTGACCGAGGCGGCCTTCATGGGGCCCGACGGCGCCGCCGAGGACGTGGCCGCCGCCTGTCTGGCGTACGACCGCGCGCTGACCGAGGCCGGCGGCGTCGACCTCCAGCTGCTCGGGATCGGCACCGACGGGCACATCGGCTTCAACGAGCCGTGCTCCTCCCTCGCCTCCCGCACCCGGATCAAGACGCTCACCGAGCAGACCCGCAAGGACAACGCGCGCTTCTTCGACAGCATCGACGAGGTCCCGCACCACGTGATCACCCAGGGCATCGGCACCATCCTGGAGGCCCGCCACCTGGTGCTGCTGGCCACCGGCGAGGCCAAGGCCGACGCCGTCGCGCTCGCCGTCGAGGGCCCGCTGTCGGCCCTGGTCCCGGCCTCCGCGCTGCAGCTGCACCCGCACGCCACGGTCGTCGTCGACGAGGCCGCCGCCGCCCGTCTCAAGCTCGCGGACTACTTCCGCGCCACCTACGCCGCCAAGCCCGCCTGGCAGGGCATCTGACGGCGTCCGCGCACAGCGGCACGCTGCGCCCCGTGACCGGGACGGTGCATTCCGTCCCGGTCGAAACAAATTCGACCCGCAACGGCGCTCCCACGCCGATGAGTTGATACGGTGCGCTCTCTCGGCGCACCGTGCGCGCGCCGGGACGGCGTGCGGACGTGCAGCCCGGGGGGAACTGACATGGACGACGACAGCACCGCTCCCGGCGACATCGACGTCGTCAGGGCGAGTCTGGAACGCGTCAGACGGCGGTCGCGCCACGTGGTCCGGCACTTCTACGCACATTTGTTCAGGAACCACCCCCATCTCCGTCCGCTCTTCCCCGCGGTGATGGACGACCAGTACGAGCGGCTGTTCACCGCCCTCGTGCACGTCGTCGACCACCTCGGACACCCCGGCCTGCCCGAGCACCTGCGACGGCTGGGGCGCGACCACCGCAAGTTCGGCATCGTCGACGAGGACTACGCGGCCGTCGGCGCCAGCCTGCTCAACGCCGTCGCCCGCCACTCCCCCACCAGTTGGGACGAGCGCACCGAGACCGCCTGGCGGCGGGTGTACGACGAGGTCGCCACGCTCATGACCGCCGGCGCGCACCGGTCGATCGCCGCACGGGAGCCGGCGTTCTGGGAGGCCACCGTGGTCAGCCACCGGCTGCACGGCGACCACACGGCGGTGATCCGCGCCGCGGTGCGCACCCCCTACCCCTGGCGCCCGGGGCAGTACGCCACCGTCGAGCACGAGGACCTGCCGGGGGTGTGGCGGCCGTACTCCCTGGCAGGCACCGCCGCGGGCGGGGAGCGCGAGCACCTCCTGGAGTTCCACGTGGGCCTGGTGCCGGGCGGGTTACTCAGCGGCGTGCTGTGCGACCGGACCCGCCCGGGGCAGACGCTGCGGCTGGGCGCGGCGTCCGGCTCGGCCCTCGCCCCGCCGCCGGGCACCCCGGCCGTCTCCCTGCTCGCCGCCGGCACGGGCTGGGCTCCGGTCAAGGCCGTCCTCGACGAACTGCTGCGGCGCAGCCCCGCGCCCCGCGTCCGGGTCGACGTGGTCGCCAGGGCCGGGGCCCACTTCTACGACGGGGCGCACCTCGACGACCTGCTGCGCGACCACCCCTGGCTGAGCGCCTACTGGTGGTGCCAGGAGCACGACGAAAGCCGCACCCGGGCGGCCGAGCGCCTGCACGCCCACCTGCGGGCACGCCCCGAGCGGCCAGGCGAGAGCGTCTATCTGTGCGGCCCCGCCGGGTTCGTCGAGGAGACCGCGGAGCTGCTGTTCGCCCGCGGGCTGCCGCCGCAGTCGCTGATCCGCGATCCGCTGCCGCCGTCGGACCCCCGGCGCGCACACGTCTCGCACGCGGAGACGTTCCTCGAACCGCAGCGGGTGAACTGGATCGACCCGGACGCCCGGACGCGTCCGCTCAGGGCGCCGTCGTTCCAGCCGGGCAGCGCGGGCAGCATGGTCTAGGGCGCTGCCGCAAAGTCCCGCGTGGCCCGCCCGGCGGTGCCGTTCTCTTGGCAGGCGCGGTGGCGCCGTGCGGCGTGCTGCGGTGTGGCGTCTGCGGCCCGTCTGCGGCTGTTCGCGCGGGGAACTGCGCGACAAGCCCACCTCCGGCCAGTGGAGACCAACGCTCCCCAAGGGAAACGGCGGCTACGTCAAGAGACGCAGGAACCCGCGCGGGACCTTGCGGACAGGGCCTATGCGGCGTCCCCAGCCGGGTCCGCGACGGGCGCTAGCCGCCCCAGGTCCAGTCGGCGACCTCCGGTAGGTCCGTGCCGTGTTCGCGGATCCAGTCGTGGTGGCGCGAGCGGGCGTCGGCCATCTGCTGGCGCAGGCCGGCGGCCCGCACGCCGAGGCCGGGCACCCGGTCGATGACGTCCATCACCAGGCGATAGCGGTCGAGGTCGTTGCGGACGACCATGTCGAACGGCGTGGTCGTCGTGCCCTCCTCCTTGTAGCCGCGGACGTGCAGATGGGGGTGGCCGGCGCGGCGGTAGGCGAGCCGGTGGATCAGCCAGGGGTAGCCGTGGTACGCGAAGATCACCGGCTTGTCGCGGGTGAAGAGCGCGTCGTACTCGAAGTCACTCATGCCGTGCGGGTGTTCGTCGTACGGCAGCAGCCGGGCCATGTCGACGACGTTGACCACCCGCACCGCGAGCCGGGGCGCGTGGTGGCGCAGCAGTTCGGCCGCCGCCAGGACCTCCTGGGTGGGGACGTCGCCGGCGCAGGCGAGCACCACGTCGGGCCCGTCGGCGCCCGCGCCGTCCGCGGCAGCGGGGCCGTGCTCGGTGCCGGCCCACTCCCACACCCCGGCGCCGCGCGCGCAGTGGGCGCGGGCCTCGTCCATGGTCAGCCAGTCGAAGCAGGGTTGCTTGCCGGCGACGACCACGTTGACGTAGTCGCGGCTGCGCAACACGTGGTCGGCGACGGACAACAGGGTGTTGGTGTCCGGCGGCAGATAGACCCGGACGACCTCGGGGCTCTTGTTCAGGACGTGGTCGACGAATCCGGGGTCCTGGTGGGAGAAGCCGTTGTGGTCCTGCCGCCACACGTGCGAGGTGAGCAGGTACGTCAGCGAGGCGACGGGGCGCCGCCAGGGCAGCCGGCGCGCGGTGCGCAGCCATTTGATGTGCTGGTTCACCATCGAGTCGACGATGTGGGCGAAGGCTTCGTAGCAGGAGAACAGTCCGTGCCGGCCGGTGAGGAGGTAGCCCTCCAGCCAGCCCTGGCACACGTGCTCGGAGAGGATCTCCATCACGCGGCCGTCGTGGGCCAGGTGCTCGTCGGTGGGCAGCGTGCGCGTCTGCCACGCCTTGGCGGTCGCGCCGTAGAGGGCGTCGAGCCGGTTGGAGGCGGTCTCGTCGGGGCCGACGACGCGGAAGTCGCGCCGCTCGGCGGTGGCGCCCATCACGACGGCGAGGAAGTCGCCGAGCACCCGGGTGGGCTCGTGGCGCCCGGCACCGCGGCGCTCCACGTCGACGGCGTGGTCCGCGAGCGGCGGCAGGGGCAGCTCGCGCAGCAGCAGTCCGCCGTTGGCGTGCGGCGTGCCGCCGAGGCGGCGCTGGCCCGTCGGGACGCAGCCGAGGACCTGGGCGACGGGGCGCCCGGTGGGGTCGAAGAGCTCTTCGGGGCGGTAGGAGCGCAGCCACGCCTCCAACTGCCGCAGGTGTTCGGGGCGGTCGCGGACCCCGGCGAGCGGCACCTGGTGGGCGCGCCAGGTGTCCTCGACGGGGATCCCGTCGACGGTCGCGGGGCCGGTCCAGCCCTTGGGGGTGCGCAGTACGATCACCGGCCAGCGGGGCCGTTCGCGCACGCCGTCGCGGCGGGCTGTGCGCTGGATCTCCTCGATGCGGTCGAGGCAGGCGTCCATGGCCGCCGCCATCGCGCGGTGCACGGCCTCGGGTTCGGCGCCGGTGACGTGCACGGGTTCGTGGCCGTGGCCGCGCAGCAGGTCGTCGAGTTCGCCGCGGGGCAGTCGGGCGAGCACCGTCGGGTTGGCGATCTTGTAGCCGTTGAGGTGCAGGATCGGCAGCACGGCGCCGTCGTGCACCGGGTCGAGGAAGGTGGTGCCGTGCCAGGACGCGGCGAGCGGCCCGGTCTCGGCCTCCCCGTCGCCGATCACGCAGGCGACCAGCAGATGGGGGTTGTCGAACGCGGCGCCGTAGGCGTGGGCGAGGGAGTAGCCGAGTTCGCCGCCCTCGTGGATGGAGCCGGGTGTCTCGGGCGCCACGTGGCTGGGCACCCCGCCGGGGAACGAGAACTGCCGGAACAGCCGCTCCATGCCGGCGGCGTCCCGGGTGACGTCCGGATACGTCTCGGTGTACGTGCCCTCCAGCCAGGAGCCGGCGAGGACCGCGGGTCCGCCGTGCCCCGGGCCCCAGACGCACAGCGCGTCCAGGCCCCGGCCGCTGATGACCCGGTTGAGGTGGGTGTAGACGAGGTTGAGGCCGGGTGAGGTGCCCCAGTGGCCCAGCAGCCTCGGTTTGATGTGCTCGGGGCGCAGGGGTTCGGTCAGCAGCGGGTTCGCCATCAGGTAGATCTGTCCGACGGCGAGGTAGTTGGCGGCGCGCCAGTGCGCGTCGAGGGCGGCGAGTTCGGTGTCGGTGATGCGGCTGCGCAGCGTCACGGTGCTGTCGTTCATGGCGGTTTCCTTAAGCCATGCGGAACGGGACGGGGCGGGGCGGGCGGGACCGGGCGGCCGGTCGGGTCAGGGGCCGTACCAGACCGTCGTGACCTCGCAGAACTCCCGGATGCCGTGCCCGGACAGCTCCCGGCCGTAGCCGGAGCGCTTGACGCCGCCGAAGGGCAGCGCCGGGTGCGAGGCGGTCATGCCGTTGAAGAAGACGCCGCCGGCTTCCAGATCCCGTACGCAGCGGGCCATCTCCCGCTCGTCGCGGGTCCACACGTTGGAGCTGAGCCCGAAGGGGGTGTCGTTGGCGATCCGCAGCGCCTCGTCCAGGCTCGCGGCCCGGTAGACGGTGGCGACGGGTCCGAAGGCCTCCTCGCGGTGGATGCGCATGCGAGCGTCGACATCGGTGAGGACGGTGGGCAGGTAGTACCAGCCGCGGTCGTGGCCCTCGGGGCGGCTCGCTCCGCAGCGGGCGCGGGCGCCGTGCCCGAGGGCGTCCTCGACGAGCGCTTCGAGGTCGGTGCGCCCCTGTTCGGTGGCGAGCGGGCCGATCTCCGTCGTCTCCTCGATCGGGTCGCCCACGACCAGGGCCCGCATCCGGGCGGTGAAGCCGTCGAGGAAGGCGTCGTGCACGTCGGCGTGGACGATGAACCGCTTGGCGGCGATGCAGGACTGGCCGTTGTTCTGGACGCGGGCGACGACGGCGGTGTCCACGGCCCGTTCCAGGTCGGCGGAGGGCAGCACCAGGTACGGATCGCTGCCGCCGAGTTCCAGCACCGTCTTCTTGACCTCGTCGCCGGCGACGGCGGCGACGGCCCGCCCGGCGGGTTCGCTGCCGGTGAGGGTGGCCGCGGCGACCCGGTCGTCCCGCAGCACCGCCTCGACGGCGCCCGATCCGATCAGCAGGGCCTGGAAGCAGCCTTCGGGCCAGCCGGCACGCCGGAACAGGTCCTCCAGGTACAGGGCCGTCTGGGGCACGTTCGACGCGTGTTTGAGCAGGGCGGTGTTGCCGGCCATCAGGGCGGGCGCGGCGAAGCGGACGACCTGCCACAGGGGGAAGTTCCACGGCATGACGGCGAGCACCACGCCGACGGGCCGGTAGCGCACGACCACCCGGGCGGCCCCGGAGTCCCGCACGTCGTCGGGGCCCGGGTGCTCGTCGGCGAGCAGTTGCTCGGCGTGGGCGGCGTACCAGCGCATCGCGCGGGCGCACTTCGCGGCCTCCGCGCGCGCTTGGGTGAGGGGTTTGCCCATCTCGGTGGTGACCGTGCGGGCGATGCGGTCCGCGTCCTCGTCGAGCAGGGTGGCGGCCCGCAGCAGCAGACGGGCCCGGTCGGCGAAGCCGGTGGTGCGCTGGCCGACGAAGGCTGCCCGGGCCAACGCGATCCGATCCTCGATCCCGTCGCCTCCGATCGCCTCGAAGGTCTTCAGCGTCTCGCCGGTGGCGGGGTTCACCGTGGCGATGGGCATGGTTCGTGTCCTCCTGGGTCCTGGGCGCCCGCGCGGCCCGGTCGCCGGGGGACGGTTCCCGGACACCGAGTGCCCGCCGCGGCGAGCCGGATACGCAGGTCGGTCGCGGGCGCCCCCGTTGCGTACGGCGCCCCTTCGACCTTCGCCCGGAGCCGACCGGGCCGCAATCCCGGTGGGCATTCGGCCGGTGGGCGGGTGCGCCGTTCAGCCGGCTCGGCTCACCAGGCGCAGTTGGACGTCCTTCTCCTGGTCGCCGGCGGCCGTGCCCCGGCGCTGGACGTCGAACGCGGCGGCCAGGGTCTCCGTCATCCGGTCGACGGCCCAGTAGCCGCCCTGCATCTCCGCTTCGACGGCGTCGGTGAGGCGCACGGGGCCGGTCCGTGCCGTCCCGGGCCGGACGTCGAAGGTCGCCGTCCACACCGTCGGATGGGCCGCGGAGACGTACTCGGGCCGGTCACCGGCCGCGCGGTCGCATTCGTAGGAGTGACGCAGCACCTCGAAGACGGCGTGTGCGTCCTCCTTGGTGCAGCCGGTGATCGTCACCACGACGGGCTCGGGGTGCTGGTCCGCACTGTTCACGGTGATCCCTCGCTTAGGGCCTGGCTGATGGCTCGTGCTGCCTGGGCGGGTGCCACCTCCAGGCTGGCCCGCGCCGGCCCCGGATGCGAATCGAGCCCGCGCGCGGTCCCGTGCCTAGGCGGGCGCGATGGCGCCGTGGTGCGCATGCGGTGATGGCGCCTGCGACCCGTCTGCGGCTGTTCGCGCAGTTCCGCCCCCTGTGCCCTGCGGGCACGGGGGAACCCCCACCTACGCCCAGGGGCGGGGGGCGGAAGTGCGCGACAAGCCCACCACCGGGCCGCAGAGACCAACCCTCCCCCAGGGAGACGGCGGCTCCGTCCACAGGCGCCAGGCCAGCTCGCGCCCTACCCGCGCAGCCTACGGTTCGCGAGGACCGGGATGGACCGCCGGACCGCGATCACCTCCGCGGGGTCGACGTCGGCCACCAGCAGGCCGGGCCCCGCCTGGAGCCGGTCGCGCACGGTCCCGTCGGGGGCGACGACGGCGCTGTGGCCGATGCCGGTGGGCGCCTTCGCGGCGGCCGGCGCCGGATCGGCGGGTTCCGCCTGGTCGACCGCGGCGACCCAGAGCGTGGCGTCCAGTGCACGGGCGCGGATCAGCAGCTCCCACTGCTCCCGCTTGCCCTCGCCCGCACCCCAGGACGCGGGCAGCAGGGTGAGCTGGGCGCCGGCGTCGGCATGGGCCCGGAACAGTTCGGGGAAGCGGACGTCGTAGCAGGTGGCGAGGCCGATGCGGACGTCGTCGAGGTCGAACGTGACCACGCCGGACCCGGCGGCGACGGTGGTGGACTCGGTGAAGCCGAAGGCGTCGTACAGATGGATCTTGTCGTAGGAGGCCTCGACGCCGGGGCCGGTCGCCAGCAGGGTGTTGGTGACCTTGCCGTCGGCCGCGGGGGTGAACATCCCGGCGACCACGACGAGGCCGGTCTCCTTGGCGATCTGCCGCACCGCGGTGGCCCAGGGCCCGTCGAGCGGCTCCGCGAGCGGCGCGAGCCGGGTGCCGAAGCAGGCCATGGTGGCTTCGGGGAAGGCGATCAGCCGGGCGCCCGCGTCGGCGGCGAGGCGTGCCTGCTCCCGTACCAGGTCGAGGTTGCGGACGGGGTCTGGGCCGCTGGTGATCTGGCTCAGGGCGATGCGCATGGACGTCCCCACAGGTGTCGGACGGGCCGGGTCTCGCCTCCAGGATGCGCCATCGGCCCGCCCGCCGGGAGCCGGCCGTCCCGGTGGGGGTGCGCACGACGGCCCCGCCCACCGGGGCGGGGCCGTCGCGAAGGGGCGTGCGGGGGTCAGGCGAGGTCGAGCGGCTGGGAGCCGGAGAGGATCGGTACGGGGAGGAAGTTGCCGTCGCCCGGTCCGCAGCTGGGGGTGGTGAGGCGGGTGTTCGAGATGTTGGTGCCCGCGACGAACCGCCCGTCGCGGCTGTTGACGAAGGTGGTGAAGTGGTCGGCCTGCCGGCTGGAGTAGAACATGCACTGCTGGAGGTTCACGTACCGGCCCGCGGCGAGGTCGATGGACTTCACGGACGAGAACAGGTCCACCAGGAGCCAGTCGCTGAAGCCCGCGTAGCACCACGGCTGGCTGTCCGGCGTGTTGGAGACGTTGGTGCCGGTGGAGAAGAAGTCGAAGCCCGCGGGGACGATCGTCGTGAGGTGGTCGTCGAGCGACGCGGAGTAGTACACGCACTGGTGCAGGTTGAGGTACCGCCCCGCGGTCAGGTCGAGCGCGGCCATCTTGGTGTTCGGGGTGTTGATCAGGTAACGGCCGTCCCCTGGGCCGCAGACGGGGCTGGTCTGCGCGGTGTTGGAGACGTTGGTGCCGCCCAGGAAGCGCCCGTCACGGCTGGGTACGGCCGTGGTGAGCAGCTGCCCGCGGATGTTGCCGCTGTCGTAGTACACGCACTGGTGCAGGTTCAGGTAGTGCACCGCCTCGGGCTGTTGCCGACCCTCGCGCTGCCCCGGGTCGGGTGCGGCGGCCCCGGCGTGGGCCGGGCCCGGCAGCAGCCCCAGGACCAGGGCGCCGACCGCGGCGGCCAACCAGGCCCTGACACGTCCTCGCAGGCGCATGACGACCTACTTCCTCTGTCTGTCGCGACCTCTCGCGGTCCGTCCGCGATGAGGGACGCGATCAGCAGAGCACCGGCGGCCGGCCGTCGGAAATGGCCGGACCACGAGGTTCAGCCCAAGAGGTGACGGCGGCAGGGCCGTTCGCCCAAGGCCCCCTCAAGCGCCGACATTAGGGGCCCCAGAAAGAGGCCCGGCACCACCCCCGGCACGGCTCCCGAACGGGGCACGATCGGCCGGACAAACGACGCATAAACCCTGAAGCACACAGGTCACAACGGGGTGCAACAGGGAGAAACGGGGACTTATCCGCAGAGGGCAAGGTCACAGCTTTGCGCCCTGCTGAGAATTTAGTCCCATGGCCTAGCATCCGAGCATGACCGTGCTTCCCGACGACGGGTTCGCCCTCGCCTCCGAATTCCCGGACGCCACGCACGCGCAATGGCAGCAGTTGGTCGCCGGCGTGTTGCGCAAGGCGGGCAGGGACGTGCCGCCCGAAGCGGCGGAAGACGCACTGGCCACGGCGGTGGAGGAGCACCTCGCCACCCGCCCGCTGTACACGGCGGACCACGGCACCCCGAGCGCCGGGTTCCCCGGCTTCGCCCCCTTCACCCGCGGCGGCACCCCGGGCGGCGGCGTGGCGTCCGGGTGGGACGTGCGCCAGCGGCACGAGCGGCCCGACCCCGCCGCGGCCAACGAGGCCGTCCTCGCGGACCTGGAGAACGGCGTCACGTCCCTCTGGCTCGCCGTCGGGGCGTCCGGCGTCCCGGTCTCCGGGCTGTCCACGGCCCTGGAAGGCGTCCTGCTGGACCTCGCACCCGTCGTGCTGGACGCCGGCGATTCGTTCGACGAAGCCGCCGGGGCGCTGCTGGAGCTCTTCGGCCGACAGGACGTCACCCCGCCGGGCGGGAACCTGGGCGCCGACCCGCTCGGACACGCGGCGCGCACGGGCGCGTACGACCGGGTCGCGGACGGCTTCGGCGCGGCCGGCGCACTCGCGCGGCGCTGCCACGAGCAGCACCCGACGCTGCGCGCCCTGACCGTGGACGCCCTGCCGTACCACGAGGCGGGCGCGTCCGCCGCGCAGGAGCTCGGCTGTTCGCTGGCGAGCGGTCTGCTGGCGTTGCGCGAGTTGACCGCCGCGGGGCTCCCCCTGGCGGCGGCCCTCGGCCAGCTGGAGTTCCGGTACTCGGCCACCGCTGACCAGTTCCTGACCATCGCCAAGCTGCGCGCGGCCCGACGCACCTGGGCGCGGGTCGCGGAGGCGTGCGGGGCGGCCGGGGCCACGGGCGCCCAGCGCCAGCACGCGGTGACCTCCACGGTGATGATGACCCGGCGCGACCCGTGGGTGAACATGCTGCGGACCACGGTCGCCTCGCTCGCCGCCGGCGTCGGCGGCGCTGACGCGGTGACCGTGCTCCCCTTCGACCACGCGCTGGGCCTGCCGGACGCCTTCTCCCGTCGGATCGCCCGCAACACCTCCACGGTGCTCGTGGAGGAGTCGCACGTGGCCCGGGTCATCGACCCGGCGGGCGGGTCCTGGTACGTGGAGCGGCTCACCGACGAACTCGCACACGCCGCCTGGGAGTGGTTCCAGGAGATCGAGGGCGCCGGCGGCCAACTCGCCGCGCTCCGCTCGGGCTTGGTGGGCGAGCGGATCGACGCCACGTGGCGCGAGCGCCGCGGCAAGCTGGCGAAGCGCCGGGAACCGATCACGGGCGTCAGCGAGTTCCCGCTGCTGGCGCAGGCCGCCGTGGAGCGCGACCCGGCGCCCGCGCAGCCGACGGGCGGGCTGCCCCGGGTGCGGCGCGATCAGGACTTCGAGGCGCTGCGCACCCGTTCGGACGCCCGACTGGCCGCCACCGGCGCCCGGCCACGGGTGTTCGTCGCGGCCCTCGGCCCGGCCTCCGTGCACACCGCGCGCGCCGCGTTCGCCACCAACCTCTTCCAGGCGGGCGGCGTGGAGGCCGTCCACGACCCGGTCTCCGTGGACGCGGCCACCGCCGGCGCCGCGTTCGCCGCCAGCGGCGCCGAACTCGCCTGCATCTGCTCCAGCGACGCGCTCTACGCCGAACAGGCGGCCGAGGTGGCACGGGCGTTGAAGGACGCCGGCGCCCGCCGGGTCTATCTCGCGGGGCGCCCCGGCGAGCTGCGCGAAGCCCTGGAGCAGGCCGGGGTGGACGAGTTCGTCTCCCTCGGCGGCAACGCCGTCGACACCCTCACCCGTGCCCTGAACCTGATCGGAGTGGCGTGATGACCATCCCCGACTTCACCCGGATCCCGCTGGGCCCGGGCGCCCCGACCGCCGCCGACGACCAGTGGCGCTCCGCGGTCAAGGAGGCGACCGGGCTCGCCGCCGACGACCTGGTGTGGCAGACGCCGGAGGGCATCGGGGTCAAGCCGCTGTACACGCAGGACGACCTCGCCGGGCTGGACTTCCTCGGGACCTTCCCCGGCGTCGCGCCGTATCTGCGCGGCCCGTACCCGACGATGTACGTCAACCAGCCGTGGACGATCCGCCAGTACGCCGGGTTCTCCACCGCCGAGGAGTCCAACGCCTTCTACCGGCGCAACCTGGCGGCCGGCCAAAAGGGCCTGTCGGTCGCCTTCGACCTGCCGACCCACCGCGGCTACGACTCCGACCACCCGCGGGTGACCGGCGACGTGGGCATGGCGGGGGTGGCGATCGACTCGATCTACGACATGCGCCAGCTCTTCGACGGCATCCCGCTGGACCGGATGAGCGTGTCGATGACGATGAACGGCGCCGTGCTGCCGGTGCTGGCGCTGTACATCGTGGCCGCCGAGGAACAGGGCGTGCCGCCCGAGAAGCTGGCCGGGACCATCCAGAACGACATCCTCAAGGAGTTCATGGTCCGCAACACCTACATCTATCCGCCGGGCCCCTCGATGCGGATCATCTCCGACATCTTCGCCTTCACCTCCCAGCGGATGCCGCGCTACAACTCCATCTCCATCTCCGGCTACCACATACAGGAGGCCGGGGCGACGGCCGACCTGGAGTTGGCGTACACCCTCGCGGACGGCATGGAGTACCTGCGCGCGGGCATCGGCGCCGGTCTGGACGTGGACGCGTTCGCGCCCCGGCTGTCGTTCTTCTGGGCGATCGGGATGAACTTCTTCATGGAGGTCGCCAAGTTGCGGGCGGCGCGCCTGCTGTGGGCGAAGCTGGTACGCACCTTCGACCCGAAGAACCCCAAGTCGCTTTCGCTGCGCACCCATTCGCAGACCTCGGGCTGGTCGCTGACGGCCCAGGACGTCTTCAACAACGTGACCCGCACCTGTGTGGAGGCGATGGCGGCGACCCAGGGGCACACCCAGTCGCTGCACACGAACGCGCTGGACGAGGCGCTGGCCCTGCCGACGGACTTCTCCGCCCGGATCGCCCGCAACACCCAGATCCTGCTCCAGCAGGAGTCCGGTACGACCCGGGTCATCGACCCGTGGGGCGGCAGCGCGTACGTCGAACGCCTCACCCACGACCTGGCGCGCCGCGCCTGGCAGCACATCGAGGAGATCGAGCAGGCCGGCGGCATGGCGCGGGCCATCGACGCGGGCATTCCGAAGCTGCGGGTCGAGGAGGCCGCCGCGCGCACCCAGGCGTGGATCGACTCCGGCCGGCAGCCCGTCGTGGGCGTCAACAAGTACCGGGTGGCCTCCGACGAGCAGATCGAGGTGCTGAAGGTCGACAACTCCTCGGTGCGGGCGCAGCAGATCGAGAAGTTGCGGCGGCTACGGGAGGAGCGCGACGAGGCCGTCTGCCAGGACGCCCTGCACGCGCTGACCCGGGCGGCGGGCGGCAGCGGCGGGTCCGGACTTGAGGGCAACCTGCTGGCCCTCGCGGTGGACGCGGCGCGGGCGAAGGCGACCGTCGGGGAGATCTCGGACGCCCTGGAGAGCGTGTACGGACGGCACGCGGGGCAGATCCGTACCATCTCCGGTGTGTATCGAGGCGAAGTGGACGGTTCCCCGTCGGTGGCGCGCACCCGGGCGCTGGTGGACCGGTTCGAGGAGGCGGAGGGCCGTCGGCCGCGCATCCTGGTGGCCAAGATGGGCCAGGACGGGCACGACCGGGGGCAGAAGGTGATCGCCACCGCCTTCGCCGACCTCGGGTTCGACGTGGACGTGGGCCCGCTGTTCCAGACGCCGGCCGAGGTGGCGCGGCAGGCGGTGGAGGCCGACGTGCACATCGTCGGCGTCTCGTCGCTGGCCGCCGGCCACCTCACGCTGGTGCCCGCGCTCCGCACGGAGTTGGCGGCCGAGGGGCGGGAGGACATCATGATCGTGGTCGGTGGGGTGATTCCGCCGCAGGACGTGCAGACGCTGCACGAGGCGGGCGCCGCGGCGGTGTTCCCGCCCGGCACGGTGATCCCGGACGCCGCGCACGACCTGGTCGAGAAGCTGGCCGCCGCGCTCGGCCACGGCGCGTAGGCCACGGCGGGATGCCCATGAAGCCAGTGAAGATCGATCTCGACGGCTATGTGAAGGGGGTGCGGTCCGGGTCGCGGGCGCACGTCGCGCGGGCGGTCACCCTCGTGGAGTCCCGCCGGCCCGATCACCGCGCGCTCGCCCAGGAGTTGCTCACCGAACTGCTGCCACACACCGGCGCGGCCCGTCGGATCGGCATCAGCGGGGTGCCGGGCGTGGGCAAGTCGACGTTCATCGACGCCCTGGGCACGATGCTCACCGGGCTCGGCCACCGGGTGGCCGTGCTCGCCGTCGACCCGTCGTCCACCCGCACCGGGGGGTCCATCCTCGGCGACAAGACGCGGATGGAGCGGCTGTCCACGGACCCCTCCGCGTTCGTCCGCCCCTCGCCGTCGGCGGGGACCCTCGGCGGGGTGGCGCGGGCGACCCGCGAGACGATGGTGGTGATGGAGGCCGCGGGGTACGACGTGGTGCTCGTCGAGACCGTGGGCGTGGGCCAGTCGGAGGCGGCGGTCGCCCACATGGTCGACACCTTCCTGCTGCTCACGCTGGCCCGCACCGGGGACCAGCTCCAGGGCATCAAGAAGGGCGTGCTGGAGTTGGCCGACGTGATCGCGGTGAACAAGGCCGACGGGCCGCACGAGCGAGACGCCCGCTCGGCCGCGCGCGAACTCGCCGGCGCGCTGCGCCTGATGCGCCCCGCGGACGCCGCATGGACGGTGCCAGTGCTCTCCTGCAGCGCCCGCGCGTCCAGCGGTCTGGACACCGTGTGGGAGCGGGTGGAGCAGCACCGGGCGCTGCTGGCGTCCAGCGGGCGGCTGACGGCCAAGCGCCGTGACCAACAGGTGGACTGGGCGTGGTCGATGGTGCGCGACGCGCTGACGGAGCGGTTGCACGGCCACCCCGCCGTGCGCGAGCTCGTGCCGGAGTTGGAGCGCGGCGTGCGCGACGGCACGCTCACGGCCACCCGGGCGGCGCAGCGGATCCTCGATGCCTTCGAGCGCCCCCGCTGACACCGCCGGCTTGCCGCCGCCGGCTCGTTAGTCTGGGCACATGACCACCTCACATGTGCTGACCTGGGAAGTCGTCGACAACCAGGGGTACGAGACCGCCTGGGTCACCGTGGCGGAAGGCGCCCTGACCGCGCGTGGACGGGCCGTGGGCATCTCCCCGGAGCCGTACTGGATCTCCTACGAGCTGCGCACCGGCGACGCCTTCGTGACCCGTGAGCTCACGGTGACCGCGGAGTCCGCGGAGGGGGTGCGCACCCTGGTGCTGAGGCGCGACGACGACGGCCGCTGGAGCGTCGACGGCGCACCGCGGCCGGACCTCGACGGCGCGCTCGACTGCGATCTGGGCCTGTGCCCGCTGACGAACACGATGCCCGTGCTGCGGCACGGACTGCACCGCCCCGAGGGCGCGGAGGGCACCGGATCGACGCAGGCGCCGGGCGTCGAGCGGGAGTTCCGCATGGCGTGGGTGTCGGTGCCCGATCTGACGGTCTCCCCGTCCGCCCAGACGTACGCCCGGCTGGAGACGACGGAGGACGGCGGAGCGCTGCTGCGGTACGCCTCCGGGGACTTCCGGCGCGACATCGAGGTCGACGGGGACGGTTTCGTGGTCGACTACCCGGACCTGGCCTATCTCATCGGCCACAGCGAACGCGGCGACGCGCAGTAGGAAGGCGGTTTCGGCATGAGGCTCACGGTCCTGGGCGGCGGGGGTTTTCGGATGCCGCTGGTGTACGGGGCGCTGCTCGCCGACCGCGGGGCGGGGCGGGTCACCGAGGTGGTCCTGTACGACGTGGACGCGGGCCGGCTGTCCGCCATCGCGCGGGTCCTCGCCGACCAGGCGGCGGGGGTGCCCGACGCACCCGCGGTGTCGGTGACCGGTGACCTCGACGAGGCGCTGCGGGGCGCGGACTTCGTGTTCTCCGCGATCCGGGTCGGAGGGCTTTCGGGTCGGGCGGCCGACGAGCGGATCGCGCTCGACGAGGGCGTGCTCGGTCAGGAGACGGTGGGCGCCGGCGGCATCGCGTACGGGCTGCGCACGGTCCCGGTGGCCCGCGCCGTCGCACGGCGCATCGCGGCCGTCGCCCCCGACGCCTGGGTCATCAACTTCACCAATCCGGCGGGCCTGGTGACCGAGGCGATGGCCCGTCACCTCGGCGGGCGGGTCATCGGGATCTGCGACTCGCCGGTGGGGCTGGGCCGGCGGGTGGCCCGGGTGCTGGGGGTGGACCCGGACACCGCGTTCTTCGACTACGCGGGGCTGAACCACCTGGGTTGGCTGCGCGGGGTGCGCGTGGGGGGCGAGGACGTGCTGCCCCGACTGCTCGCCGACCCCGATCTGCTCGGCTCCTTCGAGGAGGGCAAGCTCTTCGGTCCCGAGTGGCTCGCCACCCTGGGCGCGGTCCCCAACGAGTACCTGCACTACTACTACTTCAACCGGGAGACGGTACGGGCCTACCGGGAGGCCGAGCAGACCCGCGGCGCCTTCCTCGACGCCCAACAGTCCCGATTCTACGCGGAGATGGAGCGCGGTGCCGCGCCGGCGCTGGCGACCTGGGACCGCACCCGCGCCGAGCGGGAGGCCACGTACATGGCGCACAACCGCGAGGCGGCGGGCGCGGGCGAGCGCGACGGCGCGGATCTGGAGTCCGGGGGGTACGAGCAGGTCGCCCTCGCCCTGATGCACGCCATCGCCCACGACCGCCGCACCACCTTGATCCTCAACGTGCGCAACCGGGGCGCCCTGGCGCTGCTGGACGCGGACGCGGTGGTGGAGGTGCCCTGCACGGTGGACGCGAACGGGGCGCACCCGCTCGCGGCGGCCCCGCTGCCCGCGCACGCCGGCGCCCTGGTGGGCGCGGTGAAGGCAGTGGAGCGCGAGGTGCTGGCCGCGGCGGAGACCGGCTCGCGGGCCCGGGCGGTGGCCGCGTTCGCCCTGCATCCGCTGGTCGACTCGGTGGCTGCGGCCCGTCGGCTGGTGGACGCGTACACGGCGGCCCATCCGACCCTGGCGTACCTCGGGGACTGAGCCCCGCGCGCCTGTCGGCGCACCTCCCGCCGCCCACAGGCGCGGCGGGGGGTGCGCCGATAGAATCGAGGCATGGCAGAGCGCCACGCCGCGCCCGCCGCCCCCGAGCTCGTCATCGAAACGGACGAGGGTTCCACGGTGATGAGTCCGAGCCGCGTCTATCACGTCGGGCGCGACCCGCTGAGCGACATCGTCATCGACGACGACCGGGTCTCCTGGCACCACGCGGTCCTGCGGACGGAGCACGGTCACTGGACCGTCGAGGACGAGCACAGCACCAACGGCACGTTCGCCGACGGAGCGCGGGTGCGGTCCTGGGAGGTGGGCCCGGGCAGCGAGCTGCGCTTCGGCAGCGCCGCCGACGGCCCCCGCGCGGTGCTCGTCGGCCCTCCCCCGCCGCGGGCGCAGCTGCCGGTGGCGAGGCCGGGCGCCACCCACACCTTCCGCGCCCCGACGTCGGTGCATCGGCTGCCGGCGCGCACGGTGCGGATCGGGCGATCCACGGACAACGACCTGCAGGTGCACGACCTGACCGTCTCCCGTCACCACGCCGAGCTGCGGACGGGCCCCGACGGGGCGTACGAGATCGTCGACCTCGACTCGCACAACGGCACGTTCCTCAACGGCGAGCCCGTCTCCGTCGCCGCGGTGGGCCCCGGTGACGTGGTCGGCATCGGGCACTCCGCCTTCTGCCTCGTCGGTGACGAGCTGCGGGAGTACGTGGACACCGGTGAGGTCGGCCTCGACGTGCAGGACCTGACCGTCACCGTCGACCGGGGCCGCAAGACGCTGCTCGACGCGGTGTCGTTCCCCGTCGGCGAGAAGTGTCTGCTCGCCGTGGTCGGGCCGAGCGGCGCCGGCAAGTCGACCCTGCTGAACGCGTTGACCGGGCTGCGCCCCGCGGACCGCGGCACGGTCTGGTACGACGGCCGGGACCTCTACCACGACTTCGCGGAACTGCGACGGCGCATCGGGCTCGTTCCGCAGGACGACATCCTGCACACCCAGCTGACCGTGCGGGCGGCCCTCGGGTACGCGGCCGAGTTGCGCTTCCCGCAGGACGCGGCGCCCACCGAGCGGCGGGAGCGGGTCGCCGAGGTGATCCGCGAAATGGGCCTGCAAGACCGTGCCGACCAGCACGTCCACTCGCTCTCCGGCGGCCAGCGCAAACGCGTCAGCGTCGCGCTGGAGCTGTTGACCAAGCCGTCGCTGCTCTTCTTGGACGAACCCACCTCCGGTCTCGACCCGGGAATGGACCGCTCGGTGATGCAGATGCTGCGCTCGCTGGCGGACGACGGGCGGACCGTGGTGGTGGTGACGCACAGCGTGTTGAGCCTGGACGTGTGCGACCGGCTGCTGGTGTTGGCGCCGGGCGGCCGGATCGCGTACTACGGTCCGCCGGACGAGGCGCTGGACTTCTTCGGCCACGAGCAGTGGCCCGCGGCGTTCGAGGCGTTCGAGAACGACCGGGAGCGGGACTGGGCGGGGGCGTACCGCGCTTCTCCGTACCACCGTCGGTACATCTCGGACGCCTCCGTGCAGCCCCGGACGCCGATCGGCGGGACGCTGGAGACGGCGCTGCCGCCGCCGATCGAGCCGCAGAGTTGGGGTGCGCAGCTGTGGACGCTGGTGCGGCGCTATGCGCGGGCGCTGAGCGCGGACCGCACGTTCCTGGTGGTGATGATCGCGCTTCCGTTCGTGATGGGTGCGATGGCCAGGGCGCTCGCGGGCAGTGCGCTCACCGCGCAGACCGCGCTCAACGCGCTGTCGATCCTGTGTGTGGGCGGGGTGTTGACGGGCGCCGCGAACGCGGTGCGGGAGTTGGTCAAGGAGCGGGTGATCTACCAGCGGGAGCGGGCGGTGGGGCTGTCGCGGTCCGCGTATCTGATGTCCAAGGTGGTGGTGTTGGGGACGGTGACCGTGGTGCAGGCGGTGGTGCTCACCCTGGTGGGGCTCGCGGGGGTGACGCTCAACACGCCGGGCGGCAGCGGGGTGCTCCTCCCACCGCTGCTGGAACTCACCCTGGCGGTGGCCCTGCTGTCCTTCACGGCGATGATGCTGGGGCTGTTGATCTCCGCGCTGGTGCGCAAGGAGGAGGTCACCATGCCGCTGCTGGTCCTCCTCGCCATCGTCCAGGTGGTGTTCTGCGGTGCGCTGCTGAAGCTGTCCGGCCTGCTGGTGGCGGAGCAGCTGGCGTGGCTGGTGCCGGCGCGGTGGGCGCTGGGGGCGATGGCGTCCACGATCGGGCTTTCCCAGCTGGTGCCGGGGAGCCTGACGTCCGATCCGCTCTTCCAGCACTCGGTGTCGGTGTGGCTCTTGGACATGGGGATGATGGTGGTGCTGTCCGTGTTGTACGGCTGGCTGGTCACTCTGCTCCTGCGCCGTCAGGAGCCCGCGGTGATGCGGAAGTAACGCCGTGTGCGCCGCCGACCACGCCCACAGCGCCCGGGAGCCGTTCGAGCCCACGCACGTGGTGCCGCCCGAGGGGCTGTCCGCCTGGGAGTCCCCCGACGACTCCCGGCCCACGGACGTCCTCGATCCGCTGCTGCCGGTGCAACTGGCGGACCGCCGGGGCGACTGGGGCCGGATCGTGTGCGCGAACGGCTGGTCAGCGTGGGTCGACGGGCGACTGCTGGTCGCCGTGCCGCAGGCGCCGCCGGCCACCGGACGCCCCCTCACCCGCACGGCGGACCAGCGCCCCCACTTGGCGAAGGTCGCGGAGTCCGTCGGGCGCTACCGCAGCGCCGTGGACGACCTCGCGGAGGGCCGGATCGACCGCGAGACCTTCCGACGCCGCACCCGGGGGGTGCGCGTGGGGGTGGTGGTCGACGGGGAGTCGGTGTGGCTGTACGAGGCGGAGCACGAGCGCTGGGTGTACGGCGACGGCAGCCGGCTGAGCACCTTCGCGGTCTCGAAGCCGCCGACGGATGGGCGGGCGCACGGACCGGGCGGTGAGCGGGGGTCCGCCGAGGAGTGGGAGTCCACCGGCGGGCAGGAGTCCTGGGACGAAGAGGAATCGTGGGACGAGCAGCAGTCGTGGAGCGACCGCAGGTCCTCGCACGACGACCGGTACGAGCGCGACCGGGGGCCGGACGACGACTGGTCCGACGAACCCGGCTCCGACTCCGACGAGGGGGCGGGTACGGACGAGGGGTACGGAGAGGGGTCCGGCTCCGACTTCGGCGAGGGGGCGGGTACGGACGAGGGGTCCGCCGAACGCGACGAGCCGACCAGGCCGTGGCGCCCGGACTCCGACGGCCACCCGCCCACCCGGGTGGGCGGTGAGCCCTGATGGCCCGGGACCGCGACCGGGACGTGGCCGGGGACGTCGACCCGGTGTCCGGCCGCCCTTCGGACCTGCTCGGGCGGCGCATCGCCGGCTACCGGATCGACGAGGAGGTCGGCCGCGGCGGCATGGCGGTGGTGTACCGGGCCCGGGACCTGCGGCTGGACCGTACGGTCGCGTTGAAGCTGCTCGCGCCCGAACTCGCCCGCAACGACACCTTCCGCAAGCGGTTCACCCATGAGTCGCGGGTGGCGGCGGCCATCGACCATCCGCACATCGTGCCGGTCTTCGAAGCCGGCGAGGCCAAGGGCCTGCTGTACATCGCGATGCGCTACGTCCCCGGGCAGGACCTGCGTGCGCTGCTGAACCGCGAGGGGCCGCTGCCCTTCCCCAAGGCGATGCGGATCGCCGCCCAGGTCGCCTCCGCGCTCGACGCGGCGCACGACCACGACCTGGTGCACCGGGACGTGAAGCCGGGGAACGTGCTGGTCGCGGAGGGCACCGACAGCGACCACCCCGAGCACGTCTATCTGACCGACTTCGGGCTGACGAAGAAGTCGCTGTCGCTGACCGGGTTCACGACGGTGGGCCAGTTCGTCGGCACGCTCGACTACGTGGCGCCGGAGCAGATCTCCGGACGCCCGGTGGACGGCCGGTGCGACGTGTACGGCTTCGCCTGCGTGGTGTACGAGATCCTGGCCGGGGCGCCGCCGTTCCAACGCGACGACGACATGGCCCTGTTGTGGGCGCACCAGTTCGACCCGCCGCCGCCGCTGACCGCGCGGCGCCCGGATCTGCCGTCCGCGGTGGACCCGGTGATCGCACGGGCGTTGGCCAAGAGCCCGGACGACCGGTTCGACACCTGCGGACGGTTCGTCGCGGCGCTGCGGGCGGCGGCGAGCCGCGGCGCGCGGGCACCGTCCCGGGTGGTCCCCCTCGTCGACGCCCCCGAGCGCCCCGGCGCACCGCCGGCGCCGCCGGCCTGGGCGCGCCCGGTCCTTCCCGGCCTGCCGGTGTGAGGGTCAGCCCGGCGGGGCGGACCGGCGGCTGCGGACCGCCCCGGCGAGCAGGCCGGCCAGGAGCCCGGTGACCAGCCCCCACAGCGCCGCCGCGCCCAGCGCCGTACCCCAGTGGGGCAGCAGGTGCACCCGGGCGGCGAGTTGGCCGCCGACGTCGCCGAGGCCGAACAGCGACAGTCCGTAGCTGACGTCGACCCGGCACAGGAAGGAGACCATCAGCACGGTGAGGACCAGCGCCACCGCCATGCGGAAGGCGTGGTGCCAGGCGCGCAGGGGGGCGGGCGTGCGCAGCGCCGCGGAGACGGCCGCGGCCGACATCAGCACGGCGAAGGCGACGAGCAGCCACCAGGCGCGACCGTCCTCCGCGGAGAGGGAGCGCAGGTCGACGGTGGTGCCGCCGGGGGTGCGCAGCACCGCGTCGAGGGCCTTGGGCATCGGCAGCCCGAAGGGGCCTTCGGCCGCGCCGTCCCAGGACGCGCCGAGGCCGAAGGTCATGGCCAGCCAGGCGAGGTTCGGCAGTCCGAGCAGGACGACCGCCACGGTCTGCACCGCGTGCCCCCGGGTGGCGGCCACCACCGCCGCGACCACCAGGGCGGCGGCCACGTACACCAGCAGGAGGGTGACCATGGCGTGGGCTGCCGGGCGCACCGCGGCGTGGAAGCGCACCAGTGGGGCGGGCAGCGGTGACCGTCGGGAGGCCAGCAGGGCGAGGGCGAGCAGGGCGGCCAGCCACAGCAGCCCGTACAGGAGGGTGAGCGGCACGTCCGCCCGAAAGCCCGCTTCGGCGGAGATGCCGAGCAGGTCGGCGATCTCGGAGACGGTGCCGGCGGGGGTGACGGCGAAGGAGTGACGGGCCACGGCGGCGAGCCCGACGAGGACGATCGCCCACAGCACGCCCAGTCGGGCGGCCCAGCCGAGCAGTTCCCGCGTCCCGGCGACCGCCCGCAGGCGCAGGGGCCGCAGGAAGGAACGGGCCAGTACGAGGGCGCCCGCGAGGGTGACGGAGAGCGGGACCACGGTGAGTTCGACGCCGGTCGCGCTGAGCGGGCCCGCGTTCCCCGTCAGGTCCACGGTGCCGCCGATCGCCAGGACGGCCACCGCGGCGACGACGGTGGGGAAGGCGCCGCCTGGCAGCTCTGTCGCACCGGCCGCCCACAGCCCGAGCGCCGCGGTGGCGAGCGTGGTCACCAGGGCGGCGGCCACGGCGAGGAAGGCTTGCGTCCAGCCGTGGGCCGCGGGTCCGATGAGCCCGTGGGCGCGGGAGTCGGAGGGGGCGGAGTGGCTCACGCTGTCACGCTAGGCAGCGCGGGGGCGCGGCGCGCGCCGAAGGGGGCCGACCGCGTAGCGCCGACGGCTGATGTCCGTTTGCGGATGCCCGGGGCGCGGCGCACACAATGGCGCAGAGGGGCTGGGGACGTACGGACCGGTCCCGCTTCCGGGCCGCCGCCCCGGCGCCGCCTGCCCGCCGCATCGTGTGTGCACCACTTCCGAGCTGGGGAAGAGCCCGTGAGCGCCGAACCTCCGACGTCCGAACGTCCCACCGGTCCGCCGTCCGGACCGCTCTCCGACTCGGAGGGCGGCCGGGGGTCGACTCCGCCGTCCGAACCCCCCGGAGGGGGCGGTTCTGGTGGCGGAGGTTCTGGTGGCGGAGGCTCGTTCGACGGCGGCGGGACGGGCGGCGGAGGGTCGGGGGACGGCAGCCGGCCGTGGTGGCGTTCCACCCCGCGGCTCGTCCTGCTCATCGTGGGTCTGCTCGCGGTGATCGCCCTGACGTTGGTCCTCACCCTCCAGGGGAACTCGGGCGGCGGCGGGCAGAGCGAGGTGTTCCTCCAGGCCGCGGGGGACACCGGCCCCGATCCGTACACCCAGTCGACCGCGAAGCAGAGCACTCCCCCGACGTCCACCGCGCAGCCCAGCGCTCCGCCCCAGGGCGGCAACACCGTCAGCGCGGTGCAGGGCGGGACGCCGGGGCTGTACGGGGGCACGCAGGACGTGTCGAGTTGCGACGTGGAGCAGCAGATCAACTATCTGACGGCCAACCAGGACAAGAACAAGGCGTTCGCGTCCGTGCAGGGCATCGCGCCGGACAAGGTGCCCGACTATCTGCGGGCGCTGACGCCGGTGCAGTTGCGCATGGACACCCGGGTGACCAACCACGGGTGGCGCAACGGCTCGGCCACCTCCTACCAGGCGGTGCTCCAGGCGGGTACGGCCGTGCTGGTGGACGACCGGGGCGTGCCGCGGGTGCGCTGTGCCTGCGGCAATCCGCTCACCCCGCCGGTCGCGCAGAAGTCGCCCAAGACCACGGGCGGCGCCTGGCCGGGGTACGACGCGAAGATGGTCGTGGTCGTGGAGCCGGCTCCGCAGCCGCTGGGCGAGCTCGTCGTCTACGACGAGGACGGCAACAGTTGGTTCACCCGGCCGACCGGTTCGGACGGCGGGAAGGACCAGAAGACGTCTCCGCCGGCGCAGAGTCTGCCGTCGACGTGTCCCACGGGTTCCGGGCAGGCGACGCCGCCGAACTGCGTCTCCGCACCGCCGTCGACGCCGCCCGGCGAGTCGCCCACGACGCCGCCGGCGTCACCGCCCACCACCCCGCCGACGACGCCCGGCGAGCAGCCTCCGACGACGACTCCGCCGCCGGTCTCCCCGCCGCAGCAGCAGACGCCCCCGACTCCCGGGCAGACCCCGGCGCCTTACGGGGCGCCGGCCTCCGCACCCGCGCCGGCGGCCCGGTGACGGCCGGCGGCGGGGGCGGAGGCAGGGGTCAGGGGTGGGCGGTCAGCCCAGTTCGAGGGTGGTGACGCCGAAGACCCGGTCGGTACGGACGGCGGGCGCGGGCCCGGTGTACATGCGGACGGTCGGGAACTGGGGCGTCAGACCGCGTGCGCTCGCCAGCGCCGCGGCGTCCTGGAGCGCCTCGGGCATGTCGACCGCGACCGGCTCCTCCGCCGCGAGGTGCGCGGTGAGGCTGTCGAACAGCGCCTCGGCGTCCTCCCGGCCGTCCGCGAACAGCGGGCCGATCCGGTGGGCGTCGCGGCCGGGCCGGATCGCGCCGTAGCCGGTGATCCGCCCGTCCCGCAGCCGGGCGTACGCCGTGTGCCCGGGCGCCGTGAGCCAGCGGGCGAGGAAGTCGCGGCGCTCGGCGGGGAAGCAGTCCCGGTCGTACGCGGCGATCGCGTCCAGCAGTTCGGGGGTGACGGGGACGACGCCGGGGGCGATGCTCCCGGTGCGCAACGGGCTGCCGCCGTACCGCACGGTGCTGTAGGAGGCGGTGAAGCCGGAGCGCCGGTAGTTGTCCTGTTGGGCGGGGACGGCGTCGAGGCCGATCAGCCGCGTCCCGGCGTGCGGGAGGGCGGCGCGCCAGGTCGCGAGGCCGATGCCCCGGCCGCGGTGGTCGGGCCGCACGAGGTAGAAGCCGAGGAAGGCGAAGGACTGCGAGTAGGTGACGATGGAGACGGCGGAGACCGGCTGTCCGTCGATGCGGCCGAGGAAGAAGCCCGCGGGGTCGGTGGCGTGGAAGCAGGCGACGTCGTCGTTGCCGGGGTTCCAGCCCTCGGCGGCGGCCCATTCGGCGATCTGCTGCCACTCCTCCTGCGTGGCGCTGGTGACGGTGAGGCCGGTGTCCTCCTGGACCCGGGAGATCGGGTTCGTCATGGCAAGCGGTTCCTTTCGGACGTTAAAGGACGTTAAAGGATGTTCAAAAACGCTAAAAACGCTGAAAGACGCTAAAGGGGACGTCACGGGGGCGTCGGAGGGGCGCCGCGGTCGCGGCCGGGGTGCTGCGGGATGCGGGGCCCGGAGTCAGATGAGGTCCATGGCGGCCACCTCGTCGGGGCTGCCGTAGCTGACGGGGCCCTGGAAGCGTCTTCGTGCGGTGGCCAGCCACCACACGGTGGCTATCAGCAGCACCACGGCCAGTGCGATCGGTGCGTAGTTGAAGGTGGTGGGGGTGATGGGCGAGCTGTGCGGCAGCACGAACAACAGGCTGCTGAGCGCGATCCACACCACCGCGATCGCGGCGACCGGCCGCCCCCAGCGGCCCAGGTTCCAGGGGCCCGGCCGGAACTCGTCGCCGAGGCGAAGCCTGAGGAAGATGGGCACGCCGTAGGCGAGGTACATGCCGACGACGTTGACGCTGACGATGGCGGCGAAGACGGTGTGGGACCACCAGCCGGGCACGGTGAGCGTCAGTGAGCAGCCGGCGGCCAGCCAGACCGCTTTGACGGGGGTGCGGGTGCGGGGGTTGACGCTGTGCCAGTGCCGGGATCCGGGCATGGCCCCGTCGCGGGAGAAGGCGAAGATCTGTCGGGCGTTGCTGGTCATGTTGGCGAGTCCGCAGAAGAGCATGGCCCCGATGACGACCAGGAGCAGCAGTTTCGCGACGCCCATTCCGAGGGCGTCGACGAGGACGTGCACGGGGGGCGCTGAGGAGTTCGCGGCGGCGGAGTAGTCCCGGATCGAGTGCACCAGGGCGAGCATGAGGACCAGTCCGGCCACGGCGGAGCAGCCGATGGCCCGCATGATGCCGCGGGGCGTGCTGCGGGTGGCGTGCACGGTCTCCTCCGACATGTGGAAGCTGCCGTCGAAGCCGGTGAAGGTCCAACTGGTCACCAGCAGGCCGAGCATGCCCGCGTAGACGGCGCTGGTGAATCCGGTGCCGTTCATGAAGTGGGCGGAGAACGACACCGGTCGGTGGTGCGCGGGGATGAAGGCGAGGCAGCCGACGATGACGGCGACTCCGCCGACCAGCCACCAGACCGAGATGCGGTTGACGGTGGCGACCAGCCGCACGGTGTAGGTGTTGGCGAGCGCCTGGAGGAGCAGGATCAGCGCGGTGATGGCGACCGTGCGCGCTCCGGTGACCTGGTAGGGCGGCCACTGCATGACGACGAACGCCTGGATGAAGGTGGCGGCGGCGTAGGCGGTGGCGGCGGTGCCGCCGACCTGGCCGACGAAGTTCAGCCATCCGGTGTACCAGGACCAGGCGCCGCGGTGGCGTTTGGCGAGTTTTCCGGCGGCGAAATACAGCGCCCCGCTGGTGGGGTACGCGGAGGCGATCTCGGCCATCGCGGCGCCGACGAAGAGCACCATGATCGACACTCCGATCCAGCCGAACACCAGAACCAGCGGGCCGCCCGCCACCATTCCGAACCCGAAGGCGGAGAAAATGCCCGAAATGACGTTGATGATGGTGAAGGAGATGGCGAAATTGTCGAAGGCGCGAAACCGTCGGGTGAGTTTTCGCGGATATCCCATCGCGTGCAGCGTCGCGTCGTCGTCGAGGGTGACGGTCCCGTCGCCCCGGTGACGGCGCTTCGACCCGACGGACGTCGTACCTCCGGACACGCTCCGCTCCCTTCCGCGGGTGGGGCTGCTGGTCATGAGGCGGGGACGGCGAGCCCGAGCGCACGCCTCGCCTTGGTCAACTGCTCCGCGGGGTCGCCGAAGGCGCTCCACGGCATCCGTGCGGCGTACGGCCCCATCGCCCCCAGCACCTCGCGCGCCTCCGCCTCCCGTCTCGACATGTAGAGGGCGTGCGCCAGGTAGGACAGGTCCAGCACCGGGGTGAAGGGATAACGGGGCACCTCGGGCAGCCAGTTGCGGTAGCCGTGCAGCGCGGCGGAGACCCACTGGGGCTGTCGCCAGGTGCGGTACGCGAGGAGGGACGCGGGGTCGTACTCCTCGACGAGGGTGACCAGCGGCAGCAGTCGCAGCGGCGAGGTGACCGGCGCCCGGTGGCTGAGGTAGGAGGCCACGTCCCAGCGCGCGCTGGCGGTGCCGCCGTGCCGGGCGAAGAAGTGGGCCAGGAAGCGGTGGTGGGCTTCGCGGTGGAAGCGGTCGAGCCGCAGGACGCGGGCGAACTGCGGCCAGGGACCCGGGGGCGCGGTGAGCAGTCCTGGGGGCGCGGGGTGGTGGGACCGCCGGATGCGGGCGAGGGCCAACTGGGAGACCCAGGGCGTGGGGTCGCGCGGGTACAGCCGGGCGGCGCGTTCGCAGGCGGATTCGGCGATGCCCAGCAGGGTGCCGGTGTGGGCGTCGCCGGCGTCGGCCGCCCGCAGCGCCCTGAGCATGGCGACCCTGGCCCACAGCAGCGCGGACTCGGGGCCGGGCTCCTCGGCGAGCCAGCGCTCGGCCAGGTCCGAGTCGGCGGCTTCGGAGGCGAGGACGAGGGAGCGGTGGGCACGGGTGCCGAAGTCGTCGCGGGCGTCCTGGAGCACGCGTTGGGCGCCCAGGTAGCGCCCGGCCTTGACGTCGATGCAGGCGCGGGCGAGCTCGTGGTCGTCGGCCGCCGGGTGCCACACGTACTGTCCGCCGAATGAGCCAGCAGGCACGTTCTCCTCCCCCGTTCCCCCGGATGCCGCCGTCCTTCCGTGCATTCCGGGCCTGGTCACGGCCCGGCGGAATGCGACCGGATCCCTGTGGATCACTGGCGGCGGGACCACACCCTACTCATCAACAAGTGGGGGAGAAAACACTCATCCGGGTTACGCACGAGTCCGTCGCCCCCGGAGGACGTCGAAACTCAACAGCCGCTGGCATATGCCATGGGGGCACCCCCGATGAGCCTTTACCACGCCCCGCCCAGGATTACCAAGAGCGAAAGGAAGTTAATCACCCGAAGGGGATCCTCTGCATGATTTTCCGTCACCCCCACTTGGCTTGTTCATTTCTTGACCCGGCCATCAAGAAGCACCGAGAAGCATCGAGACCGGCCTCGAATGCAACAACCGAGCGATGATCAAACGATTCACCCGGCTGCTCGGGGCTTCGACACCGCGTGTGATCCGGCTCGTTGGGTCGGCATGATCAACGCTCGACGCGGCGCACTCCTGACGTCGCTCACCCTCGCCGCCGCCCTCGCGACCGGGCTGACGCCCGGCACCGCCAGCGCGCAGTTCGCCCCCGACACCATCACCGTCGACCCCGTCGCACGCCTCGCGAAGGACGGCGCCGTCACCCTCACCGGCACCTACCGCTGTTCCTCGCTCCGCTCCGGACCCGTCCTGATCGGCGTCAAGGCGCTCCAGGCCGGCACCCGGGCCGACACCGACGGCACCATCGCGACCTGCGACGACCGCGTGCACTCCTGGACCAGCAGCGGACGTGCGAACTCCGGCGCCTTCGTCCCCGGCGCTGCGCGCGGCGAGGCCGCCATGGTCGAGCTGGACCTCTCCCGCGGACTGCCCATCCCCCACGTCATCACCTACGGGGAGAACGCGTTGACGCTGCGCCGCTGAGGATCCGCCCCGCGCCCCCGCACCGCCTCGCAGCAGTGCGGGGGCGCGGCGTCGAGCCCGTCAGCCGTCCGCGCCCTGCGCCGGCTCCCGTACGCACCGCAGGGTGACGAACTCGAAGGGGCGCAGCTCCACCGTCACGTCGCGCCCCGTGCGCTCCACCGGGCCCCGGTTCGCCAACGGGCGTTCCAAGGCGTCGGCCGCCCGTACGTCGGCGGCGTCGAAGCCCAGGGCGACCGCGGCCCGGGCCCGCCCGCCGCGCGCCTCGTAGAGCCGTACGACCACGTCGCCGCTGCCGTCGTCCGCGAGCTTCACCGCGCTGAGGACCACACCGTCCCGGTCCACGGTCACCAGCGGCGCCACCGGTCCGGTGCCGACGACCACCCGCTCCGGCAGGTTGATGCGAAAGCCCTCGCGCACCGCGTCGGTGATCGTCGCCCCCGGCACCAGGGCATGTCGGAAGCGGTGGACGCCCCGGTCCGTCGTCGGGTCGGGAAAGCGCGGCGCCCGCAGCAGGGAGGCCCGCACCACGGTCGCCGTGCCCCGCTCGCCGGCGCGCACGGTACGGCTGACGTCATGGCCGTACGTGGCGTCGTTCACCACCGCCGCGCCCCAGCCGCCCTCCTCCAGGTGGACGAAGCGGTGGTTGCACGCCTCGAACTTCGCCGCCTCCCAACTGGTGTTGGTGTGGGTGGGGCGGTACACGTGGCCGAACTGGGTCTCGGCGGCGTACCGCTCGGCGTGCACGTCCAGCGGGAACGCCAGCTTCAGGATCTTCTCCGTCTCCCGCCAGTCCACCTCGGTCGCCACGTCGAGGCGCTTGGCGCCCGCGCTCAGCGTCAGGGTTTGGGTGACGCGGGATTCGCCGAAGCTCCGGACCACCCGCACCCCCGCCGACAGGCCCTCGATGACGGGCGTCACCTCGTCGAAGCCCGTCAGGTCGGTGACGGTGTTGCGGTAGTACGCGTCCACGTCCCACGCGTCCCACATCACGGGTGCGTCGGGGTGGAGTTGGAGCAGTCCGACGGCCGCGCCGGGCGCCACCGTCTCGCGCTCGGCGCCGATGTCGTAGACGGAGACGGCAAGGCCCCGGCCGTCGATCGCCACCTCCAACAGGCCGTTGTCGAGCACGTATCCGCCGCCGTCGCGGGCGGTCAGCCGGGTGCCGCCGCCGGTGGTGGCCGGGGCGGCGGCGCCGGCGGGCACCCCGTGGCGCTCGTGCGGGGCCGCGTTGAACACCAGCGGCACCCCGGCCGCGGCGTCGCCCGCGAGGGCGCGCTGGGCAGCGGTCACCACGGCGTCGAGTTCGGCCGCCACCGCCGCGTACTGCGCCTCGGCCTCCTGGTGGACCCAGGCGATCGAGGAGCCGGGCAGGATGTCGTGGAACTGGTGCAGCAGCACCGTCTTCCACAGCCGGTCCAGGGCCTCGCACGGATAGCGGAACCCGGTCCGCACGGCGGCGGTCGCGGCCCACAACTCGGCCTCCCGCAACAGGTGTTCACTGCGGCGGTTGCCCTGCTTGGTGCGGGCCTGGCTGGTCAGGGTGGCGCGGTGCAGCTCCAGGTACAACTCGCCGACCCACACCGGAGGTTCGACGTACTCGGCCTCGGCCCGGTCGAAGAAGTCGGCGGGGCGCTCCCACCTGACCGTCGGCGAGCCCTCCAGGCTGCGCAGCCGGGCGGCCTTGGCGACCATCTCCCGGGTGGTGCCGCCCCCGCCGTCGCCCCAACCGGTGGGGGCCAGGGAGTGGCGCGCCGCGCCCTTCTCCTTGAAGGAGCGCGCCGCGTGGGCGACCTCGGCGCCCGTGAGGGCACAGGTGTAGGTGTCGACCGGGGGGAAGTGGGTGAAGATCCGGGTGCCGTCGATGCCCTCCCACTGGAAGGTGTGGTGGGGGAAGGAGTTCGTCCGGGACCAGGAGATCTTCTGGGTCAGCAGCCGGGTGACGCCCGCGGCCCGCAGGATCTGCGGCAGTCCGGCGGCGAACCCGAAGGTGTCGGGGAGCCACGCTTCGGTGCACTCCACGCCGAACTCGGCGAGGAAGAAGCGCTGGCCGTGGACGAACTGACGGACCATGGCCTCGGCGCCGGGCATGTTCGTGTCGGACTCCACCCACATGCCGCCGACGGGCACGAAGCGACCGTCCGCGACAGCCGCGGTGACCTTCGCGTACACCTCGGGCCGGTGCTCCTTGAGCCAGGCGAACTGCTGGGCCTGGGACATGGCGAAGACGAAACGGCCGCCGGCGTCGTCATCTGCGTCACCTGTGGTGGCTGCGTCGTCCGCGGTGGCCTCGATCAGTGCGGTCATGTTCGCCGCGGTACGGGCCACCTTGCGCACGGTCTCCCGCAGCGGCCACAGCCAGGCGGAGTCGATGTGGGCGTGCCCCACGGCGCTGATCCGGTGGGCGGACGCCACGGCGGGTGAGCCGAGCACGCCCCGCAGGAAGCTCCGGGCGGCGTCGGCGGTGCCGTTCACGTCCTGGAGGTCGAGGGCGTCCAGCGCGCGCGAGAGCGCCCGCAGGACCTCGTGGCGGCGTTCGCCGTCCACGGGCAGCTCCCGCATCAGCTCGTCGAGCACCTCCAGGTCCATGGCCAGGTGCCACACGGTCTCGTCGAACACGGCGAGGTCCATGCGGCCCAGCCGGTACTGCGGTGCGTGGCCGGCGGTCCGCGGATCGCCGAGCGGGGTGGGCGCGAACGCGAACGGCCGGTCGCCGAGGATCACCGGATTGGCCGCGGCCTCGACGTGCAGCCGCACGTCCTCCCCGCCGACCGCGGGCGATCCGACGCGCACCCACGCATTGCGCGGATTGAGCCCCTTCACGGGGCCCCCGTCGGGCCGGTACACCAGGCCCTCGCACTGGAAGCCGGGCAGGTCGGCGTCGAAGCCGAGGTCGAGGAGCGCCTCGACGGTGCGGCCCGCCCAGGCTTCGGGGACGGTCCCGGTCACCCGGAACCAACTGGTCCCCCAGGGGGCGCCCCACCACTCGCCCACCGCGACGGGCCGGACCGGGGCCGTGAGCCCCTCGTGGACCGGCACGGGTTCACCGGGGGCGTGCCACACCGCCACGTCCAGCGGTACGGACGCGGGGTGGATCGCGGGCCGGACGCGTTCGTCCAGGACCCGCCGCAGACGGGCCTCGACGAGGGTGCGGTCGTCATGCATGAGGGCTCCCGGGTGGAGAGTTGCGTGACAGCGTTGTCAGACACGCAGCCGACCCTGCAAGGGCGCGCCGCACGGCGTCAAGACCGCCGGAACGATCACTTCCGAACCTCGCCCGCCGCACTTGAGCCACGGCGGGCCCTCACGCCCAACGCGTCGCCAGCAGCAGCGCGATGTCGTCGGGGCGGTCCGCGCTCCGCCGTGCCTCGCGGATCAGCAGGTCCGCGGTCTGGTGCAGCGGGCCGTCCCCGCAGTCGGCGAGGGCACGGCGCAGGGTCTCGACGCCCGAGTCGATGTCCTGGCCCGGCCGCTCCACCAGGCCGTCGGTGTACAGGGCGAGGACCGCGCCCGCGTCCAGCACCGTCTCGGTGACGGGGTACGCGGCGGCGGGGTCGACGCCGAGGACGACCCCGCCGGCCAGGTCGAGGACCTCGGTACGGCCGTCCGGGTGGCGCAGCAGCGGCTGGGGGTGCCCGGCGCGTACGGCCTGGGTCCGACCGGTCGCCGGATCGAGGACGACGTAGCAGCAACTGGCGAACTGGCCCGGATCGAGGTCGATCAGCAGCCGGTTGGTGCCGCTGACCACCTGCTCGGGGTCGTGGCCGCTGAGCGCGAAGGCCCGCACCGCGCTGCGCACTTGCCCCATGGTGGCGGCTGCGGCCACGCCGTGCCCCTGGACGTCCCCGATGACCAGCGCGATCCGGTCACCGGTCTCCACCACGTCGTACCAGTCGCCTCCGACCTCCATGCCCTGGGTGCCCGGAAGGTAGCGCCCGACGGTGCCGGCCGTGTCGAGGGTGGGCAGTCGGTGCGGCAGCAGGACGTCCTGGAGGCCGCGGGCGACGGCGGCCTCGGTGTCGTAGCGCCGGGCCCGCTCCAGCGCCTGGGCGATCAGCCCGGCGAGGGCGGTCAGGACGGTCCGCTCTTCGGAGCTGAAGGTGCGCGGCTGGTCGAAGCCGAGGATGCAGGAGCCGACGGGCCGGCCGGAGGCGATCAGGGGCAGGAAGGCCCGGGCGCCGACGTGGGCGTCCAGCGGGATGCCGGGGTACGCGGCGGCCAGGTGCTCCATGGACTCGAAGAAGATCGGGCGCCCGGAGGTCAGGGTCTCGACGCCGGGCAGCCGGGCGTCCAGGCCCACCCCGTCGAAGCGGTCGAGGAAGCCGTGCGGGAACCCGGTCTCCCAGGCCAGGAAGAGGTGCCGCTCGTGCAGCAGGTAGATCGCCAACTGACGGCCGCCGAAGGCCGGTAGCAGTTCCTCGGTCACCACGGCGGAGACCTGCCGGGCCGTGACCGCCTCGGTGAGGGCGATGGCGAGGGCGACCGGTCGGTACAGGGCGCTGGAGCGCTCGGACAGGGCTCCGGGGGCGACGGGGTCGAGGACGGCCGGCGCGGGCGGCGCGGCGTCCGGGCTCTTCGCCGGGGCGAGCGTGGCGGTCATCCCGTCGTGGGCGGGGTGCAACCGGACCTCCAGCCACTCCCCCTCCGCGCGGCGGGCCACGAAGGACGCGTCGGTCTCGGAGATCAGCGCGGCCCGGTAGTGGTCCTCGTGGGAGCCGGGGGCGAGCCAGGGCAGCGCTTCCCACAGGACGCGGCCCATCAGGTCCGGCCGCGCGCGGCCCACCAGGGTCTCGGCGCTGGTGTTGAGGTAGGTGATGCGGCACAGGCGGTCGAGCGAGAGGACTCCGTACGGCAGTCGGTCGCTCGCCTCGGTCACCGGCGGGCCGCCGGTGAGGTCGACCAGGGATCCGTCGAGCCGGGTGTCGACGGCGGAGACCTCGACCAGGTGGGCCAACCCTTCGGGGCCGCGCAGCCGGATCCGACGGGGTACGGGGCGCTCCAGCGCGGCGACCTGCCGGGCCAGCGCCCACAGCCCGAGGGCGTCCTCGGGCGACAGCCGGTCGGTCAGCTCCGCGAGGGTGCCCGCCGAGTCCGCGCGCACCGGGCCGAGGACGGCGCGCATCCCCTCGTCGGCGGTGAACTCCCCGCCGTCCAGGTCCCAGCCGCAGCGACCGGTGCGCACGGGCGGCGCGTTGAGCGCGGGGAGTTGCACGGACAGCGGCTCGCCCTCCCACTCCACGGGCACCCCCTCGTCCGCGAGGGCGCCGAGGGCGGCGGCGAGCCGGTGTGCCGCGGTGCGGATCCGGTGCCGGTCGTCGACGGTGACCGGGCGCCCGGGGGTGGCCCGGCGCAGCACCGTCAGCACCCCGAACTTCTGCGCCCGGACGGCGAGCGGCGCGTACATCGCCCCGAAAGGGAACGGCAGACCGGCCATGAGCTGGGGGAAGCGTCGCATCGCCTCCTCCGCGTCCGCGAAGTGGATGGCCCGTCCCGACCGGTGGACCTCGGACACGGGCAGGGGCCGGTTCACCTGCGCCCGCCACCAGGGACGGAAGAGGGTGCTCGGCAGGCCCGCGAGGACGGCGAGCCTGAGCAGGTCGGGCGTCGACGAGCGCAGATAGACCGCGGCGGCGTGGCCGCCGACCGCCTCGACGGCCGCGACGGCCGCCTGGGCGAGTTCGAGTTCCAGTCGGCCCGGCCCGCTGCCGCCGCCCCTCGGTGTGCCGGGGGCAGCCCGGCGCCGCAGCGGCGGGGTGCCCCCGGTCGCCCCGTACCAGGTCACACAATCAGCATTGCCCCGGCGCCGGCGCGGCGCATCTCATCGCAGTCGGGTGACGGGCCGGGTCAGAGCCCGAGGTCGGTCAGCCCGGGGTGGTCGTCGGGGCGACGGCCGATCGGCCAGTGGAAGAGGCGGTCGGACTCCTCGATGGGCACGTCGTTGATGCTGGCGTGGCGGGCGCTCATCAGGCCGTCGGCGTCGAACTCCCAGTTCTCGTTGCCGTGGGAGCGGTACCAGGCGCCGGTTTCGTCGCGCCACTCGTAGACGAAGCGCACGGCGATGCGGTTGCCGTCGTACGCCCAGACTTCCTTGATCAGTCGGTAGTCGAGTTCCCTGGCCCACTTGCGGGTCAGGAAGGCCACGATCTGCGCGCGGCCGGTGACGAAATCGGAGCGGTTGCGCCAGCGCGATTCGGGGGTGTAGGCGAGGGCGACCGTCTCGGGGGTGCGGCTGTTCCAGGCGTCCTCGGCGAGGCGGGCCTTCCGGACGGCGGACTCGTGGGTGAAGGGCGGCAGCGGTGGCTTCGTGGACATGGCTCTCCTCGTGGCGAGACAGGGTGAAGCGGAGAGAACGATCGTTCTCTTCACGTCTCCACAGCGTACGAGAACGAGCGTTCTCACGCAAACACCGCCCCGGCCTCGACGGTTCGTGCCCTCCGGGGCGTCCACGTACCGTCCGGTATCTGAGATGCGTCGCCTCGACGGACGCCCGCACCCTCTGCGCGCCGCGCCGTCTGGGCTATGTTGAGCGGGAGTGGGACGAGAAGGAGTGACACCGGTGCCATCAGATCAGCAGGCACGCGCACAGGCGTCTGCGATCACGCCGGGAGGGCCGGGTTCCGAAGCCGGGCCCGCCCCCACGGACAGGGTCCTCGCGCTCTTCGGCGGCCACCGCCTCTCACCGGGTCAGCGGCGCATCGCGCAGTACATCGCCGACCACCTCACCGAGGCGGCGTTCCTGTCGATCACGGATCTCGCCGACCGGGTCGGGGTCAGTCAGCCATCGGTGACCCGCTTCGCCTCCTCGGTGGGCTTCAGCGGCTACCCGGCCCTGCGGGAAGCCCTCCAACCCATCGCCCTGAGCGCCATCGCGGGCATGCCGGAGGCCCGCGAGGAGATCAGGCGCAACGAACTCCAGGCGGCGGTGGACGCGGAGATCTCCAACCTGGAGCACCTCAGACGACTGCTCGCCGACACCGACCAAGTGCTGGACATCGGCCGCGAGTTGGCCCGCTCGGTGCCGCTGACCATCCTCGGCCTGCGGATCTCGGCGTCCCTCGCGGAGTACTTCGCCTACGCGGCGCGGCGCATCCACCCCGACGTGCGCACCGTGACGCGCGGCGGGAGCGTGGCGTACGACGCCCTGCTCCAGTCGCGGGCGGCCGGCGGCACCTGGGTGCTCGCCTTCGCCATGCCGCGGCACGCCAACGAGACCCTGGGCGCCATCCGCGCGGCCCGCTCCGCCGGCCTCAAGGTCGCCCTGATCACCGACGTGGCGCTCGGCCCGCTGACCGAGGAGGCCGACGAGACGCTGGTGGCCTCCACCGGATCACGGCTGGTCTTCGACTCGTACGCGGCGCCCGGGGTGCTCTCGGCCGCCCTCCTCCAGGCCATGGCGGACGCCGATCCGCAGCGCACGCAGATCCGGCTCGAAAGCTACGAACACGCCGCCGAGCAGCATGACTTCTTCCTCGACGACTGACCTTCTCTTCGCCCACCCACCGAGCGGCCCCGCCGCTCAAGAATTCGCCTGACCCTCGATCACTCCTCGGCGGTCGGCCCTGGCGACAGTGGGCCGGAGGCCAGGACCGCGGCGACGAAGTTCGCCAGTTGCCGCCGCATCTCCTCCCGCGGAACGCGCTCTTCTCCGGCCAGGTGCTCGACGAGGTCGGCCCGCGTGGCGGCGAGCAGGGCGTGGGCGGTGAAGTCGCTGTCGGCCAGGCCGGGGAGCTGCTCCAGTACGGCTCGGAGCAGGCCGTGCCACCGTTCGTAATGCTCCGCCCGGTACGGGCTGCCGCCGCCTCCACCCCCGCCTTCCTCCAGGGCCAGCGCGAGGCGCCGGTTGTCGAGTTTGAAGCACAGGACGGCATCGAGCAGGGCGGGTACGCGATCTCGCGGCGGCGTCGCGGGTCCCAGCGGCGGCGGGCCGGACTCGACGGCCCGCCCGATCGGTTCGAGCCGTGCCCCGTAGAGCGCGCGGAGCAGCCCGGCGCGATCGCCGAAGGCCCGGAAGAGCGTGCCCTTGCCGACGCCGGCCGCTGCCGCGACGTCGGCCATGGTGACGTCCTCCGGGCTCTCGCGGCGGGCGAAGAGGGCGTCGGCAGCCGCGAGCACGGCCTCTCGATTGCGGACGGCGTCCTTGCGGGACGACTGGCGTTCGGACATGCCGCTCCTTCCACCTGTAAAAACGGACCCGCGGTCCATATAGTTGAAACGGACCCGTGGTCCGGATTCTACGACTGGAGGACACCCATGTCCGCACCGACCTCCCCGGCGGATCTCTACCGCCACAGCCTGCGACTGCTGCTCGACAAGGACATTCCCGCATGGGTCGACCTGTGGGCCGAGGACGGCCTCATGCAGTTCCCCTTCGCCCCCGACGGCTGGCCCCGGGAGCTTGAGGGCAAGGAGGCCATCGCCGCCTACATGCGCCGCTACCCCGAAACCATCGACCTGCACGACTTCCCCGAACTGCAGATCCACCACACCACCGATCCGCGGACCGTCGTGGTCGAGATGCGCGGCGTCGGCCGCCTGGTGGCGAGCGGCGCCCCCTTCGACATGACCTACATCGCCGTCGTGACCGTTCGGGACGGGCACTTCACCTCCTACCGCGACTACTGGAACCCCCTCGCCGCCCAGGAGCCCGGCGCCGACTTCACCGGGAGCGGCCGATGACCACCGCCGGCACCACTTTGGTCATCGGCGCCACCGGCACCACCGGAAGCCGTACCGCCGCGCAGTTGACGGCCGCGGGCCGCCGCGTCAAAGCCGCCAGCCGTCGGGCCACCCCCATCGCCGGCGCCGAGCCGGTCCGCTTCGACTGGCACGACCCCGCCACCCATGCAGCCGCCGTCGACGGCGTCGACCACGTCTACCTCGTACCGCCCGTGGGCGACCACGACCCCGCGGCGGTCATGCTGCCGTTCCTCCAACAGGCCCGCACCGCCGGCGTGCACCGCGCGGTGCTGCTCAGCTCCTCGGCCGTCCCCGAAGGCGGCCCGGCAGTGGGAGCGGTGCACCGGGCCCTGCCCGACCTCTTCGAGCAGTGGGCGGTGCTGCGGCCCTCGTGGTTCATGCAGAACTTCACCGGCACGCACGCGCACGCCCGCAGCATCCGCGACGACGGCACCGTCTGGACCGCCGCCGAAGGCGGCCGGGTCGGCTTCGTCGACGCCGAGGACATCGCGGCCGTCGCCGTCCGGTCCCTGACCGACAGGGAGGCTCCCAACGCCGATCTCGTCCTCACCGGACCCGAGGCGCTCAGCCACGACGACGTCGCCGCGCTCGTCACCGAGGTCACCGGCCGTCCCGTGGTCCACCGCCGACTGTCCCACGAGCAGTTGCGCGATCGCCTCGCGGCGCAGGTGCCGGTGGAGTTCGCGGCGATGTTGGCCGACATGGACCGCACCATCGCCGAAGGGGCGGAGGACCGCACCACCGACACCGTCCAGCGCCTGACCGGTCGCCCCCCGCGCTCCTTGCGGGCCCTCCTTGAGGGGGAGATGCGGCGCCTCAGTCCGATGTGAAGAACAGGGGCATTCATGCGCCAGCATGCATGAATTTTTTCATACCCCCATTCACTGGACGGTATATATATTTACTTCCCGCCGAGATCAAGGGATCATGAGACCCCGCGCGCCACCCAGATCTCGGGCACCGGCACGTGACGCTCCCTCCTCGCGTCACCTTCACGGTGTTCCGTTCGGGCCTCCGACCCCTACGGATGCCCAACCCTGGCGGTCCCGGCCTACCCCTGGGCCGGGGCCGCCACGTTTTCTGCGCCCCGCCGCGAGCCCGCCTTGAGCCCATCGCCGGCCGCGCGATCCGAACGCAGCCCTCAGCCCGGGCGATTCACCATGATCACCCCTTGCACTGGATACCCCCCATGGGTATAGTCCCCTCAGCTTCGAAAGATACCCCCCAGGGGTATCAAGCTCTTAGGGGAGGAAACGGCAATGCCAACCGTCAACCCACGGCGCTGGTGGGCACTTCTGGTGCTGGCCACCGCTCAGTTCATGGTCATCATGGACACCTCGATCATCGGCGTGGCGCTCCCGGAAATGCAGCGCGACCTCGGCTTCGCACCGGAAGACCTGCAGTGGGTGTTCAACGCCTACGTCATCGCCTTCGGCGGGCTGCTGCTCCTCGGCGGCCGGCTGTCGGACCTGCTCGGAGCCCGGCGGATCTTCGTCACCGGCTGGGTGGTCCTCATCGCCGGATCGGTGGTCGCCGCCGCGGCGACCACGGCCTGGGTCGAGGTCGTCGGCCGCGCCGTGCAGGGCGTGGGCGGCGCGTTGATCGCCCCGGCGTCGATGACGCTGCTGATGATGCTCTTCAGCCACGACCCGAAGGAACTCGGCAAGGCCCTCGCGCTCTACGGCGCCGCGGCACCGGCCGGCGGCACCGCGGGCGTCTTCCTCGGCGGCGTCTTCACCGAGTGGGCGAGCTGGCCGTGGATCTTCATCATCTACGTACCGATCGGCATCGCCACCCTGGCCGCGACCGGACTGCTGCCCGCCGCCGCCTCCCGGCGCGGAGCCGTCGACGTACTGGGCGCCGCGGCCGTCACCGCCGGTCTCGCCCTCGCGGTCTTCGCCGTCGTCCGGGCGCCGGAGATCGGCTGGGGCGCCACCGGGACCGTGCTGCAACTGCTCGGCGCGGCCGTCCTCCTGGGCCTGTTCCTCGTCCTCCAGAAGTCCGTCAAGGCACCCCTGATGCCGCTCGGCGTGTGGCGCACCCCCGGCCTCGGCATCTCCAACCTGGCGATGACGCTGCTCGGTGCGGCCTGGATCCCGATGTGGTACTTCCTCAACCTCTACCTTCAGCAGGTGCTCGGCTACGGGGCGTTCGCCAGCGGCGCGGCCCTCCTGCCGATGACCGGTCTCCTCATGCTCTTCATGACGCTCATCACCGCCCGGCTGCTGGGCCGCTTCGGCGCCAAGCCGCTGATCTCCGGAGGTCTGCTGGTGCTGGCCGCGGGCCTGGCGTGGCTCGCCGCGGTCGAGCCGACGGGCACCTTCCTGGTGGACGTCCTGCCGGCGTCGCTGGTCGCCGCGACGGGCATGTCCCTCGCGTACATCCCGGCGATGATGTCCGCGATCTCCGGGGTGCGCCAGGAGGAGGCCGGCCTCGCCTCCGGCATCGTGAACACCACCTACCAGGTCGGCTCCGCCCTGGGCCTCGCCGCCCTGACCGCGGTCGCCACCTCGCAGGGCGCCGGGGAGCTGGGCGACCTGCCCGCCCTGACCGACGGCTTCAGCGCCGCCTTCGTCGGAGCTGCGGCGATCGCGGCGGCCGGTGGGGTCCTCACCGCGGTCTTCATGCGCTCCGCCCCCTCCGCGGCAGGGGCGACGGCGGAGCAGCAGCCGGTGGGGAGCGCGAAGTGAGGTGGTCCCCGTAGCGTTCGACGACTGCAGAACCCCCGCCCGCACCAGATGTGCCGGGCGGGGGTTTCCGCTGGTGGAAGGCGGTTACGCGGACGCGGCGCTGCTGCTCCCGCTCTCGTCCTCGCCCTCGGGCCGGCCCGCGCGGCGGGCGCGGATCGCGGCGGTGGAGGCCCAGCCGAGACCGCCGGCCGCGGCGAGGGCCAGCAGCAGCTCGGGCCAGGCGCCCATGCGGGTCGCGGGCGTCAGCGAGGAGCGCAGCGGGACCTCGGCCACCAGCGCGTCCGGAGTGAACAGCTCCGTCTCCTGCACGACCTCGCCGTCCGGCATGATCACGGCGCTGACGCCGCTGGTGACCGGCACGACCACGGAACGGCTGTGCTCCACGGCCCGGACCCGGTCCATCGCCAGTTGCTGGTACGTCATCTGGCTGCGGCCGAAGGTCGCGTTGTTGCTCGGCACGGAGATCATCTGGGCGCCGGCCGTGACGGTGTCCCTGGCCATGTCGTCGAACGCCGCCTCGAAGCAGGTGACCAGGCCGACCTTGGTGCCGGCGAGGTCGAAGACGCCGACCTCGTCGCCGGGGCCGAAGTCCCGGCGCACCCGGTCCACGTCGGAGCTGAACAGCCGCACGAAGGAGCGCATCGGGATGTACTCGCCGAACGGCTGCACGTGCCGCTTGTCGTAGGTGGCGACCGGGCCGTCCTTCGGGTCCCACTCGATGAGGGTGTTGCGCAGCTTCCCGGTCTCGGGGGTGAGGACCGCGCCGACGACGGTCGGCACGCCGATCGCCTGCACGGCGCGGTCGATGACCTGCCGGGCGTCGGCGTTGGCGTACGGGTCGATGTCCGAGGAGTTCTCCGGCCACAGCACGAAGTCCGGCTGGGGCTCCTTGCCCTCGGCGACGTCCTTCGCCAACTGCTCGGTGCGCCGGGCGTGGTTGTCGAGCACGGCACGGCGCTGGGCGTTGAAGTCGAGGCCGAGGCGGGGCACGTTGCCCTGGACCGCGGCGACGGTGGCCGTGCCGTCCTCGGCGGCGGTGTCCACCAGGCCGCGCGAGGCGAACGCGGCCGTCACCGGCACGATCACGGCGAGCAGCGCGAGGGCGAGCGGGCCGCGCGGCAGCGGGCCGGCGCCGCGGCGGTGGGCGACGACCCGGCGCACCACGTCGTACGCCCCGAAGCCGCAGAGCACGACGGCGAAGCCGAGCACGGGCGTGCCGCCGAGTGCGGCGAGCGGCAGGAAGACCCCGTCCGCCTGGCCGAAGGCGACCTTGCCCCAGGGGAAGCCGCCGAACGGCACCCGGGCCCGGGCCGCCTCGCCGAGGATCCACACCGCGGCGGCGAACACGGGCCACGCCGGCAGTCGGCTGACCGCCGCGATCCCGAGTCCGGTGGCCGCGAGGAACAGCGCCTCGACCGCGGCGAGCGCGATCCACGGCACCGGGCCGACGTCCTCACCGGTCCAGCTCAGCAGCGGCAGCAGGAACGCGAGCCCGGCGAGGTAGCCGAGGCCGAAGCCGGCCCGCAGCCGCCGTCCCCGCAGCACCCAGCCCAGCAGCGCGAACGCGAACGGCGCCAGCCACCACAGCGGCCTCGGCGGGAAGCTCAGGTACAGCATCAGCCCCGCCGTCACCGCGGCGGCCGGCCGCACGAACCGCAGCAACGGGTGCGGTCGCGCCGGGGCGGGGGCGGACGTGTCGACGGAGGTCACGGTGGCGCTCACGGCCCGAGTCTACGGGAGGGGGGTATGACCGCCGTCGCCCCCGCCGCGGGTCTCCAGGCCCTCCGTGGTGTCCGCAGAGTCCCGCGCGGCCCTTCCGCCCGCCCCGGCAGACGCGGTAGCGCCGCGACGGCGTGCCGTGACGGCGTCTGCTGCCCGCTGTGGCTGTTCGCGCAGTTCCGCCCCCACGGCCTAAGGGCCTGGGGGTCCCCCGTGTCCGTAGGGCACAGGGGGAGGAACTGCGCGGCAAGCCCACCACCGGCAGGTAGGAACCAACGTTCCCGCAGGGCTGCGGCGGCTACGTCCAGCGGCGCAGGCAAGTGCGCGGAACTGCGCGGAAACGGCCCGGCCCTTCGGGCAAGGGTGGCGGCCCTGAGACCCGGTTCGGTGGGACGGGGCTGGATCGAGGGTGCGCACCGCCACTACCGTAAGCGCGGCAGCGGACGCAGAAGACGTGCCTGCCACAGCTCGTGGTCGGGGGGATCGGCAAGATGATGGCTGCGCCGGGGACGCGCGGGGGGACGGCGGACGCCATGGGCGTGGCCGTGCTCGGCGCCTGTGCCGCATGGGCTCTGATCAGCGCCGTCGGACGGGACGCCCGGCCCGAGGGCGCGTTGCTCGCCGTGTTCGCGGTCGCCGCCGGGTACGCCTGCGGGCGGATCTCCGGCGCCCTGCTGCCGGTCTCGGCCGCCGCCGCGGCCTCGCTCGTGGCGCTGGTGCTGGCGATCGCGTCGCCGGAGGGGGTGCCCGGGGCGACCGCCGGCTTCGCCGTGCCTCCGGGGGACACCGGGGCGTCGGCCGCGCTGTTGGCCGTGAGCGCGGGCGCGGCCTGCTGTGCCGCGACGGCGGCGCGCCGTCCCGGGGCGCGGTTGGCGCTGTGGATGTTGGCGCACGGCGTCGTCGTCACGGGCATCTTCCTGGCGTCGCCCGCCGGGGTCATGGCCTCGTCCGTCGTGCTGCTGTGCGCCGTCGGCGCCGCCCGGGCCCGTCGTCGTACGGCGCTGTTGGCCGGCTGTGCACTGGTGCCGGTGGTGGTGGCCGCGACGACATGGGCCGTCGCCGAGGACGTCCTGCCCGAGGGCGCCGCCGCCTCGCTCCGCAGCCAGCTCACCGATTACCGGGTGGCCCTGTGGCGGGACGCCGTCGCCCTGATGCACGAGGATCCCGTACGGGGTGCCGGGCCCGACCGCTTCGACCAGCTCAGCGTGACCGCGCAGCAGGTCGCGGGGGCGGACGGGAAGCCGCACTCGGCCCTGTTCCAGCAGGCGGTCGACCAGGGCGTGGTGGGGACGGCGCTGTTGGCGATGGCCTTCGGGTGGCTGCTGTACGAGCTGTGGCGCTCGCCGCGGCCCACCCCGGTCGTGGTGTGCGCGGGTGCGGCGCTGGCATCGCTTGCGGTATTGGCGCTGTTGGGGAACGCGCTGAGCTTCGCTCCGGTGACCGCGGGCGCCGCGCTGCTCGCGGGGCTGGCGTCGGCGCGGGTCACGGGGCCGGGCGGCGGCGCCGTGGCAGCGGGGCGCACGGCGTCGACGGCGGCGGCGGACTGCGCGACCCGCTGACGGTCCGCAGACGGGGAAGGGCTGGTCAGGTCCCCGCGGTCACGCCCGGTGGTGGGCGCAGCCGATCGCGGACGGCGCGCACCGCGGCCTCCGCGTCGTCGACCGTGACGGTGAAGGTGCGGCCGTCTCCCAGGGTGAAGACGACGCCTTCGCCGCGGCGCACGACGACTGCGGTGCCCTTCTCGGGACGCCAGCGGTAGCCCCAGCCGCCCCACTGCCGTGGGTTCACCTTGGGTTCGAACTCCGCATCGACGACGTGGGCGAGCGGGATGCGACGGCGCGGCACGCCGATGTGGCCGCAGCGCACCTCGACGGCGTCGCCGTCGACCGTGACCGCCACGTGGACGAAGGCGAGGGTGCCGTACAGCATCAGCAGTCCGGCCGCGACGCAGCCGACCACCGACATGACCAGCGGGACGATGCCGGAGGTCCAGTTCGAGACCACGGCCAGCTCGATGCCGAGCGCGAGGCAGGCCGCGCCTGCGACGGCGAGCAGCCACTGGATGCGGTTGGTGGCCCGGCCGGTCCAGACCTCGGGCGCCGGCTCGACCGGCTGCGCGGCGCCGGGGTGGCCCGGGTGCGGGTGCCGCAGGGGTTGGGCGCCCTGCGGGTGCTGCTTTCGGGGATGGTCCCTCATGCGTGCAGCGTACCCAGCGCCGGCCCCGCTGGCAGGGGTCCCGTCGCAAGGATCACGGACGCCGCGGACACCGGCGTACGGCCGGCGTCCCGGTGGATCAGCGGACCGGGACCACCGGGCTGAGCAGCTTCGCCTCGGCGTAGGCCAGGGCCTGCGCGGGCAGTCGGCCCTCGCGTCCGCTGAGGATGACGGTGAGGTCGCCACCGGGCCCGCCGGGCGTCCCCGATCCGCCGCCGGACGTTACTCCGATCCGGCGAAGCGCCTGCGCGGCGACGGCGTCGGCGGAGCCGTGGAAGGCGACGGGTCGGCCGATGGCGGCGCGGATGCGGTCGGCGACCAGTTCGTAGTGGGTGCAGCCGAGGACGACGTCGGTGACGTCGTCGGGGGTCAGCGCGGCGGCGGCGGTGACCGCGCGCTCGATGGCGGGGCCGTCGGCGTACTGGACGGCGTCGGCGAGCCCGGGGCAGGGCACCTCGGCCACGGCGGCACGGGCGGCGAACTCGCGGATCAGCCCCCGCTGGTAGCTGCTGCCGGTGGTGGCGGGGGTGGCCCAGATCGCCAGGGGCCCGCCGGAAGCGGCGGCCGGCTTGATCGCGGGGACGGTGCCGATCACCGGGATCGCCGGCTCCAGTTCGGCTCGGAGCGCGGGCAGCGCGTGCACGGATGCGGTGTTGCAGGCCACGATCAGGGCGTCGGGCGCGTGCGCGGCGGCGGCGCGGGCGACGCTGAGGGCACGCTCGGTGACGTCCTCGGGGGTGCGCGGGCCCCAGGGCAGTCCATCGGGATCGGAGGAGAGGACCAGATCCGCGTCGGGCCGCATTCGGCGTACGGCGGCAGCCGCCGCGAGCAGGCCGATCCCGGAGTCCATGAGCGCAATCTTCACCCGGTCACCATAGTCGACCGCCCGTGCACGGTCGGTGAGGTGGGGCAGACTGCGGCCATGAGCGCCCTCGCCCTGACCGCCGTCGGATCGTTGCTCGCCTGGGTGTGGCTGTTGCTGGGGCAGGGGTTCTTCTGGCGTACCGACCAACGGCTGCCGCCGCACCCCGACCCCGGCCCGGACGCCCCGTCGTGGCCGGACGTCGTCGTGGTGGTGCCGGCGCGGGACGAGGCCGCGGTGCTGCCCGACAGCCTGCCGTCGCTGCTCGCGCAGGACTACCCAGGTCGCGCCTCGGTCGTCCTGGTGGACGACGGCTCCACGGACGGCACCGCCGACGTGGCCCGCGCCCTGTCCGAGGAGCACGGCGGCCTGCCGCTGGACGTGGTGGCGCCCGGCGAACCGGCGGACGGCTGGACCGGCAAGCTGTGGGCGCTGCGCCACGGCATCGCGGTGGCCCGCGGCCGGGATCCGCGCTATCTGCTGCTGACGGACGCCGACATCGCCCATGCGCCCGACAGCCTGCGGGTGCTCGTGGCGTCCGCCCGGGCGGGCGGGCTCGACCTGGTGTCCCAGATGGCCCGGCTGCGGGTGACCGGCGGCTGGGAGCGGCTGATCGTGCCGGCGTTCGTGTACCTCTTCGCCCAGCTCTACCCCTTCCGCCGGGTCAACCGGCCCGGTGCCCGTACGGCCGCCGCCGCGGGCGGCTGCGTGCTGCTGGACGTCCGGGCCGTGGACCGAGCCCGGATCCCGGACTCCGTCCGGGGCGCGGTCATCGACGACGTGTCACTGGCGCGGGCGGTCAAGCGCTCGGGCGGACGGATCTGGCTGGGGCTGGCCGAGCGGGTCGACAGCGTACGGCCCTATCCGCGGCTCGCGGACCTGTGGCGGATGGTGGCCCGCAGCGCGTACGCCCAACTGCGCCACAGTCCGGCACTGTTGGTGGGCACGGTCGCGGGGCTGGCGCTGGTGTACCTGGCGCCGGCCGGCACGCTCGTCGCCGGGGCCGCCTGGGGCGATCCGGTCGCGGCGTGGGCCGGCGGGCTGGCCCAGGCGATCATGGCCGGTACGTATCTGCCGATCCTGCGGTACTACGGCCGCTCGCCGCTGTACGCCCTGCTCCTGCCGTTCACCGCGCTGCTGTACCTGCTGATGACGGTGGACTCGGCGGTGCAGCACTACCGCGGTCGGGGCGCCGCGTGGAAGGGGCGCACCTACGCCCGCCCGCAGGCCGCGCCGGAAGAGGGCTGAGGCGGCAGGCGGGGCACGGCGGGTGGTGCCGCTTCACTTGCGGCCGGGCGTCCAGTTCATGCCCCAGCCGTAGGCGTGGTCCATGGTGCGCTGCGGGCTGACCCCCCGTTGCGGCACCAGGAAGCGGGCTTCGCGCTGCACGACGAGTTCGGAGCCGGTGTTGGTGATCAGGGCGAGCGCGCACACGGTGGACGGGACGGTGCACTCGCCGAGGGCGAACTCGATCGGGGCGCCGTGCTGCGGCACGAGGGTCACCGTGGCGTCCAGGTCGGCGAAGCTGCGCGCGCCCTCGTAGACGGTCACGAAGATGACGATGCGACGGAAGTGGCGCTGGTGGTCGAGGTTGATGGTGAGGTTCTCACCGGAGGTGCCGCCGGTGCGGTCGTCGCCGTCGAGGTGGATGAAGGGCGGTCGGTCGAGGGAGCCGTAGGCGTTCCCGAGCGCCTGAACGACTCCCTTGCTGCCGTCGGAGAGTTCGTACAGCGCGCACAGGTCGAGGTCGAGGTCCGCGTGCAGGGCGATGGCCCGGCCGAGTTTGGCGCCCCAGCTCTTGAACTGCTTGCGCACCTGCCAGTTGAGGTTCACCCGCAGCGCGCCGGAGGTGCCGCCCTGCTTGGTGAGGGAGACGGTGGGCGCCTCCTTCGTCAGCGTCACCTTGGTCAGACGCACGGGAGGTGCAGCGGGTGCGGGAGGTGCAGGAGGTGTCGCAGGCGCGGGAGCCGGGACCGGGGCGGACGCGGGAGCCGGGACCGGGGCGGACGCCGGTGGTTCGTCGACGGCGATCCCGAAGTCTGTCGCCAGTCCCTCCAGACCGGTGCTGTAGCCCTGCCCGATCGCCCGGAACTTCCACGCCCCCTGACGCCGGTACAGCTCCCCCAGCACGTACGCCGTCTCCACGGTCGCGTCCGCGCTCTCGTACCGCGCGAGTTCCGCACCGGACGCGGCGTCGACGACGCTGACGTACAGCCCCGGCACCCGCCCGAAGGACCCGCCGTCGGCGGAAGCGGCCAGCACGATGCGTCCGACGGACGGCTCCACGCGCGCCAGGTCCACCGCGACCGCATCCGTCACCGCGCCGCCCGCCCCGGTCCGCTTGCCCTCGTGGCGCACCGCCCCGGACGCGTGCGCCGGCTGGTTGTAGAAGACCATGTCCCCGTCAGAGCGGACCTTGCCCGAAGCGGAGTCCAGCAGCAGTGCCGAGGCGTCGACGTCCGGGACCGAGGGGCCCGTTCGCCATCCCAGCTCCACTCGGACCTGCTGCGCCGCCACCGAAGTGTTGGCTCCCTTGCTCATGGACATGCTCGCCCCCATCGCGGTCGCTGGGTAGGTGTGCCGGGGTGTTCCGGACCGCTCACGCATCCCAACCTACGTCCCGAGCGCCCCAGAAGACCCCTGTGGACCCGTGAGTAACCCGCTCTCAGCTCGTCCTTTACACGATCCTTGCCCGTCCGCGCGACCGATTTTCCCGGGTTCGCTCACATTGGGGGCGCGCACCCCCTCATCTCCGGCGAAAGAACCCCCTTACCGGGCTCCCCAACCGACAACTCAGGGCTTAACTTATGTCCCATGACCTCCCCCCGCGCCTCCTACGGCGGCGGCTACTACTCCGCACCGTCCTTCGCCGACACCCCGATCTACGACTCCCTCGTCGCAGAGCGGGGCACGCCTCAGATCGCGCCGATCCGAGTGCCCTCCGCGTACGACACCAACGGCAACGGCTACCTGCCGGCGCTCCCCGCGGCCCTGCCCGCGCTCCCTTCGGGCCCCTCGGCCCCCCAACCGCCCTCGGGGTACGGCCATCCGCCGCAGCTGTCGCAGCCCGGGCCGCTGCAGCCGGCGGCGCCCTACGCGCCGCAGCAGCCGGGCGTCCCGCGCGGCTACCCGGGCCCCCAGGCCCAGCCCCCGCGTCCGGCGCCGGCCGGGTACGAGGCGATGCGCCCCGCGGCGCCGCGCCCCGCTCCCCCGCAGGGCCACGGCCCCGCCGGGTACCACGTCCCGCCGGCCCGTCCCTATCCGGGCGGCCAGGGGTACTGACGCGGCGTCACGGACGCAGGTGTCGGGGTTCCCCGTGACGAGGTCTGGCGGAACCCCACGGCGTCGGGGAAGGGGGAGCCCCGACGCCGCCCACTGCTTCGCAGCGCCGCGACACCGTCCGCAGTAACGTTTCATCACATCGTTCCGCCACATCTGTGCCGGCCTGCCCCGGCGCACGTTCCCCCGGCGGCGCCCCATAGTGATCCATGCCACCGCCGTCGCCCGCCCGGCTGACCTCGCGACGCGTCAACTGCCGTCCTCCGCGCACGATACGGTGGTTCGACCCGCCCGAGCGGACCGGGAATCCGGTGCCGCCCGCGGCGCGCCGGACCGCGTCCTGAAGACTGGTCCGGGACGCGTCGCGCCGTCGGGCGCGGCACGGCAGCACACCACGAGGTGGGGGCAGAGCAGCACCATGGCACAGGGCACGGTCCAGGTGACCCACACCGGCACGTCGCGCTGGCGGCGGCGCACCGGTGAGTACGCGACCCTCGCGGCGGCGCTCGAAGCCGCCGGGGACGGCGACGTCCTCACCGTCGCACCGGGTACGTACCGCGAGAACCTCGTGCTCCAACGCGCGGTCACGCTGCGCGGCCCGGAGGGCTCCGTCGGATCGGTGCGGATCGCGCCCGTCGACGGCGTCCCGCTGGTCGTGCGCGCCTCTGCCACGGTGCGGGACCTGCACGTCGAGGGCCAGGACACCACCGCTCCCGCGCTGTTGGTCGAGGACGGCACCCCGGACCTGGTGGACCTGCGGATCTCCACCCGTTCGGCGACCGGTCTGGAGGTGCGCGGCGGGGCCCGGCCCACCGTACGCCGCGTCACCGTCGACAACCCGGCCGGCATCGGCATAGCCGTGCTCGACGGCGCCGGCGGGGTGTACGAGGAGTGCGAGGTGGTCAGCGCCGGCCAGTCGGGCGTATCGGTGCGCGGCGGCGGGCATCCGCGGCTGGAGCGCTGCCGGGTCCACCACGCATCGGGCGCCGGTCTCGCCGCCACCGGCGAGGGCAGCGTCCTGGAGGCGGTCGGCTGCGAGGTGTACGAGATCAAGGGCGCGGGTGTCCAAGTCGGCACCCGCGCCTCGGCGCACCTGTCGGACTGCTCCGTGCACCGCACGTCCGCCGACGGCGTCACCCTCGACACGGACGCCGTGCTCACGCTCTCCGACTGCGACATCCACGACGTCCCGGAGAACGCGATCGACCTGCGGTCCCGCTCGGTGCTGACCCTCACCCGCTCCTCGGTCCGCCGCTTCGGCCGCAACGGACTGTCGGTGTGGGACCCGGGGACCCGGGTGGACGCCAACCAGTGCGAGATCCACGACAGCACGGGCGACTACCCGGCCGTGTGGATCAGCGACGGGGCCACGGCCGTGCTGGACTCCTGCCGGGTGCACGACGTGCCGGACGCGCTGTTCGTCCTGGACCGCGGCTCCCGGGTGGACGTCGTCGACAGCGACCTCTCCCAGATCCGGAACACCGCGGTGTCGGTGAGCGACGGCGCCACCGCCCAACTCGACGACTGCCGCATCAGCCAGGCGTCCACCGGCGCGTGGTTCCGCGACCACGGCAGCGGCGGCACCCTCGCCGGCTGCACGATCGACGCGGCGCAGACCGGGGTGATCGTCACCAAGGGCGCGGACCCGGTGATCGAGCGGTGCACGGTCACCTCGCCCGCCGAGGCCGGTTTCTACGTGTCGGCGGAGGGCCGCGGCACGTTCCGCGGCTGTCGGGTCACGGGCAGCGGGGGCTACGGCTTCCACGTGATGGACGGCTGCCGCACGACGCTGAGCCGGTGCCGCACCGAGCGGTGCGCCCGCGGCGGCTACGAGTTCGCCGAGCCCGCCCTGCTGCTGGTCGAGGAGTGCACCGGCGACGAGTCCGCGGTGGGGTCGGCGGAGCGCACCGCCGCGGTGAAGCCGGCGGCGACCGCCACCGAGGTCCAGTCCCCCGGGCTGCTGACGGTGGCGCCCGCCACGGCGCCGTCCGCCGCGGCCCGGCCCGAGATCGCCGTCGTGGCCGCGGACCCCGCCCGTGCGTCGGAGGACGTGCTCGGCGAGTTGGACGCGCTGGTGGGGCTGGACAGCGTCAAGCGCGAGGTTCGCTCGCTGACGAACATGATCGAGGTGGGCCGGCGCCGTCAGGAGGCGGGGTTGAAGGCCGCGTCCGTCCGCCGCCACCTGGTCTTCACCGGCTCCCCCGGCACCGGCAAGACGACCGTGGCCCGGTTGTACGGCGAGATCCTGGCCTCCCTCGGCGTGCTGGAGCGCGGGCACCTCGTCGAGGTCTCCCGGGTGGACCTGGTCGGCGAGCACATCGGCTCCACGGCGATCCGCACCCAGGAGGCGTTCGACCGGGCGCGCGGCGGGGTGCTCTTCATCGACGAGGCGTACGCCCTCTCCCCCGAGGACTCCGGGCGGGACTTCGGCAAGGAGGCCATCGACACGCTGGTGAAGCTGATGGAGGACCACCGGGACGCGGTCGTGGTCATCGTCGCCGGCTACACCGCCGAGATGGAACGCTTCCTCGCGGTCAACCCCGGCGTCGCCTCCCGGTTCTCCCGCACCATCACCTTCCAGGACTACGGCGCCGGGGAGCTGCTGCGGATCGTTCAGCAGCAGGCGGACGAGCACGAGTACCGGCTGGCCGACGGCACGTCCGACGCGTTGGTGTCGTACTTCGGCCGGCTGCCGAAGGGGCCGGCGTTCGGCAACGGCCGGACGGCGCGCCAGACCTTCGAGTCGATGGTCGAGCGGCACGCCGGCCGGGTCGCCGAACTGGCGGAGGTCGACACCGACGCCCTCACCCTCCTCTACCCGGACGACCTTCCCGAGCTGCCCTGACGCCCGGTGCGGGGGTTGGTGCCGCTGCGCGGCCCGCGGCGGGGCCCGGCCTGGCGCGGCACGCCGGGGATCAGGCTGAGCAGGTCCGCGCGGGCGTCCGCGAAGGCGGGGTCGGCCTGGTAGTCGGAGTGCCCCCGGATCGGTTCGGGCAGCGGGAACCGCTCGGAGCGGCCGTACGCCACCGGGTCCTTCAGGGCGGTCCGGTCGGGCGAGGGGCGGGGGCCCGACGGCACGCGCACCGGTCCGCCTATGGGGTCGGTGGGCCGCCAGAGGTTGCTCCAGCAGTGCACCTCGTCGCGCAGGGCGCGCAGGGCCTCGGGGCCGAAGTAGGCGGGGAACCAGCGCCCGTAGAGCCGCTCCAGCGGTGAGCCGTACGTCAGCAGCGCCACCCGGCCGCGGGTCTCGGCGGGCAGTTGCCACACGGCGGAGGCGGCGAGGACGCTCCCCTGGGAGTGGCCGGAGATCACCAGCCGGCCGCCGCGGGCACGCGTCTGCGCGGTCCAGGTGGACATCCGCCACGTCAGGTCGGGGACGGCGCGCTCGGCGTAGCACGGCGGTGCGAAGGGGTGGGCGGCCCGGGGCCAGAAGGTGCCGACGTCCCACAGGATGCCGATGGTGCGCCGGGCGGAGGGGTCGCGGTAGGCGCGGCGGCCCCAGGTGACGAAGAGCAGGATGCCGAAGCCGACCAACCAGGAGCCCACGGACTGGGCGGTCTCCGCCGCGGACTCTGCGAAGGCGCCTTCGAAGGCCCGGCCAGGCACGGCGTCGGTGCGCCACGCGCCGTAGACGGCGCCGGCCCCCAGGAGCAGGGTGGCGGCGGCCAGGACGCCCACTATCAGCGGCGCCGAGTCGGTGAGGCCGGCCCGTGCGCGGGCGCCGGCGATGCGGCGGGTGCGGACGGGGTCGGGGCGCCAGCCGGTGTCGCCCAGGCGGCGGGCGGCGCGGTCGCCGCCGTCGAGGCGGGCGTCCCACCGCTCGTACTCCCGCTCGACGGCGCCGCCGAGCCGACGGCCCGTCAGCCAGGTCCGTACGACGAGGGCCAGGGCGGGCACGAGCAGCAGGGCGAGCAGCACGGGGATCACGGACGCCTGCCAGCTCAGCAGCACGGGCGGCCCGGGGATGGAGCCGTCGCCGTCCATGCCGGGGGTGCCGGGGCCGTCCAGCCAGTCGGCGACGCGCTGGGCGGTGCCGCCGGTCATGACCGAGCCCAGCGCGCAGGCGAGGACGGCGACCGCGGGTCCACCGAGGCCGCTGAGGACGCTGCGGGCGTGGCGGGTGCGGCAGTGCAGCCGGAGCGCGACGGCGGCGAGGGCGACCACCAGGACGCCCTGGGCGATGGCCAGCACGCTGAAGGTGAGCTCGCCGGGGAGGGTTCCGTGCGACTGCCAACCGGGCCGCGACCAGGAGGCGTACACCACGGCGCAGGCGAGCAGCGCGAGCGAGGCGCCGGGCAGGGCGGTGACGGCGGTGCGTTCGACGCGGACGTCGAAGCGGCGTTCGCTGCGCCCGCGGTGGACCGTCACCCAGACCACGGCGCAGGTCCCCAGCACCAGCGCGCCGGCCAGCAGGAGGCCGATCGCTTCCAGCAGGGCGCTGTCGCCGCCGTGGTCGTGGTGCGCCGGGGCGCCGGTGACGGCCGCGGCGACGGTGAGGAAGCCGGCCGCGGTGTGGGCGGCGCGCAGCCGGGCGACGTGGCGACGGCCGTACCAGAACCCGGGGCGGCCCAGGGCGAAGCGCACGGCGGTCTTGGGGGCACGGGGAGCGTTGGGGTCGTTCGGATCGCGCTCCTTGCCGTACGAGGATTCGTCGCCGCACGGGGACTCGTCCTCCTCGCCCTCTCCGTCCCCCTCACCCTCATCCTCATCCTCATCCTCGACTTCAGGGTGAGGGTTGTGCCGGGTGCCCGGGCCGCCGTCGGCGACGGGGGTGTACTCGCCGAGCGGCGGACGCTGCGACTCGTAGGCGGTCCAGGTGCGGTTGGACAGGTACCAGAGCAGCACCACCAGGGCGATCGGGACGAGGGAGGCGAGCGCGAGCCGACGGCCGGGCTGGGACCACCAGCCGTCGCGGTCGGCGGCGAGGAAGCCGATCCAGGACCGCCCTTCGGTGCACGGCGCGCTCCCGGCGCACTGCCAGGCCACCAGGTCCAGGGCGACCTCGCACGCGGCGGCCGTCATCACCACCGTCAAGCTCAGCGCCACCAGCCGCACCAGCGCCCCGTACACCCGGGTCGTGCGCACCCGCCCCCGCGCGCGCGGGCGCATCCAGTGCGCGAGGTTCGCCACCATGAAGGGCAGGAGCAGCAACCACAGCGCCCGTGCGCCGTTGCCCGAGGTGAGGTTGGACCAGCAGTACGCCTCGGGCACGGGGTCGCCGCGACCGCGCGCCGGGTCGCGCTCCGCGCCCACGTCCTCCGCGCGCCTGAAGACCGCGGCCTTCTCGTCGCCCGAGACGAGGACCGTGCGGGGGTCGCCGAGCATGGCCTCGGGGGTCGTGCCGCCCACGCCGTGGACGAGGAGTTCGAGCGCGGGCCCCGGGGCGGACGGCTCGGGGGGTTCGGCGGGCGCTTCAGCGGACACTTCGGTGACTCGCTCTCTCGGTGGAGGACCGGTTGCCGGCGCGCCTTGGCGCCGCGCCTCAGGGTCCCGGATTCTGACAGCTCCCGGCGGACAGGTCACGGAGTGCGTACGCCCTGGCGTGGACGGGCCCGTGGGAGGATGGGCGCCCCCGGCCGCACGGGCGGCGGGACGGCGCCGGGAGCGGCGGGAGACAGAAGGACGGCCTGGGCTGTGACCGACAACCAGAACCTGCTCGCGGAGCAACGGCGTGCGTTGATCCTCGACGAGGTCCGCCGACGGGGCGGGGTGCGGGTCAATGAACTGACCCGCAGACTGAACGTCTCCGACATGACGGTGCGGCGGGATCTGGACGCGCTCGCCCGGCAGGGCGTCGTCGAGAAGGTGCACGGGGGCGCGGTGCCCGTCGTGGAGGCGAGCACGCACGAGCCCGGGTTCGAGGCGAAGTCGGGCCTGGAGCTGCGGGCCAAGGAGGACATCGCCAGGGCGGCGGCGGCCATGGTCACGCCGGGGACGGCGATCGCGCTGGCCGGCGGCACGACCGCGTACGCGCTGGCCCAGCAGCTCGTCGACGTCACGGACCTGACCGTGGTCACGAACTCGGTGCGGGTCGCCGACGTCCTGCACAACGCCCAGCGCACCCCGCCCGGTGGCCCCACCGGCCGGCCGGGCGGTGCGACGGTGGTCCTCACCGGGGGCGTGCGCACCCCGTCGGACACGCTCGTGGGCCCGGTGGCGGACACCGCGATCCGCACGCTCCACTTCGACGTGCTCTTCATCGGGGTGCACGGGATCTCGGTGGAGGCCGGTCTGTCCACGCCGAACCTCGCGGAGGCGGAGACGAACCGTCACTTCGTGCGCTCCGCCCGCCGGGTGGTCGTGGTGGCCGACCACACCAAGTGGGGGACGGTGGGGCTGAGCTCCTTCGCCCGGCTGACCGAGGTGGACGCGCTGGTCACCGACACGGGCCTGCCGGCCGCCGCGCGCGCCGAGGTCGAGGAGCACCTGCCGGGCGGGCTGGTGGTCGCGGGAGAGCGCGAGCCGGGCGAGTGACCGCGTTCCGGCTGGAGCGCGAGGTGGCGCTGCCGGCGCAGGAGGCGTGGCGGCGGGCCACCGACTGGGGCGGCCACGCGGCCCGGGTGCCGTGCACCGCCCTGAAGTCCGTCACCGCCGGTCCGACGCGGCCGGGCACGGTCTTCGTGGTGCGCTCGGGCGTGGGGCGGGTCGGCTTCGACGACCCGATGGAGGTCGTCGTGTGGGAGCCGCCCGCCGAGGGGTCCCCGGGCCGCTGCCGGCTGGAGAAGCGCGGTCGACTCGTCCTGGGGTGGGCGGCGATCGAGGTGCACCCGCGCGGGGCCGCGGGCTCGCGCGTGGTGTGGACGGAGGACCTGCGCCTGGGCCCGCTGCCGCGGCGGCTGGACCCCCTGGTGGCGCGGGTGGGCCGGGTGGTGTTCGGGCGGGCGCTGGACGGCGTGCTGCGGGGGCGCTGACGCCCCTGGGCCGTGTGCCGCGGGCTCGTTGGAGCGCTGCCCGGACGAATCGGGCACGGTGGCGGGCGGGGTGACCGAGCCGGGATCCACTCGTTTGACGCAACGAGTGAGAGCGATCCGCGCATGGCGATGCGATGCGCGTACCGGAAGGCGCAGCGCCCGATGCCGACAGACCGTCAACCGTCCCTGCGCACCGTGTCCGGCGCTCGTCCCGGGGTCCGGGAGGCGGAGGCGATCATCGTCGAGCGCTATCCCCGGCTCGTGCGCCTCGCCTATCTGACGCTGCCGCCGTCGCTGGGGCGCCATCGACGGGTGCTCGCCGCGCACGCCACGGTGCAGCGCGTGCTGCCGCGGGCGGCCCGCGGCGAGGCGGGCGGGGAACGGCAGGGCGGGGCGGAGGCCGACGCGTACCGCTGGGTGCGGTACCGGATCCTGCGGGGTGCGCTGCGCCGGCGGTGGTGGCGGGGCGGCGGGCTGCCGCTGGTGGTGGGGCTGCGGCTGTTCCCGAGCGCCGGCGGGGCGGAGGAGTTGGCGTTGGACCAGGCGCTTTCGTCGGTGTCCGCGCCGGCGCGCGCGGCGTTCGCGCTCGGGGTGCTCGAAGGGCTCTGCGAGGCGGACGTCAGGGAGTTGCTGCGGCAGTGCGGGGTGGCGGACCCGGCGGCGGCGCTGCGGACGGCGCACCGGCTGCGGGAGTCGGGCGGCGGGCGGGCCGAGGCGCTGTTGCGGGCGGCGGAGTTCGATCCTTGTGCGGTGCAGACCCGGCCGAGCGATCTGCTGCGGCGCCGTCAGCGCTCCCGTACGGCCGCGGCCGGCGGCGTCCTCGCGCTGTTGGCGACCGGGGTGGCCTCGGTGGACCTGTCGGCGCGGGACGCCGGGGAGTCCAGGGCCGCGCACTCCGGTGCGTCGGGGCAGCCGGCGCCGGCGCGGGCGCTCGACGTGGATCTGCTCCAGCGCGCGCCGAGTGACGCCTGGGCGCGGACGGCGCGGCTGGACTTCTCCGTCTGGCCGGCGCGCGGCGAACGAACGAAGGACGCGGCGCTGCTGCGGCGGGCGCTCGACGCCTGGGCCGCGCCCGGTGCGACGGTGCGGGTCTCCGCCACGGCGGACACCGCACGCACCGGGCCCGCCGCGCCGGCCCGGTTGTTGTACGCGGGGGTGGTCGACGAAGCGGTGGTCGTCCTCCTCCACGACGGCGTGCGGGTGGTCCGCTACGCCGAGCCCCGCTCCGGTGCGGGCGCGGCGGCCCTGGACTTCGCGCGTACGGACGACGCGGACGTGACCACGGCGGCGTCGGTCGTCCTCGGTCGCACCGAGCGCGGGGCGCGCCATCTGTTGGCGCCGTGGATCGCCGAGGCCGCGGTGCGCGACCTGCTGGTGCCGGGCGCGGCGGCGCGTGGGCTCGCGGTGGCGGACGGCGGGGTCACCCCGGTGGTGCCGTCCCCGGCTGCCGGCGGTGCCTGCACGTCGTGGCCGGCGCTCCAGTTGCGGTCCTCGCAGCGGATCGTGGAGGACCACGCGTTCTTGGTCACGGACCTCGGGGACCTGGCGCCGGTGCACCTCACCCACACCCCGCCGCCGGGCGAGGGCGCGCCCGCCCGTCAGCCGCGGGAGGCCACCGGTGCGCCGGCGCTGGCGAGTTGGGCCCGCAGCGCCTGTCTCCTCGGTGCGCTGCGGGGCGCCGGGGTGCGGACGGTGAACGACTGGGCGTACGCGCACCAGGAGCTGCCCGACGACGCGGGGCGGGCTGCTTGGGTGTGCACCCGGGCGGAGACCTGGCGGGGGCACGGTCGGGTGCTGGTGCAGTTCCAGCCGCCGGCGGCGCCCGGCTCGGCGGGCTCGGTGGTGGCCCGGGCCGAGGACACGGCCGCGTGCAGCAGGTTCGGCCAGCACGTACTCGCCGGCGCGCACTGGCGCTCGCCGTCCGGGAAGTGGTTCCTGTTGGCCGCCGGCAGCCGTGCGGTCACCGGCATCACGGCTGCGGGCCCGGTCGCGGCCGAGGAACGGGGGACGACGTTGGCCGTGCCGGTGCCCCAGGGCTCCCCGGTGCGGTTGTCGGCGCGACTGGCCTCGGGCGGCACGCTGGCCCCGCTCGCTCCGCCCACCGCCGACGACTGACGCCTGCGGGCCCGCCCGGGGCCGTACGCAACGGCCCGTCCGCCCCCGCCGAGGACAACGCGCGCCGCGCCACCTATCGTGTGCGGATCTGGTCGTCCAGTTCGGGAGGTACGCACCATGACTCGCCAACTCCGCCCGGTGGAACTCGACTTCGTCGAGACCGCACCGGTGCGCCTGGTCTTCGCCGCGGCCCTCGAAGCGCCGCCCGAGGCGGTCTACCGGGCGCTCGCCGAGGACGTGTCGGGCTGGCCCGAGTGGTTCGACGCGGTCTCCGGCGTCACCCCGACCCGCGGCGGTGCCGGCCGGGACGTCACCTTGCGGGTGGGCGTCTCCTTCGAGGAGACCGTCTTGGCCAGCGACCCGGACACGCGCTACGCGTACCGGGTGGACCGCACCAACGCGCCGGCGGTGACGGCGTTCGCCGAGGAGTGGCGGATCCTGCCGGGGCCGACCGGCGGCAGCCGGGTGCGTTGGACGTTCGCCGTCGACGGCCCCCCGGCGGCACGGGCGTTCGTGCGGCTGACCAAGCCGGGCCTGCGGTTCTCCTTCCGGGGGGCGATGCGGGCGCTGGACCGTCGGCTGGCCCGCTCGGCGGCGCACTGACGGCGCTGCCGCCTGCGGCCCGTTCAGGCGTCGTTCCACCGGCCGGTGTCGAGGAACCGTTCGATCGCGTTGGCGTACGGCGTGACGTCCAGGCCCTGCTCCACCAGCCAGGCGTCGGAGTAGTACTTGTCCAGGTAGCGCTCTCCGGGGTCGCAGAGCAGGGTGACCACGCTCCCCCGGTCCCCCGCCGCCACCATCTCCGCGACGATCTTGAAGGCGCTCCACAGCCCGGTGCCGGTGGAGCCGCCGGCCTTCCGTCCGATCGCGGCGTCCAGGGCGCGTACGGCCGCGACGGACGCGGCGTCGGGCACCTTCATCATCCGGTCGATGGCGCCGGGCACGAAGCTCGGTTCCATCCGGGGGCGGCCGATGCCCTCGATGCGGGAGCCGTGGTCGCTGGTGGCGCCCGGGTCGTTGCGGGTCCAGCCGTCGAAGAAGCAGGAGTTCTCCGGGTCGGGCACGCAGACCCGGGTGTCGTACTGCATGTAGTGGATGTAGCGGGCGAAGGTCGCGGACGTGCCGCCGGTGCCGGCGGTCGCCACGATCCACGCGGGCTCGGGGTAGCGCTCCAGGCGCAGCTGTTGGTAGACGGACTCGGCGATGTTGTTGTTGCCGCGCCAGTCGGTGGCCCGTTCGGCGTAGGTGAACTGGTCCATGTAGTGGCCGCCGGTGCGTTCCGCGAGCTCGGCGGACTCCTCGTACATCCGGCGGGAGTCGTCGACGAAGTGGCAGCGGCCCCCGTGGAACTCGATGAGCCGGATCTTCTCGGGGCTGGTGGTGCGGGGCATCACCGCGACGAACGGCACGCCGATCAGCTTGGCGAAGTACGCCTCGGACACGGCGGTCGAGCCGCTGGACGCCTCGATGACGGGGCGGTCCGGGCGGATCCAGCCGTTGCAGAGCCCGTAGAGGAAGAGGGAGCGGGCGAGCCGGTGCTTGAGGCTGCCGGTGGGGTGGGTGGACTCGTCCTTGAGGTAGAGGTCGATGCCCCATTCCTCCTTCAGGGGGAACCTGAGCAGGTGCGTGTCCGCCGAACGGTTGGCGTCGGCCTGGACCTTGCGGACCGCTTCCTTCAACCAGCTGCGGTACCCGGGGTCACTGCGGTCCACGTCGCCGGCCGCCGCCTCTTCGCCCGTCGTCCGCTGCCCGATCCGCTGACCGATGCGCTGCCCGTCGCCGTTCATGCCCGCCGTCCCTGTGCCTGCCGTGCCGGTGCCCCGGATCCGCCCGGGTGCGCCCGTGCCCACGTTCGTCGACTGTGCTTGACTCCCGTCACAGTAAGCGCCCCACCTGCGTAAACATTCGCTTGGGGCATCCATAGGGATCGCTTGTGGCCCGTGCGCCCCAAGGAACCACCCGGATGCGCACAGCGCCGTCGCCATCCACTGGTGTCCGTGCCCCAGGATGTTGCAAACTTCCTTCAGACGACGTGACACACAGGGGAGGAGGGGCCCGATGGCCATGGCAGAGCCCGAGTTCCGGGCCACTGGCGTACGGATCGAGCGCTGGCCCCGCTCACTCACCAAGGCCGGCCAGGTCCTGATCAAGGACGGCCGGCTGCAACTGCTCACCAGTTACGGCAGGGTGATCGACAGCGCACCGGTCCGCGCGGTCCGCGCGGGCAAGACGTGGTTCTCCGACGAGGCCAGCACGGCGCTGACGGTGAACGGCAAGCGCTACCGCTTGACGATGGGTCAGCGCGACGAGGAGGCCGACGGGAGCAGGTTGGCGGGGCGCTTCTTGAAGGCCGTGCGCGGGGCGGGCGGCAGCGAGGGCTGATCCGGTCTCAGGCACGGTGACGGGCGGCCGGTGGGGGCGGCGCCCGGAGGAGGGCATCGGGGGCGGTTGCTCCCGGCCCGTACGGCGGCATGACGACGGCCGCGGAGTTGCGGGACCTCGGTCGGTGGTTCACGCTTGTCTCACATCACTCAGGGTGCATCAGTAGTGACGCTGTGACCGTATTCCGTCGTCGCGTTCCGTCGTCGTCTTCCAGCGGCGCTCTTCGCCGTTCCTCGTCTTCCCTCGTCCTCCTCCGGACCTCCGGACCTCATTCGGGGAGTCGTTGCCGTGATCAGTCAGCCCAGCAGGCACTGCACGGTGGAGCTCCAAGCCCTGCCGTCGCGGATCGGACAGGTCCGCAGAATCATCTCGGCGCAACTGCGCTACTGGCACCTCGATCCACTGATCGACCAGGCCGCCCTCGGCGTCACCGAGTTGCTGACGAACGTCCATCGGCACGCCCAGCCCGACAAGCAGTGCACCGTGGAGATCGAGCTGCTGCTCGATCGGCTCGTGGTCTCCGTGCAGGACCACGACCCCCGGCTGCCGAGCCTTCGGGAGGCCGACGCCTTCGCCACCTCGGGCCGCGGCCTCGGATTGATAGCTGCGGTGAGCGAGACCTGGGGCGTACGGCCCCGGGGCGAGGGCGGCAAGGTCGTCTGGTTCGCCCTCGCCGCACCGCGGCTCACCGCACCGCAGCTCGCCGCACCGCAGCTCGCCGCCGTCGGGGAGCCGGACTCCTCATAAGGGGTTGCGCTCAGGACCGGTCAGGACGCTGCGCTCCAGCCGTCGACGCACCCGTTCCTCGTGCACCAGCCGCCCCACCAAGGCGCCGCCGTACACCACGACTCCGACGCCGACCAGCCAGGACTGGATGACCAGGACCGTCCCGAACGGGCCGTAGGTCACCGCGTTCGAGGCGATCAGCGGCGAGAACACCAGCTGGGAGAAGACCCGCAGCCCGAGCATGAACAGGGCCGTCGCCGCCGCGCCCGGCACCAGCGCGCCCCAGCGGACCCGGCCGCCGAGCAGCAGTCGCTGGGTGACGAGGAAGAAGACGAACGTGCCGACGAGGTCCAGAACGGCGGTGGCGACCGTGCCGACGCCCGAGCCGCCGAACGCCGGGGTGTTGACGAACACCAGCAGGGCGAAGACCAGCAGCGCGAGGAAGATCACGTGGCGCCACATGGTGTGCCAGCGGGCGGTCGGCAGGTCCCACACCTTCTCGTAGCCGGTCTGCACGACCGATCCGAAGGTCAGGCCGAAGACGGCGAGCGCGGCGAGGCCGAAGGCGGTGGTGCGCTGGAGGGCGGTGCCCGGCGGCGCGAAGAGCTGTTCGACCTGGGCCTGGGAGGCTTCGGAGACGCCGAGGGCCTGACCGAGCCAGCGGGCGAAGCCCTGGCTGCTCGCGGGGTCGGCAGCGGCGACCACCACCAGCAGGGGCACGAGGGTGAGGAAGCCGAGCGCGGCGAAGCCCATGGCCCGGTGCAGCAGTTCCATCTCGCGACCGCGGTTCCAACCGAGGCCGACGGGTGACGAGACGATCCTGCGGTGCAGTCGCTGGAGGCGATGCCCGTGGGGCGGTGCACCGGGGGGCTCGTGGCTCATGCTCGTCGCCTACCCGCTCGCCGGGGCCGAGCCGTCCTCGATGCCTCCGGTCGGGTGGTGGGCGGCGACCTCAGCCCAGGGCGGTCAGCGGATCGTCGAGCACCGGCTGCCAGGCCAGTTCGGCGGCGCCGACCAGGCTGTTGTGGTCGAGGGTGCAGGCGAGGATCGGAACGCCGCCGCTGCGTCCCCACAGGCTGCGGTCGGCGACCACGGCGCGCAGGCGCTCCGGGTCGGCGGCGAGCAGTTCGCGGTGGAGTCCGCCGAGGATGATCCGGTCGGGGTTGAGGATGTTGACGAGCCCGGCGAGCCCGAGGCCGAGGCGGTCGATGAGTTGGGCGCAGGCGGCCCGTACGGCGGGGTCGCCGTACTCGGTGCGCAGCAGTTCGCCGGCCTGTGCGAGCAGGGAGACCTCGGGGCCGGGCACCCGGCCGGCGGCGGTGAGGAAGGCGAGCGGGTCGGTCTCCACGTCCAGGCAGCCGCGGCTGCCGCAGTGGCAGGGCCGTCCCGCCGGGTTGACTGTGAGGTGGCCGACTTCCAGGGCGAGTCCGGAACTGCCGGTGTGCAGCCGGCCGTCGAGGACGAGTGCGCCGCCGACGCCGCGGTGGCCGGTGGCCACGCACAGCAGGTGGTGCGCGCCGCGACCGGCGCCGTGGCGGTGCTCGGCGAGGGCGGCGAGGTTGACGTCGTTGCCGGTGAAGGCGGGGCCGGTGATGCCGGCCGCGCGGACGTGCTCGGCGAAGGTGTCGCGCACGGGCGAGCCGGCGGGCCAGGCGATGTGCAGCGGATTGAGGGCCGTGCCGTCGGGTTCGGCGACGGCCGAGGGCACCGCGAGGCCCGCGCCCACGCAGCGGCGACCGCTGTCGCGCAGCAGGGCGGCGCCCGCGGCGACGACCGCGCCGATGACCTGGCCGGGGTCCGCCGCCACGGTGAGGCAGCCGGGGGCGGTGGCGACGGTCCGGCCGCCGAGTCCGACGAGCGCGGCGCGGAAGCCGTCGGCGTGGACCTGGGCCGCGAGCACGACGGGGCCGGCGTCGTCGACGGCGAGTCGGTGGGACGGTCGGCCCTGGGAGCCGGTCGCGGCGGCGGGGCGGGAGTCGACGCGGATCAGGCCGAGCGCTTCCAACTCGGCGGCCACGGCGCCCGCGGTGGCGCGGGTGACGCCCAGTTCGGCCGTGAGGACGGCGCGGGTGGGAGCACGTCCCGTGTGCACGAGTTCCAGTGCGGGACCGAGCGCGCTGCGGCCCCTCTCCAGCCTCGATCTGGTGCTCGTCGCCTTGCCGTTCATGGAGGTGAGTCTCCCATGATCCGTAGGGCCCCGAGCCGTGCCGTACGGCTCCGCAGGCCGATCCCTGCCGTTCGCACCGTCGAGCTGCGCTCCCCGGGGCGGGCCGCCCCTTCGCTCCCCGTTCTCGCCAGGCGATCGTCCCGACGCGACCGGGAGGGAGCGACCGGGAACGCTCAGCCATCTTGTCCGAAACGGATATCACACCTATTCTGCGTTTGTGCCGGACCTGAACAAAATACGGTCGGTCGTGTCCCTTCCTGCACGCACCGCCGCACCCTCATCCCTGGCCCGCCTCCGCTTCGCACTCACCGTCTTCTTCGTCCTCGACGGCTTCCTGTTCGCGGGGTGGGTCGTCCGCATTCCCGCCATCAAGGAACAGACCGGCGCCTCCGCCAGCGCCCTGGGCCTCGCCCTGCTCGGCGTCTCGGCCGGCGGCGTGGTGACGATGATGCTCACCGGGCGCCTGTGCCACCGCTTCGGCAGCCTGCGGGTCACCGTCGGCAGTGCAGCCCTGATGTCGTTCGGCGTCGCCCTGCCGCCGCTGATGCCCCATGTGGTCGCGCTGGGGCTGGTGCTGCTGGTCTTCGGTGCCGCCTACGGTGCCATGAGCGTGTCCCTGAACAGCTCTGCGGTCGACCTCGTCGCGGCCGTGGGGCGCCCCGTGATGCCCGCGTTCCACGCCGCGTACAGCCTCGGCGGCATGGTCGGCGCCGGGCTCGGGGCGCTCATCGCGGGCGGGCTGTCGCCGACCCGGCACCTCTTGTCGCTCGCCGCCCTCGGGCTGCTGGTCACCGCAGTCACCGCGCCGGTGCTGCTGCGGGCGCCCGGGCCCGCCGCCCGGCGCCCGTCCGCGGACGCGCCCCGCGGCGGCCCGCGCCGACTGGTGGGACGCACCCGGAACTTCGTCGTCCTCCTCGGGGTGATCGCACTGTGCACCGCGTACGGGGAGGGCGCCATGGCCGACTGGGGCGCGCTCCATCTGGAACAGGACCTCGGCGCGACCCCGGGCGTCGCGGCGCTCGGCTACGCCCTGTTCGCCCTGGCCATGACCGTGGGCCGACTGTCGGGCACCTTCCTACTGGAACGGCTCGGCCAGACCCGCACCCTGGTCGCCGGCGGCACGACCGCGGCGGCCGGGATGCTCATCGGCGCCCTGGCACCCACGGTGTGGGTGGTGCTGCTGGGCTTCGGCGTGGCCGGACTCGGGCTCGCGAACATCTTTCCCGTGGCGGTGGCGAGGGCGGGCGCCCTCGCCGGCCCCAGCGGGGTCGCCGCCGCATCCACCCTCGGCTACGGCGGCATGCTGCTTGGGCCGCCCGCCATCGGCTTCCTCACGGACTGGTTCTCGCTGCCCCTCGCCCTGACGACGGTGGCCGCGCTCGCCATCGGCGCCGCCGTGATCGCCTACGCGGCCCGCAACGTCACCGAGCCGCCCCACGACGACACCACGCCCCACCCGGCCGGGCCCCGGCAAGAGCCGTAGGACAGGCCCGGTGCAAGGCCCTGGGGCAGATGGGTCCGGCTCCTTCCGAGCGCGGTCAGCCCAGCCAGCCGGGGCGCACCAACCCCGACTCGTAGGCCAGCACGACCAATTGCGCCCGGTCGCGGGCGGCGAGCTTGACCATCGTCCGGCTGACGTGCGTCTTTGCGGTCAGCGGGCTCACCACCAGCCGGCGGGCGATCTCCTCGTTGGACAGGCCCATGCCGACCAGGGCCATCACCTCCCGCTCCCGGTCGGTGAGCTCGGCGAGCCGACCCGCGTCGGCAGGGGTCCGGGAGCGGGCCGCGAACTCCGCGATCAACCGCCGGGTCACCCCGGGCGACAACAGGGCGTCCCCGTCCACCACCGCGCGAACGGCGCGGAGCAGTTCGTCCGGCTCGGTGTCCTTCACCAAGAAGCCCGAGGCGCCCGCCCGTATCGCCTCGAAGACGTACTCGTCCAACTCGAAGGTGGTCAGGATGACGACCTTCACCTCCTCGAACCGACCGTCCTCGGTGATCCGACGGGTGGCGGCGAGCCCGTCCAGCACGGGCATCCGCACGTCCATCAGGACGACGTCCGGCCGCACCTCGCCCACCAGGCGCACCGCCTCCTGACCGTCGGACGCCTCCCCGGCGACCTCGATGTCCTGCTGGGCGTCGAGCAGGGCCCGGAACCCGGCGCGCACCAGCAGTTGGTCGTCGGCGAGCAGGACGCGGATCACACCGTCTCCTTCCGTCGCACCGGCAGGTCCGCGCAGACCTCGAAACCGCCCTCGTGGCGCGGACCGGCCTGGATCGTGCCGCCGAGCCCGGCCGCGCGCTCCCGCATCCCCACCAGGCCGTTGCCACTGCCGCCCGTGTCGGATCCGCTGGCCGGTCCGTCGTCCGCGACCCGCAGGGTGAGGCGACCGGGTGCGTACGAGATCAGGACGCGGGCGGTGCGCGAGCCCGAGTGCCGCACGACGTTCGTCAGGGCCTCCTGGAGGATGCGGAAGGCGGCCAGGTCCGTGCCGGGAGGCAGGGCGAAGGGCGTGCCGCGCGTCTCGACGGCGACGGCGAGGGACGCGCTTCGCGCCTGCTCCACCAGTTCGGGCACCCGGTCGAGTCCGGGAGCCGGGGCGCGCGGCGCCTCACCCGGGGCACGGAGGCTGTCGAGGACCTGCCGCACCTCCCCGAGGGCCTCCTTGCTGGCCGCCTTGATGGTCGTCAGGGCCGCCCTCGCCTGCTCCGGATTCTGGTCGAGGAGCGCAAGGCCGACGCCGGCCTGGACATTGATCACGGATATCGAGTGCGCCAGCACGTCGTGCAACTCACGGGCGATCAGCAGGCGTTCCTCCTCGGCGCGACGTCGGGCGGCGGCAGCACGCTCGACCTGGGCGCGGACCCACTCGGCGCGTCGTATCCGCAGCAGCTCGGAGCCCGCGAGCACGGCCGCTATCCAGGCGGCGAAGACCAGCTCCCGCTCCCAGGGCGCCGCACCGTCCCCGGACGGCGGCAGATACGCGTACCACCAGTGGGCGAGCAGGACGTGGCCCGCCCAGAAGGCACCCGCGGTCCACCAGGCGGCGCGCCGGTGTCCCGCGACGACCGCGGAGAAGGCCGCGACGAGCACCGGCACGAACACCGGGCCGTAGGGATAGCCGGCGGCCAGATAGACCGAGGCCAGCGCGGCCGTGCCGACGAGCGCGGCGACGGGCCAGCGCACGCGCAGCAACAAGCACGCCGACGCCGTCACCAACAGCGTCCGCGCCAGCGCGTCCACGGACTCCCGCGTCCCCTCCTGCCCTCTGGCCGCGAACGCGGTGCCCACCAGCACGAACACGGCGACCAGCAGGGTGGAAGACCAGGGCACCCGGGCGTCGGCCCGGCGCCGCGCCCACGACCGCAGCCACGGTGGTCCGTCCTCCTTCGTCCAGGGGGGACCACCGCAGACGCGGTCGGGCTGCTGTTCCATGTCCGCAACGCTAGACCGGGGCGGATGCGCCCCGCGTCACCCCGATGTGGTGATCGCCCGTACTCCCTGGGCAGTACGGCCCGGACCGCCGCTGGCACCCAGGTAGCGGTCGGCTCTTCGAACGGCCACAACCACCGCTGCAGTCGACGCGGCGGTCGTGGGGACAGCGGACCAGGCGGTTCAGGGGCGCTCGGCCAGGCCGACCTCGTGGGCGAGCCGGGTCGCGGCCCGGGTGAAGAAGGCGTCCCGTTCCTCGACGAGCCGGTTGAACTGGCCGAACACCTCGAAGGAGATCAGCCCGAAGAGTTCCGCCCAGGCCGCCACGAAGGCCACCGCTGCGGCGGGCGGCAGGTCGGGGGAGAGCAGTGCGGCCAGCCGCTCCGCCTCCGGGCGCACGGCCGGGTCGAGGGACGGGAGCGCGAGTCCGGTGGTGGTGTACGCGTCGCGGGCGACCGAGATCAGGGCGTTGCCGACCCTCGCGGCCGGGCCGACGGTGTCCTGGGGCGCGGTGTACCCGGGCACGGGCGATCCGTAGATCAGGGCGTACTCGTGGGGGTGCGCGAGGGCCCAGGAGCGCACCGCCGAGCAGACCGCGGTCCAACGGGCGACGTGGACGGAGCGCTCCCGCGAGGAGGGTGCGGGGGCGGCGGCCAGGGCGGACTCGGCGGCGGCGCCGATGGCGTCGTACGCATCGACGATGAGCGCGGTCAGCAGGTCGTCGCGGCTCGGGAAGTACCGGTAGAGGGCGGAGGAGACCATCCCCAGCTCCCGGGCCACCGCGCGCAGGGACAGCTTCGCGGCGCCGTCGGCCGCGAGCTGTTTGCGGGCCTCGTCCTTGATCGCGGCGGTGACTTCAACACGGGCCCGGTCCCTGGCCCCACGGAGCGACGTCATGGTCGGCAGTGTTCCACGCTTCAGAGCACTGACCAATTTCGAGAGCGGCGCTCCAAAGCGAGAGCAGTGCTCTTGCTTTGGAGCGGCAGACGATGCAGACTGGAGTCAGTTCGAGAGCGGCGATCTCAAACGAGAGCAGTGCTCTCGATTTGGAGCACCGCTCCCTGAAGAGAGCACTGCACCACCCCGCCCGACGGTCGCGGGGCATCACCTCGGCGACCACAACCGTGCGCGCCGTACAAGCGCACACCAAAATTCACAGGAGCCCCCCATGCCTCACACGCCCACCGCACCCCAGGCCCAGCCTCAGACCCAGCCTCGGCAGGCCAAGGGCCACCGCCACTACATCAAGCCGGGCCGCTTCGACGCCGCCCTCAATGGGCTGGTCGGTTGGCTCGCACGGCGCGGTGTGAGCCTGATGGGCACGGCCGAGCTGTCCGTCCTCGGCCGTACCAGCGGCGAGTGGCGGAGCATCCCCGTCAATCCGCTCCCCTACGAGGGCGACACCTACCTCGTCTCCGCCCGCGGACACTCCCAGTGGGTCCGCAACCTCCGGGCCGCCGGCGGCGGGCGGCTCGTGCTGGGCCGCAAGACCCGGCACTTCACCGCCGTCGAGCTGACCGACGAGGAGAAGCCGGCCCTGCTCCGCGACTACCTGCGCCGCTGGGGCTGGGAGGTCGGCCGCTTCTTCGGTGACGTCGACGCGAACTCCACCGACGAGGAGTTGCTGGCCGCGGCCCACCGGCACCCGGTCTTCCGCATCGCCGTCGACGAGTCGCACTGACACGAACACGGACACGACGAGCACGAACGCCACCACCACCACGGCCACCGCCACCACCACCACCACGGCCACGAGGGCGACCGCGCACACGAGCCCCCAGGCGACAAGCCCCCACACGCATCAGCAGCCCGGCACGAAGAAAGCCGTGCCGCAGCAGCCACCCGAAGGTGCCCACCGCGACACGGCCGCCAAGCCCCGCGCCCGCCGCCCGGCCAGGGCCGACCCGGCTCACCCGGGGCTCATCCCCGCTACGCCGTGTTCGACGGCTCCATCTCCCCCTTGCCATCGCCCTTGTCGTCGCCCCCGTTCGCGTCGACAGCGTCTGCCGGCCGGGCTCCCGCCCGCCCCGCGCGACGGTCCAGCGTCTCCAACGCGCGGCGCGCCACCGCGCTCCCGCGGACGAGGCCGGCCAGCGTCGTCGAACCGCGCGTGATGTCCGTGAACGCGCGCCACGCCGGCCGCAGCCCGGTCAGCGCCGCGTGGAACAGCCCGGGCTTGCGCTCGAAGATGGCGAGCATCCGCCGCCCCACCCCCATCTCGACGCCGAGTCCGGCCTTGATGGCGAAGGCGTAGTTCAGCGCCTGGCGGCGGGCGTCGACCGCGTCGTGCGCCTCCGCGATCCGTACCGCCCACTCCCCCGCGAGCCGCCCCGACCGCAGTGCGAAGGAGATCCCCTCGCGGGTCCACGGCTCCAGCAGCCCCGCGGCGTCTCCGCACACCAGGACCCGACCGCGGGACAGCGGCGAGTCGTCGCTGCGACAGCGGGTCAAATGACCGGAGGAGATGGCCGGTTCGAACCCGGCGAGCCCGAGCCGGGCGATGAAGTCCTCCAGGTAGCGCTTGGTCGCCGCGCCCTCGCCGCGCGCCGAGATCACCCCGACGGTCAGCGTCCGCCCCTTGGGGAAGACCCACCCGTAACTCCCGGGCATCGGGCCCCAGTCGATGAGGACGCGCCCCGCCCAGTCCTCGGCCACCGGCTCCGGCACCGGGATCTCGGCCTCCAGGCCCAGATCGACCTGGTCGAGCTTGACGCCCACGTGGGCGCCTATGCGGCTGGCGCTGCCGTCCGCACCCACCACCGCGTGCGCCAGGATCGTCTCGCCCGCCGTCGTCACCACCGCGACGGTGCGCCGGTCCGGCACGGCCGCGCCGTGCTGCTCGACCCGGGAGACGGTGACCCCGGTGCGCAGCACCGCGCCCGCCTTCTCCGCGTGCTCGACCAGCTGTGCGTCGAACTCCGGGCGGTTGATCAGCCCGAAGAGCATCTTCTTCGACCGACGCGTACGCGTCAGCCGGCCGTTCAGACTGAAGGTGACGGCGTGCACCCGGTCCCTTAGCGGCAGTTCGAATCCGGGCGGCAGACTGTCCCTGGACGGGCCGATGATGCCGCCGCCGCACGTCTTGTAGCGCGGTAGCTCCGCCTTCTCCAGCAGCAGCACGCGACGGCCCGCCACTGCTGCCGCGTAGGCGGCGGACGCACCGGCCGGCCCTGCGCCGACCACGACGACATCCCACACCGCCTCGCTGTGCCCGTGCTCTTCCGCTCCTGCCCCGGTGACACCGTTCTCGCTGCTCACGATGTGGTTTCGCTCCCGATCCGACACGTACACGCTGCTCTCCGACGGCATCCTACGGCGCGGCCCCACCGTCCCGCTGTGGCAGGATCGACCGCGCGTTCGCCGTACACCCACTCCCAACGTCGCACCCGCGAGGAGCGTGCCCATGTCCGACCGTACGATTGCGGAGGCCGTTGCCTCCCTCATGCCGCGGGCCCGTACCGAGCTGGCGGAGTTGGTGGCCTTCCCCTCGGTCGCGGACCCGGAGCAGTTCCCGAAGAGCGAGTGCGAGGCCGCCGCGCGCTGGTGCGCGGACGCGCTGCGGGCCGAGGGCTTCGAGGACGTCGCCGTCTTCGACACCCCCGACGGCACGGAGTCGGTGTACGGATTCCTGCCCGGCCCCGAGGGCGCGCCGACCGTGCTCCTGTACGCGCACTACGACGTCCAGCCGCCGCTGGACGCGGACGCCTGGGTCTCGCCGCCGTTCGAGCTGACCGAGCGCGACGGCCGGTGGTACGGGCGGGGCGCGGCCGACTGCAAGGGCGGCTTCATCATGCACCTGCTGGCGCTGCGCGCGCTGAAGGCGAACGGCGGAGTGCCCGTCGGCGTGAAGGTGATCCTCGAAGGGTCGGAGGAACAGGGCACCGGCGGCCTGGAGCGTTACGCGGAGCAGCACCCCGATCTGTTGGCGGCCGACGTCATCGTGATCGGCGACTCCGGGAACTTTCAGACGGGCCTGCCGACGGTCGTGGCGACGCTGCGCGGGATGACGCTGCTGCGGGTGCGGATCGACACGTTGCAGGGCAATCTGCACTCCGGCCAGTTCGGCGGGGCCGCGCCGGACGCGCTCGCCGCGCTGATCCGGGTGCTGGACTCGCTGCGTGCCGAGGACGGTTCGACGACCGTCGACGGGTTGACGGCCGATCAGCCGTGGGAGGGGCTGGCGTATCCGGAGGACTCCTTCCGCGCGGACGCCAAGGTGCTGGACGGCGTTGAGCTGATCGGGTCGGGCACGGTGGCCGAGCGGCTGTGGGCGCGGCCCGCGGTGTCCGTCATCGGCATCGACTGCCCGCCGGTGGTGGGCGCCACCCCGTCGGTGCAGGCGAGCGCCCGGGCGACCGTCAGCCTGCGGGTGGCGCCCGGCCAGGACGCGAACGAGGTGACCCGGCTGCTGACGGCGCACCTTCGTGCGCACGCGCCGTGGGGCGCCCGGGTGTCGATCGAGCAGGTCGGCATGGGGCAGCCGTTCCGGGCGGACACCACGGGTCCGGCGTACGCGTCGATGGCGGACGCGATGCGGGTGGCGTACCCGGGGCAGGAGATGCAGGTGGCCGGCATGGGCGGGTCCATCCCGTTCTGCAACACGCTCACCGAGCTGTATCCGCAGACGGAGATCGTGCTGATCGGACTGAGCGAGCCAGCGTCGCAGATCCACGCGGTGAACGAGTCCGTCTCGCCCGAGGAGCTGGAGCAGCTGTCGCTGACGGAGGCGCTGTTCCTGCGGAACTTCGCGACGAAATAGCCGGCGGGCCCGGGCCGTACGCCTCGGGGCGGGTCGGTGCGCCGCAGCGTGCGGGGCTTCGACGGTTCACGAGGCGGTACGGCCCGGGCGCCGGGCTCAGCCGACGGGGACTCCGCCTTCCAGGTTGAGCACCACGCCGCGCTCGCGCGCCCGCAGGGCCCAGCGCAGCCGCTCGTAGCGTGGGGGCGGCAGCAGCCGGGCCGCCTCCCGTTCGCCGACGAAGCGCCAGCGGCGCAGTTCGTCGGCGGGCAGCCGTACGCGTTCGGCCTCCGCGCTGCCGATCGTCCCGCCGTCGAAGAGCAGCCGCAGCCCGCCGTAGCCGGGCGGCCTCGGCGGCTCCCAGTCGACGACGAGCAGCCGCGGCACCCGGTCGAGCGCGAGGCCCAACTCCTCGGTGACCTCCCGCATCCCGGCCCGGGCGGGCGCCTCCCCCGGCTCCACCACCCCGCCGGGGAACTCCCAGCCCGGCTTGTAGGTGGGGTCGACGAGCAGCACCCGGTCCGCGTCGTCGAAGAGCAGGACGCCGGCGGCGAGCGTTTCGGCCACGGGTTCGGGCGTCTGGACGATGGTGCAGACGGGCGCTTCACCGGTGCGCACGGCTTCGGCGATGCGGTGCGCGGTCTGCCGGGGGTCGAGGGCGCCGTTGTCGATGACGAAGGCGTCGTCGCTGATCCACTCCAGGGCGGTGCGGTAGGGCTCGATGCGGTCGTACGACCACTGGCGCCGCACCGGTCCCGCGCCGGGGCCGCGTGCTTCCGCGGTGTCGCCGTCGGCGCCGTTCGCCGCTCGGCCTTCGAGTTCCCCCTGGGCTTCGAGTTCTCCCCTGGCTTCAGGTTCTCCCCGGGCTTCGATCCGCGCCCGCAGGATCGTTTCATCTGGCCTCAGCAGCACCTGCCGTACCGGGATCCTGCGCGCCGCGAGCCCGCCGAAGATCTCGTCCCGGTACTCCTGGCGCAGCAGGGTCATGGGCACCACCAGCACGCCGCCGAGCTGCGCCAGCATGGCTGCGGCGGTGTCCACCACGAGCCGGCGCCAGATGGGCAGGTCCTGGTAGTCGTCCACCTCGTCGAGCTGCTTGGCCGGCAACAGTCGGTGCAGTTCCGCGCCGGTGAGCTCGGGGTCGTACAGCGTGCTGTTCGGAACAAGCTCCACCAGTTCGCCTGCGGTGGTCGTCTTGCCCGAACCGAACGCACCGTTTATCCAGACGATCACGGTTCCCCCTCTTCCCTCGCCCACAGTGGATTGCCCACAACGCCCCACCGCGTAACCCGACCCGAACATCGTGGCCGTCACCGGTCGACATGTGTCCGGGCCGCCGTCCCGGTCGGTCGGCGGCGGGGGTGGTGAAGCGTCTCACCTTACGTAAAGCGTGTGCCCCGGGCGCGGGGGGCGTGCTCAGCCCTTGCTGGAGCCGAGGGTGAGTCCGGCGATGAAGTGCCGCTGGAGCAGCAGGAACACCAGGACGGTGGGCAGGGCGACGATGACGGAGCCGGCGGCCAGCAGGTTGTAGTCGGTGAAGAACTGGCCGCGCAGGTTGTTGAGGGCGGAGGTGACGGGGAGTTTGTCACCGTCGGAGATGAAGACCAGGGCCCAGAGGAAGTCGTTGTACATCCAGGTGAACTGGAGGGTGCCGAGGGCCGCGAGGGCGGGGCGGCACAGGGGGAGCGTGATGCGCCAGTAGCGCGTCCACACCCCCGCTCCGTCCACCACCGCCGCTTCCTGGATCTCCTGCGGCAGGGTGCGCATGAAGTTGGCGAGGACGAAGACGCAGAACCCGATCTGGAAGCCGATGTTCACCACGAGCACGGCCCAGTACGAGTCGTACATCGTCATCGAGTCGGACATCCAGTACGGCAGCGGGATCCGGTTGAACAGCACGTACAGCGGGGTGACGATGACCTGCTGGGGCAGCAGGTTCCCGGCGGTGAACACCATCAGCAACGCGATCGAGCCGCGCATCGAGAGCCGGGACACGGCGAAGGCGACGAAGGACGCGAAGAAGAGCGTGACGACGACCCCGGGCACGGCGATCAGGAGGGTGTTGACGAAGTACTTCGTCATGCCCGAGTCGCTGAACGCCTGTTGGTAGTAGTCGAACGAGAGCTTCTTCGGGAGGGAGAAGTAGCCGTGTTCGGACGTCTCGTCGTAGGGCCGCAGGGAGGCGTACACCGCGAGCAGCAGCGGCGCGAGGAAGGCCAGCGACACGGTGGCCAGGAAGGCGTGGACGCCGAGACGGCCGGGGCGCACCCGGCGCCGGCGCGGCGGCAAAGGGGCGGCGCCGCCGGTGTCGTGGGCGGCGGAGTGGGGTGCGGTGGCGGTCATCGGTTCTTCTCCCCACGGATCTCCTGGACCAGGAACGTCACCACGAAGCCCAGCGAGAACAGCAGCAGCACGACGGCGATGGCGGAGCCGAACCCGATGCGGCTGGCTTCGCCGACGATGTTGTCCGTGACGAGCACGGAGAGCAGTTCGAGGCCGTTCCTGCCCTTGTTGACGGCGTACACGATGTCGAAGGCGCGCAGCGCCTCGATGACGGTGATGACGCCGATCAGGACGTTCACGGGGCGCAGGGTGGGCAGCACGACCCGGAAGAAGGTCTGCGTCTCGCTTGCGCCGTCGATGGCCGCGGCCTCCTTGAGGGTGGGGTCGACGGCCTTCAGCCCGGCCAGGTAGAGGATCATCACGTAGCCGGTGTGCCGCCAGGCCGCGGCCAGCAGGATCATCCAGAGGTTGAGGTCGGGGTCGCCGAGCCAGTCGGTGGGGTTCTGCTCGTCGCCGATGATCGCGTTGAGCGCCCCTTGGTCGCGGGAGAAGACCAGTTGGGCGATGAAGCCGACGACGGCGAGCGAGAGCACGACCGGCATGTAGAACGTGGACTGGTAGAAGCGGCTGAAGCGCACCCCGCGGTCGATCAGTACGGCGAGCAGCAGCCCGAAGGGGGTGGCGACGAGCCCGAGGAAGGCCAGCCACAGGAGGTTGTGGCCGACGGCGGGCCAGAACACCGGGTAGTTGCTGAGCAGGTTCTCGTAGTTGTCCGTGCCGACCCAGGTGATGTCGCCGATGCCGTCCCAACTGGTGAAGGAGAGCACGACGGAGGCGAGCGTGGGCCCCCAGATGATGACGACGTCCAGGAAGATCGGCACGCCGAGGAGTACGCCGAGGACGGCGACGTCGCGGCGGGTGTAGCGGCGCGGGCCCCGGCGCGCGGGGCGGCTGCGCCTGCGTCGCGCCGAGCCACGCGCCGAGGTGCGCGAATCCGTCGACCGACGGGCCGCGGGGTCCGGGGGTTGCGGTGGCTGTCCTCCGGTGGTTCGCGTCAGCGGCACGGGCAGACTCCAAGTCGGTCACGTCCGGCTGTCGGACTGCTGAGCGTCCGGGCACCCCCTGTCCGGGCACCTGGTGTCCGGACGCACGGGACCCGGGCACCCGGTGTCCGAGCGCCCGGCGTCCGGTCCTGCGGTGTCCGGGAGTGCGCTTCCCGGCACGCCCTACGCATCGCTGGCGAAGATGGTCTTCTTCTGCTTCTCGATGCTGTTGACGAGCCCGTCCACGTCCTTGGGGTCGTTGATGAAGCTCTGGATCGCGGGGACCATCACCGTCGACGAGAAGTCGGGCCGGGTGTCGCGGTCCAGGAACTGGGAGATCTGCCGGGCGCCGCCGACCAGTTCCACGGCCTTCTTCTGGAGCGGGGTGTACGCCGAGGTGTCCGCCCGGTCGCTGACGGCGATGTTGTTGGGGTCGCTCGCCAGGTAGACGTCCTCCGCCTTGCCCGTGGCCAGCCAGCGCAGCAGGTCCTTCGCCGATGCGAGGGTCTTGTCGTTCTTCAGCCCCTTGGACTTCTTCGCCATCAGGAAGCCGTCGATGGGGGCCTCCACCGCCTGCTGTCCGTGCTCGGGGTTGATCTCGGGGAAGGGGAAGAAGTCGATGTCGGGCCGGTCGGCCTCGGGGAACTGGGCGCCGGGGTGCGGCAGGCCGAAGACCGCCATGCCGGTCTCGCGCTTTTGCAGGCTGGTCGCCGCCTCCTGCCAGGTGCGTCCGTTGGCGCCCGGTTGGCAGTACGGCAGCAGGCTGCGCCAGGTGTCGAAGACGTCCTTGACGCGCCGGTCGGTCCAGGCTTCCTCGCCGGCCATCAGCGCCTTGTGGAACTCGTAGCCGTTGGTCCGCATGTTGATGTAGTCGAAGGTGCCCATCGCGGGCCAGCCGTCCTTGTCGCAGAAGGCGATGGGGACGAGCTTGTCCTTCTTCATCTGGCGGGCGAGGGCGAGGTACTGGTCGAGCGTCTTCGGCGCGGTGTAGCCGTACTTCTGGAAGAGGCTCTTCCGGTGGAAGACGGCCCACGGATAGAAGTAGTACGGCGTGAGGTACTGCTTGCCGTCCTCGCCCGTGGACTGTGCCTTGAGTGCGTCGGAGAAGCCCTCGTAGCCGGCCCACAGGTCGCTGATGTCGTGGAGCAGGCCCTTCTTGGCGAAGAACTGCATGCGGAAGCCCGCGAACCACATGAAGACGTCGTCCGGCTTGCCCTGGAGGTAGCGGTTGATGTTCTCCTGGAAGGTGTTGTGGTCGACGGTGTTGACCTTCACCTTCCGGCCGTCGGACTGCTTCTCGTACGCGGCGAAGGCGTCCGCGAAGGCCTTCTTCGGCACGGAGTCCGAGGAGTTGGAGCCCAGGGTGACGGTCTTGCCGTCACCGCCCGGGCCGCTGCCGCACGCGGCCAGGAGCGACGGCAGGGCGACGGCTCCCGCACCCACCGTCGCGCCGCGTAACAGGCTCCGGCGTGACATCCGATGACTTGTCACACTTCCGGGCACCGATGAACCGCGGGACCGGTCAAGCCAGGCGTGCGCCATGTCCCCTCCTCAGGGGTCCAACCCAACACAAACGAACGCGAGGATTGGATCTCACTCCCCCAGAAGGGCGCCGTCAAGGGTTCCGGCGCGAGATCGGGCAACCGTTATCGCATCTATTTCAACAGAGTCAAACACACCTCAACGAAGAGGCCCATGAAGGTGAGTGACGGCATATCACCTTTTCCATCGTCAACCAGTACCTGGAGTGGTCGGAGCGCTGGTCGTCGTACTCCCAGGTAGCACACGGCCCGGAAATACCGCCGACGGGTGTCCGGGCGCAGCCTTCGGGCAGGGCTCGTGCATCACCCGCCGATCGCGGCCGTCGTCTCGCCCGCCCTGCTGAGCAGCGCCGCCGCAGCGGCCCCCACCAGACCGGCATCGGCGCCGGTCAGCGCGGGCGCGACGGCGAGGTCCTGGACGAAGGAGAGCGTGGCGTAGTCGCGCATGCTGCGCCGGAGCGGGGCGAACAGGACGTCGCCCGCGCCCGCCACTCCCCCGCCGACGACGGCGATCTCGATCTCGACGAGGGTCGCGGTCGCCGCGATGCCGGCGGCGAGCGCCTGGGCGGCGCGGGCGAAGGAGGCGGTGGCCACCGGGTCGCCCGCGCGGGCGGCGGCGGCCACCGCGGCGGCCGAGGCGTCCCCGTCCCGGCCGGGCCGCCAGCCGCCCTCCAGCGCCCGGCGCGCGATGTTGGGCCCGCTGGCGATGCGCTCGACGCAGCCGCGCGCACCGCACGGACACAGGTCGCCGTCCAGGTCGACGCTGATGTGACCGATGTGACCGGCGTTCCCCGTGGGCCCCGGGTGGAGCCGGCCGCCGATGACGAGACCGCCGCCGACCCCGGTGGAGACGACCATGCACAGCGCGTTGTCGTAGCCGCGCGCCGCGCCCTGCCAGTGCTCGGCCGCGGCCATCGCCACGCCGTCGCCGACGAGCGCGACGGGCAGCCCGCCGGTGGCCCGACGGACCCGCGCGACGAGCGGGAAGTTGCGCCAGCCGGGCACGTTGACCGGGCTGACAGTGCCCGCCGACGCATCGACCGGGCCGGCGCTGCCGATGCCCACGGCGCTCACCCGCCGCCACGGGGGCGCCGCCGTCAACTCGGCGACGACCGCGTCGACGGCGCCCATGACGGTCTCCGCGTCCTCCCGGGCGGGGGTCGGTCTCTGCGCCCGCAGCAGTACGCGACCGGCGCCGTCCACCAGTCCGCCCGCGATCTTGGTGCCGCCGATGTCCAGCGCGGCGACGAGCTCCGTATGCATCGGTGTGTGGTCCCCCCGTGGCTTGCCGTACCTGCTGATGGTGCCTACTGATGGGCCACCAGTCTCCATTCACCTGACAACGTTGTCCAGGGCCTATGCTCGTCGCTGCACTTCCACTTACGCCGTACGACGACAGGACTGCGCACCGTGGCCGAAACCAATCGTTCTTCCATTGCGTCCGGCCGCCCCCGCGCTCCCGAGCGGCGCTACGGCAATCGGCCGACCATGAAGGACGTGGCGGCGCGTGCGGGCGTCGGGCTCAAGACCGTCTCACGGGTCGTCAACGGGGAGCCGGGGGTGACGCCGGACACCGAGCGCCGGGTCCAAGAAGCCATCGACTCCCTCGGTTTCCGCCGCAACGACAGCGCCCGCGTGCTGCGCAAGGGACGCACGGCCTCGGTCGGCCTGGTGCTCGAAGACCTCGCCGACCCCTTCTACGGGCCGCTGAGCCGGGCCGTGGAGGAGGTGGCCCGCGCCCACGGCGCCCTGCTGATCAACGGTTCGAGCGCCGAGGACCCCGACCGCGAGCAGGAGTTGGCACTCGCGCTGTGCGCCCGCCGCGTGGACGGGCTGATCGTGATTCCGGCCGGCCACGACCACCGCTATCTGGAGCCGGAGATCAAGGCGGGCGTGGCCACCGTGTTCGTGGACCGTCCGCCGGGCCGGATCTCGGCGGACGTGGTCCTCTCCGACAGCTTCGGCGGGGCCCGCGCCGGAGTCGCCCATCTGATCGCGCACGGCCACCGCCGGATCGGCTTCATCGGCGACCAGCCCCGCATCCACACCGCGGTCGAACGCCTCCGCGGCTACCGCGCGGCCATGGAGGACGCCGGACTCGCGGTCGCCGACGCCTGGATCTCGCTGGGGTCGACCGCGCCCGAGCGGGTCCGGGCCGCCGTCGACGCGATGGTGAGCGGACCGGAGCCGGTCACCGCCGTCTTCGCGGGCAACAACCGCGTCACCGTGACCGCGGTGCGGGCCCTGGCGGGGCGCCGCCCGGAGGCGGCCTTGGTCGGCTTCGACGACATCGAACTCGCCGACCTCCTCGGGATCACCGTCATAGCCCAGGACGCGGCGCTGCTCGGCCGCACCGCGGCGGAACGTCTCTTCCGCCGGCTCGACGGGATCGAGGACGAGCCGACCCAACTGACGCTGGCGACCCGGCTGATCCCCCGCGGCTCGGGCGAGATCCCGCCGGGCTAGGGCCTTCCAACGAGAGCCACCCGACGCCGTCTTCACGGGATGCGCACATTATCAGCCAGATCCTTCACGTATCAGCCAATTAGCCATGGAATGTGAACTTCCCGTTGTCTCGCTGAATAGGTCTGGACCAATCTTCTTCCAGCCATCGGGGCGCGGGCTCCGACGGCCCGAGAAGAGGGAGGGCTCCACGTCATGTCCCTACGCAAGATGTTCGCCACGGCGGCCGTCGCCGCAGCCCTGACCGGTGCCGGACTGATGGCCGCTCCGGCTGCCCAAGCGGCCCCGGCCACCGGCACGGCCAGCGCCGCACCGGCATCCGACGTCCAGCCGCTGAGATGGGTCTCATGGGGCAGCTACTCGTCCCTGGGCGCCTGCGCGTACGCGGGCCAGTGGGCGGTCATGAACGCCGGCGCGTCCTACTTCGACTGCGCGCCCAACGCCTTCGGCGGATACGACCTGTCCATCTGGCGCCCCTGACCCTCATCGACCCCGACGACGCACGACGGCGCCCGCGACCCGCCCCGGTCGCGGGCGCCCGCCGTCTCACCCGCCCAGTCGCGCCTCGGTCGGTGCGGTGCGGCGCGGGGAGGTGAAGGCTTCCAGGCCCGCCCGGTCGAAGCCGCTGAGCCCGGTGACCTCGTCGAGGTCGAGCGCGCCGCAGTCCAGGCCGCGGAGCAGGAATCCGCTCAGCGCCTTCGCCGTGGCGGGCTCGTCCATGACGTCGCCGCCCGCCCGGCTGGCGTACGCGGCGAGCCGCGCGGCGGCCTTGTCCAGGCCCTCGCGATAGAAGGCGAACACCGCCGCGTAGCGGGTGGGGATGTGCCCGGGGTGCATGTCCCAGCCCTGGTAGTAGGCGCGGGCGAGCGCGCGGCGGGTGAGGCCGTAGTGGAGCCGCCACGCCTCGTGGACCCGTGCGGTGGGTCCCACGGGCAGCACGTTGGTGGAGCCGTCCGACACCCGTACGCCGGTGCCTGCCGCAGCCACCTGCATCACCGCCTTGGCATGGTCGGCGGCCGGGTGGTCGCTCGCCTGGTGCGCCGCGCTGACGCCGAGGCAGGCGCTGTAGTCGAAGGTGCCGTAGTGCAGTCCGGTGGCGCGCCCTTCGGCGGCGCGGATCAGCCGGGCGACGGTCGCGGTGCCGTCTGAGGCGAGGATCGCCTGGCTCGTCTCGATCTGGATCTCGAAGCCGATCCGGCCGGCGTCGAGGCCGTGCGCCTCTTCGAACGCCTCCAACAGCCGCACCATCGCGGTGACCTGCTCGGGGTAGCTGACCTTGGGCAGGGTGAGCACCAGCCCGTCCGGCAGCCCGCCGTGCTCGACCAGCCCGGTGAGGAAGACGTCGAGGGTCCGTACGCCCCGGTCGCGCACGGCCGCCTCCATGCACTTGGTTCGGATGCCCGTGTACGGGGCGGCGGTGCCGTTCGCGTACGCCTCGGCGACCAGCAGCGCGGCCCGGGCCGCGTCGGCGTCCTCCTCCTCGTCCGTACGGCCGCCGTACCCGTCCTCGAAGTCGATGCGCAGGTCCTCGATCGGCTCGCGCTCCAACTTGGCCCGCACCCGGCCGTGCACCGGCTCGGCGAGATGGTCGGGCAGGTCGAGGGCGGCGGCGAAGGATGCCGCGTCCGGGGCGTGTTCGTCGAGCGCGGCGAGCGCGCGGTCACCCCAGGTGCGAACGGTGTCCGCGGTGAAGGTCTCACCGGGCACGTAGACGGTGTGGACGGGCTGGCGGGTGCCGGGGTCCCCGGGGTAGCGGCGGGCGAGTTCGGCGTCCACCGACGCGAGGGCGGCGCCGACGGCGCTCGTGACTGCCTTGTCGAAGGTGGTTGCCGGCTGCTTCCGTGGACCCATCGCTGCACGCCTCCCGTTTCCGCCGAACGGAATCAACAATCCGCATGGCGAAGCTAGTCGGCGGCTCTGACCTCCGTCAATGGTCCCCGGTAACGGCCGGAGCCGCACGGCTGGTCGGCCGTGCGGCTCCGGTGTGCAGCGTCGTTCAGCCCTTGTGGGTGTTGATTTCGTCGGTGAGTTGGGGGACGACGGTGTGGAGGTCGCCCACGACGCCGTAGTCCGCGAGGTCGAAGATCGG
>NZ_JBEYTZ010000015.1:0-197178 GCF_040643215.1 Streptomyces sp. NPDC047315 | reverse complement strand
GATCCACCGTCAAATCCCCACCAAAACCCCGGTCACCACTCGCGTCGGGCACATACTTCACACAGACAACGATCTTCAGGCTCACGCCGACTCCTCTTTGCCTTCTTGCAGTGGCCATATCCGTGGTGACCCCGGGCACGGAAGCCGGGGGCAGCGCTGTGAGGCAGCATAAGTGCCCACAGTCGGGGTTTCCGGTCGAATCGACCGGCGCTCCGGTCAAAATATTACTTACCAGTACGCCACTGAACCGGCTCCTGAGCAAGCGCTTGGATCTGTGACCTTGCCGACGTCAGAGCGGCACCCCCGCATATGAGCCGATGGACGGAAAAGAGCGACGTGACGAGAATCTCGCCCGGTCCGGGGCCCAGGACTGGCCAGCGGCGGCCACATGGGGCACGATCTGCCCAGCACCGAATACCTACGGCTGCGTAACTTCCGCCGGGAGAACCCTCCCCGGGCACGACAGAAGGATCCTCCCCGCATGGCAGAGCTCGTCTACCCGCCGGTCATCGGCGCGGCGCGCACGATGTTCAAGGCGCTGGACCTCAAGATCGACATTCAGGGGTCGCAGAACATCCCGCGTTCGGGCGGCGCCGTGCTGGTCAGCAACCACATCAGCTATCTGGACTTCATCTTCACCGGCCTCGGCGCCCTCCCCCAGAAGCGACTGGTGCGCTTCATGGCGAAGGAATCGGTCTTCCGGCACCGGATCGGCGGTCCGCTGATGCGCGGGATGAAGCACATCCCCGTCGACCGGGCCCAGGGCGACGCGGCCTACCGCCATGCCCTCGACTCGCTGCGTGCGGGCGAGATCGTCGGCGTCTTCCCCGAAGCGACCATCTCGCAGTCGTTCACGCTGAAGTCGTTCAAGTCCGGTGCCGCACGGCTGGCGCAGGAGGCCGGGGTGCCGCTGATCCCGATGGCCCTGTGGGGCACTCAGCGGCTGTGGACCAAGGGGCGTCCGCGGAACCTCAAGCGCAGCCACATCCCGGTGACGATCCGGGTGGGCGAGCCGGTCGAAGCGCCCTCCGACCAGTACGCGGGCGCCATCACCCGCCGGCTGCGCGAGCGCGTGCAGGAGCTGCTGGAGGCGGCGCAGCGGGCCTATCCCGTACGCCCCCGGGACGCGTCGGACACCTGGTGGATGCCGGCACACCTCGGGGGAACGGCCCCGACCCCGGAGCAGCTGCGCGGGGTCCACTGACCCCTCGGGGCATCGACGGTCAGGCCGGCGCGTGGACGACGACCCGCGCGCCCGGGCTGAACTTCTCCAGCGACTCGACCAGTTCGACTGCGGCGGCCTCCAACTCGGTGCCGGTCACGGGCGCCAGCGCCTCCAGCAGGAAGACCGCGTTCGTCGTCTCCTCGGTGAGGCGGGTGCGCACGCCCTGGCGCCAGCACCAGCGGCGGCAGGTGACGCCTTCGTCGTCCCGCCACACCACCTCGCCCGGCTCCGGGTGTTCCACGCCCTCCTCGCCCGCCGCCACGGTGCCGAAGGGCTCGTCGCCGACGGCGCGGATCAGCCGCATGCCGCCCTGGATCCGATCGAGGTCCTCACCGCCGACGGGGAGGAGATGGGCGACGCTGATGGCGTTGTAGAGGTCGACGAGGAGGTTGATCCTCGGCAGACCACCGTCGGCCAGGGCGCGCTTGGCCAGGGCCTCGGCGGAGTTGCGCGTACGGGACGGTTTGGCCCCGAAGGCGCTGAAGGCCGTGCGCCAGGCAACCATGTGGGGGTCCTCGTGCGGGGCGCGGGCGTCGAGGCGCTGTGCGAGCCTGCGGGCGGCGTCGTCGAGGAGGGCTGAACTGTCCTCGGTGCTGGCGCCGTTGACCAGGCCGTACGCCTCGATCACCAGCTGTGTGTAGCCGGGCGCGAGGTCCCTGACGTCGTCGGAGACGGTGAGCGTGATCGCCATGCCGAAGTGCCTCATCACAGTGCGGTGGGAAGGTGTGCGAACAGGTGCTCCCGGTCGGGCGCGGCTTTGAGTGCGGCGAGAACGACCGGATGGGGTGCAGCATACAGCTCTGGATAGTCCACTTCATTACACTCCGGGCGGACCGGGAAGGCCAACCGCTCGACGTCCAGCGAGAACTGGGCGTGGACGCCCGGTTTGTTGCCCCTCGGATCCAGACGTGACCAGGTCGTACGCCCGGGCAGCCGGAGGGCGACCAGGCCGTGGACCTCGCCGAGGTTCTGGTAGCAGAGTGCGGCGGGAATGGATTCGGCGCGCAGCAGCGCGACCAGGGCGTGGGCCTTGGCGTAGCAGATGCCGGTTCGCAGCCGCAGCACGTCCGAGGCGCGCCAGGTGACGCGGCCGTCTCCGGCGTCGGCGGAGTGCGAAATCGCGTCCCGGACGAACTCGAAGGCCGACCGGGCGTAGCCGTGCGCGTCCAAGGCGGTGCCGCGCAGGCGGGCGGCGGTCTCGCGCACGAGCGGGTGTTCGTGGTCCACGGCCTCGTCGGCAGCGAGGTAGGCCGACAGGTCGGCGTTCTGCTGGATCAGCTCCATGGCGGACCACCTTAAGCAGACGGCCGACCGCAATCAATCGATTTACGGTCGGCCGCATATCCATGCAGACGGTGTACCGGGTTCAGCCGCGGGCCGTCTCCTCCTTGAGCGCCTGGACGAAGGCGTCGACGTCTTCCTCAGTGGTGTCGAAGGAGCACATCCACCGCACGTCGCCCGCCGCTTCGTCCCAGAAGTAGAAGCGGAAGCGCTGTTGCAGTCGCACGCTGACGTCGTGCGGCAGCCGGGCGAAGACCGCGTTGGCCTGGACGGGGTGCAGGATCTCCACTCCGTCGACCTGGCGCACCCCCTCGGCGAGCCGCTGCGCCATCGCGTTGGCGTGCCGTGCGTTGCGCAGCCACAGGTCGCGTGCGAGCAGCGCTTCGAGCTGCACGGAGACGAACCGCATCTTGGACGCGAGCTGCATGGACAGCTTGCGCAGGTGCTTCATGTGGCTGACCGCGTCCGGGTTCAGCACGACGACGGCTTCGCCGAACATCATGCCGTTCTTCGTGCCGCCGAAGGTGATCACGTCGACGCCGACGGCGTTGGTGAACGTCCGCATGGGGACGTCCAAGGAGGCCGCGGCGTTGGATATCCGGGCGCCGTCGAGGTGCACCTTCATCCCGCGCTCGTGGGCGTGGTCGACGATCGCGCGGATCTCGGCCGGGGTGTAGACGGTGCCCAGCTCGGTGTTCTGGGTGATCGACACGACCTGCGGCATCGCACGGTGCTCGTCGTCCCAGCCGTACGCCTCCCGGTCGATCAGCTCGGGGGTGAGCTTGCCGTCGGGCGTCGGCACGGTCAGCAGCTTCAGCCCGCCCATGCGCTCGGGGGCGCCGCCCTCGTCCACGTTGATGTGGGCCGTCTGGGCGCAGATCACCGCGCCCCAACGGTCGGTGAGCGCCTGGAGCGCGGTGACGTTTGCGCCCGTTCCGTTGAAGACGGGGAACGCCTGCGCGGTGGGGCCGAAGTGGCTGTGCATGATCCGCTGGAGGTGTTCGGTGTACTGGTCCTCGCCGTAGGCGACCTGGTGGCCGCCGTTGGCGAGGGCGAGTGCCGCGAGCACTTCGGGGTGGACGCCCGCGTAGTTGTCGCTGGCGAATCCGCGGACGTCGGGGTCGTGATGGCGGCGGGCGGCCGTCGGGGCGGGAGCCGTCCTCACGGTTGGGGCGTCAGCCACAGGCGCTGTCCATTTACTTCCGTGGCGGGCCGGTCCCAGACGCCGGCGATGGCATCGGCCAGCTCCGTGACGTCCGTGAAGCCCGCGAACTTGGCGTTGGGTCGCTCGGCACGCATCGCGTCGTGCACCAGAGCCTTCACCACCAGGATCCCAGCAGCGGTGCGCGGGCCGCCGTCACCCCCCTCCTTGCGGAAGGCGTCACCGAGGGCCAGCGTCCACGCCTCGGCGGCTGCCTTGGCCGCGGAGTACGCCGCGTTGCCCGCGGTGGGCTTGCTGGCACCGGCCGCGCTGATCAGCAGGAAGCGCCCGCGGTCGCTGCGCAGCAGCCCGTCGTGGAAGGCGAGGGAGGTGTGCTGCACGGTGCGGATCAGCAGCCGTTCCAAGAAGTCCCAGTCGGACATCTTGGTCTCGGCGAAGGAGGCGCTGCCGCGCCAGCCACCGACCAGGTGCACCAGGCCGTCGATGCGGCCGAACTCCTTCTCGGTCTTGTCCGCCCACTCCCGGGTCGCGGCGAGGTCGAGCAGGTCGACGGTGTCGCCGGTGACGGTCGCGCCGCCGTGGGCGTACCGGGCCGCGTCGACGGCCGCGGCGAGCCGCTCGGGGTCGGCGTCGGCGCCGACGACGGTGGCGCCGGCCTCGGCGAGCCTCAGCAGGGTGGCGCGCCCGGCCGGGCCCGCCGCGCCGGCGACCGCGACGACGGCACCTTCCAGCGGGCCGTTGGAGTTCTTCATCTCGGTCGCCTCCTCGTTACGCACGGTCACGCGGCAGCCCCGGAGGCAGCGCCGTCCACCGCGGGGCCGTTCGCGGTGATCCCCTTGGTGGAGGCGATCACCTTCTTGAGCTTCTTGCCCAGGGCCTCATAGAACATGCTGAGCGGAAACTCGTCGGGAAGCACGTCGTCCACGAGCTTGCGGGGCGGCTGCGACAGGTCGAGGGCGTCGGGGCCCTTGGCCCAGCGGGAGCCCGGGTGCGGGGCGAGGTAGGTGGAGACCAGTTCGTACGCGGCGAACCAGTGGACCAGCTTGGGGCGGTCGATGCCGTCGCGGTACAGCTTCTCGATCTCGGCGCAGAGCTGGTTGGTGACCTGCGGCGCGCGCTCCCAGTCGATCTTCAGGGTGTTGTCGGTCCAGCGCACCACGTCGTGCTGGTGGAGGTAGGCGAAGAGGAGCTGGCCGCCGAGGCCGTCGTAGTTGCGCACGCGCTCGCCGGTGACCGGGAAGCGGAACATGCGGTCGAAGAGGACCGCGTACTGCACGTCACGCCCCTGCGAAACGCCGTCGGCCTCCAGCTCCACGGCCGCCTTGAAGGCGGTCAGGTCGCAGCGCAGCTCCTCCAGGCCGTACATCCAGAAGGGCTGGCGCTGCTTGATCATGAAGGGGTCGAAAGGCAGGTCGCCGTGGCTGTGGGTGCGGTCGTGGACCATGTCCCACAGCACGAACGCCTCCTGGCAGCGCTGCTGGTCGTCCACCATGGCGCGGATGTCCGCCGGCAGCTCCAGGCCGAGGACGTCGACGGCCGCGGTGGTGACGGCGCGGAAGCGGGCGGCCTCGCGGTCGCAGAAGATGCCGCCCCAGGTGAAGCGCTCGGGGGCCTCGCGCACGGCGATGGTCTCCGGGAAGAGGACCGCGGAGTTGGTGTCGTAACCGGCGGTGAAGTCCTCGAAGGTGATGCCGCAGAAGAGGGGGTTGTCGTAGCGGGTGCGCTCCAGCTCGGCCAGCCAGTCGGGCCACACCATGCGCAGCACGACGGCTTCCAGGTTGCGGTCCGGGTTGCCGTTCTGGGTGTACATGGGGAAGACGACCAGGTGCTGGAGGCCGTCGACGCGGTTGGCCGCGGGGTGGAAGGCCAGCAGCGAGTCCAGGAAGTCCGGCACCCCGAAGGCGCCGTCGGCCCAGGCGCGCAGGTCCGCGACGAGCGCCCGGTGGTACGCGGCGCCGTGCGGCAGCAGCGGCGACAGCTCCTCGACGGCTGCGACGACCCGCTCGACGGCGGCTTCGGCGTCAGCCCGGGTCGGGGCGCCCTCGGCGTCGAAGTCGATCGAGCCGTCCTTGGACTGCCAGGGCCGGATCTCCTCAACGGCATTCTTGAGCCTCGGCCACGCCGGGTGCTCGGCAACCGACTGGGCGGTGGATATGGCGGTCGCGTCTGCGCCCTTCACAAGAATTTCCGTCATGTCACTTCCTCCACAGGAGAACCTTGCGTCAAGACACCGTATCCATGTGGCGTTCTTCCGGACAAGTGACCCCTACGGAAATTATCCTGCCTCACCCCCTTGATCGCAGGAAGGTTTACGGCCGGCATGGGTGGGAACACGCTCTTCCCCCGGTCGGATCACCCACAGGAGCGGTCTGCCCCAGAGGTGGGCGCAGACACGGTTCCCATGCGGCGACGGACGGTTAGGCTGCGCCTTGCCGGGCGGCGTCGTCAGGCTGCCGCGCGGGAGCCGCCGTCGACGGAAGCGAGAGAATCTTGACTTTCCTCACCATCGGTCATCGCGGGGTCATGGGCGTCGAGCCGGAGAACACCCTGCGCTCCTTCGTCCGGGCGGAACGCACCGGCATGGACGCCATCGAACTCGACCTCCACCTGAGCAAGGACGGCGCACTCGTCGTCATGCACGACGCCGACGTGGACCGCACGACCGACGGGTGCGGCCCGGTGGCCGAGAAGACCCTGGCGGAGCTGCGGGGCCTCGACGCCGGCCGGGGCGAGCGGGTGCCCGTGTTCGAGGAGGTCCTGGAGGCGGTCGAGGCGCCCCTCCAGGCCGAGATCAAGGACGTGGCCGCGGCACAGGCCCTTGCCGACGTGATGCTCCGCCACGACCTGGCCCGGCGCGTGACGGTCTCCTCGTTCCACGACGACGCCGTCGCCGAGATCGCCGCCCTGGTGCCGGGGGTGCGGACCGTGCTGATCGCCAGCCGTTGGGGAAACGACGTCGTGGACCGCGCGACCGCCGTGGGCGCCGACTGGCTCGCGCTGAACATCCGCCGGCTCACCCTGGAGACCACCGAGCGGGCGCACGAGGAGGGGCTGCGGGTGATCGGCTGGGTGGTGAACACCCAGGAGCAACTGAAGCTGGCGCGTGCGCTCGAACTCGACGGCGTGACCACCGACTTCCCCGAGATCCGCCGCACCGGCCGGTTCACCGCGTGACGCGTCCGGCCCCGGAGCCGGACCGCACCGGTGCGTCAGCTCAGCGGCTTGACCAGTTCCTCGAAGACCAGGTCGTCGCGTAGCGGGGTGCCCACGCGCTCGTCGCCGTACGGGAAGGGCGACAGCCGTCCGGTACGGCGGTATCCGCACCGCTCGTACCAGGCGATCAGCTCCACCCGCTGCGCGATCACCGTCATGCGCACCTCGCGCGCGCCCCACCGCGCCCGGGCCATGCCCTCTGCCTCGCCGATGACGCGTCGGCCGACACCGGCGCCCTGGAGCCCGGGGCGCACGGCGAACAGACCGAAGTACGCCCACTCCCCGCGGCGTTCGAGTTGGAAGCAGGAGATGGTCTCACCGGCGTCCGCCACCACGACGAGTCGGCTGTCGGGGGCCCGGATGATCGTGCGGACGCCGTCCGCGTCGATGCGGATGCCGCCGATCAGATCGGCCTCGGTCGACCAGCCGACGCGGCTCTCCTCGCCCCGGTAGGCGGACTGGATCAGCGCGACGAGCGCGGGCACGTCCTCCTCCCGCGCGTCGCGGAAGGTGAGGTGCGCGAGGTTCCGGGGCGGTGCGCTGCTCATGGGCGTGGCTCTCCCTCTCGGCCGGTGGCTGCGGGCGCACAGACTACGCGCAGTCGCTGCGCGCTCCCCCGCACACCCCCGTGCACCCCTGTGCGCTCGGGTACGCCCCGGCTCTCAGGGGCATCGCACCCTACGACGCGGTCGCGTTCGACACCGTCACGAGGGGGGAGGCGCCCGTGCACGGACCCGCGCTGCCCGGTTGGCTGCTCGTCGCGCTGGGCGGGCTCACCGGTGCTTACTGTCTGCTGAGATTTCGGGGGTGCTCGGGGGAGGCCCGGCGGGCCGCGGGTGACGAAGCGCTGATGGGGATCGGGATGGCGCTCATGGCCGTGCCCGCCGCCGCCCTGACGCCGCCCCGCTGGACCTGGACGGGGTACGCGGCGGTCTTCGGGGGCGCGGCGCTGGCCTCCTTGTGGGCGGCCCGGCGCGGCGCCCACCATCTGCACCACCTCGTCGGGTCGCTCGCGATGGTGTACATGGCGGTGGCGATGGCCCGGCCCGGTGGCGGTGCCGCGGGGCACGGCGCTCACGCGTCGGCCGCGGCTGACGCGTTGACGGGTCTGCCGCTGGTGACGGGGGCTCTGCTGGCGTACTACGCGGTGTACGTGCTGCGTTCGGGCATCCGGCTGGTGCCGGCCGGCGCTGCGGCCCCGTCGGCGACCACGGCCCTTCCGGACCTGCTGCCGGCGTGCCGACTGGCGATGGGGCTCGGGATGCTCGCGATGCTGAGCACCATGTGAGGCGGGGGGTACGAAGTAGGGGATGCACCGACGGCCCGGGCGGACCCGGGCTGCCGCAGGGGAAACCGTGGCGTACGTCACTTGCCGGGCGAGGGCGTATCCGCAGGTGGTACGGCACTCATAGGCTGGTGGCATGCTGGTCCCCCTCGTGCTGCTGTTGCTCGGCGCGCTGGCCGCTGTGGCGGCGCCCCGTCTGGTGTCGCGCGCACATTGGTCGGAGCGAGAACCGATCGTGGCCCTGTGGGTGTGGCAGTGCGTGGTGGCGGCGGTCCTGCTGTCGTTCGCGCTGTCGATGACCTTCAGCGCCGCCGCGGCCTGGCAGCTCGTCCGGGGACACGTCTTCGCACCCGCGCCGCAGGGCGTGATGGAGGCCTACGCGCTCGGCACGGAAGGGCCCTGGGCCGCCGGGCTCGCGGTCGTCCTGGCCTGCGGCGGGCTGTGGTCGCTGGCGATGCTGACGCGCGAGGTGCGCATCGCCCGGGCGCAGCGCCGGCGCCGTCGGCAGGAGTTGTTGGTGCGGGCGCCGCTGATGCCGGGCGAGCAGACCGAGGGCGAACGGCTCGTGGTGCTGGAGGGGGCGCGTCCGGGCGCCTGGTGGCTGCCCGGGGCCACGCCCCAACTGGTCATCACCACCGCTGCGTTGCGCCGGCTGAAGGGGCGCCAGATCGATGCGGTGCTGGCGCACGAACAGGGTCACGCCCGGGCCCGGCACGACTGGCTGCTGCACACCTCGGGCGCCCTGGCCAACGGCTTTCCCCAGGTCCCGGTGTTCGCCGCGTTCCGCGACGAGATGCACCGGCTGGTGGAGTTGGCCGCCGACGACGTGGCGTCCAAGCGCTTCGGACGGCTGACGATCGCGCTCGCGCTGGTCGAACTGAACGAGGAGCGCGGGGTGTTCGGGCCCTGTCCGCCGCAGCACGACCACGTGCCGCAGCGGGTGCACCGCCTCCTCGCGGCCACTCCGCGACTCGCCCCCTTCCGCCGGCTGCAGCTGACCGCGGCGGCGGCGCTGGTGCCGGTGGTGCCGGTGCTCGTGGCGTTCGTACCGGCGCTGCGGGCACTGGGCTGACCCTCCCCGCCGATCGCCCCGCGCCACACCGGTCCCGCACGGGGATAGCCCGGGGCGCGGTCAGCGGGGAAGATCGGCCCCATGCATCCCCCGCACGCTTCGCCCCCCGGGTCTCCTGGGCCCCCCGGACCTCCCGGGCCTCCTGCACCTCCTGGGTCGCACGAGCCTCCTGACTCTCCTGGCCCCGAGCCGTCCCCTGACTCCGACCGCGGCCGGCGACGGCTCTCCTTAGGAGGCCCGGCCCTGCTCGGACTGGTGCTGGCGCTGTTGTCGGGCGTCCTGCTGTGGCTGGTGGCCGCCTCCTGGTCGCCGCTGATGTCCTTCGACCGGTCGACGGCGCGGGCCCTGCACCGCAGGGCGGTGGTCGAGCCCGACCTCGTCCACGCGAACCGGATCCTCTCGGACTGGGTCTGGGACCCCTGGACGATGCGCGCCCTGATCGCCGTGGCCGTGCTGTGGCTGTGGTGGCGGCGCGAGTGGCTGCTGGGGCTGTGGGTGGCGGGGACCGTCGCGCTGGGGGCCGTGGTCCAGCAGTCGTTGAAGGCGGCGGTGGGCCGCGAGCGCCCGCAGTGGCCGGATCCCGTCGACTCGGCCCACTACGCGGCCTTCCCCTCCGGCCATGCGATGGTGGCGACCATCGTGTGCGGGCTGCTGTTGTGGCTGCTGCGGCGACACGGGCTGCGCGGCACGTGGTGGGGCGTGTGCGTGGCGGTCGCGGCGGTGTCGGTCATCGGCGTCGGGGCGACCCGGCTCTACCTGGGGGTCCACTGGCCCACGGACGTGCTGGGCGGCTGGTTGATGGGGGCCGCTTGGGTGGCGCTGTCGATCGCCGCGTACGCGCGGGTGGAACGCCGGGCGAACCGGGACGCAGCGCCCCGGGAAGACACGACCTGATTGGTGCTTCGGGAGCGCCCGGAACACGCCGACTTCGATTCCGTCGCGTCTCGCCCTTGACAGGCGACGGGTCTTCCAGACCGGGCGATCCCCCGCGTCGCCCGGTCCGGTCGACACCCCCGTCGAGCTGCACCTCACGGTCGCACGGGGGCCTGCGCTGAGTATATTGGCTCAGAGCCAGTCAACGCAGGAGTCCAGCATGTCCCCGCGGAGCCCATCGGTCAATGAAGAGCTTCGCCGGCGTTCCCGGGACCGACTGCTGCAGGCGACGGTCGAGTTGGTCGACGAGCGGGGCTACGACACCACGACCCTCGCCGACATCGCGGACCGGGCGGGCTCGGCGCGCGGCCTCGTCTCGTACTACTTTCCGGGCAAGCGCCAGTTGTTGCAGTCCGCCGTCCACCGGCTGATGCACCGCACGCTGGAGGAGGCGCTCAACCGCGAGCCGCAGTCGGACGACGGCCGGGAGGTCCTCGCCCGGGCGATCGACGCCGTCCTCGGTCTGGGCGTGGACCGTCCCGCGCTGATGCGCGCGCACATGTCGGGGGTGCTCCAGGCGGAGGGCTTCGTGCAGTGCCCCGAGCAACAACGGCTGGCCGCGCTGCTGAGCGAGGCGGTGCGGCGGTACGGCTCGGACACGGTCGAGGTGGACTACCCGATGCTGCGCGCCCGGCTGATGGGGGCCGTCTTCGCGATCGTGCTGCCGGGTGCCCCGATGCCCCGGGAGCTGCTGCGCGCGGACCTGTTCCAGGCGTACGGACTGGACTGGCAACTCGGTGTTCCGCCGGGTGGTTCGGTCCACCCGGCGGAACACCCGCTGACTGCCCGCGGCGCGCGGCCGACCCCGCAGGGCCGGGTCAGGAGCCAGGCTCCCCCGCCGCGTCAGGCGCGCCGGACGCGCTAGCCGTCCGACGACCTGCCAGCCGTCCGACCGGCTGGCCCTGCGACCAGCCGTCCGTCGGACTCACTAGTCGTCGTCGTCCTCGTCGTCGTCACGGTCGAAGTAGTCCGGCTGCGTCTGGACGTTGAGCTCGTCCAGCCGCACCCGCTTCGCCGGGTCCGTGCGCCTGTCGTTGATCTTCAGGACGTCGAGGCCCTTCACCATGTCGTTCGAGTAGACGTATCCGTTGTAGTAGTACGCGGACCAGGTCCCGCCCCCGATGAAGTCGGTGACGGAGATGGGGCCGCGCTCGAAGTAGCCGATCTCCTTCGGCTTCGACGAGTCGGTGAAGTCCCAGAAGGACACCCCGCCCTGGTACCACGACTGGACCATGATGTCGCGGCCCTTGACCGGGATGATCGAGCCGTTGTGCGCCACGCAGTTCTCGGTGTCGGCCTGGTGGCGCGGGATCTTGAAGTAGCTGCGGAAGATCAGCTTGCGCTTGTCGCCCTTGCCGACGAGGTCGTAGATGCCGTTGGCACCGCGGTTGGGGCCGATCTCCGCGTTGCAGGTCGCCGCGCCGCCGCCACCGAGCTCGTCCGTGAAGACGATCTTGTTGGTGTCCTGGTTGAAGGTCGCCGAGTGCCAGAACGCGAAGTTCACGTTGTCCTGGACCTGGTCGATGACCTTCGGCCGTTCCGGGTCCTTGATGGAGAACAGGATGCCGTCGCCCATGCAGGCGCCGGCCGCCAGGTCCTTCGACGGGAGCACGGTGATGTCGTGGCAGCCCGTGGTCTTGGAGACGCCCGGGTTGGTGGGTCCGCCCGGGTTGCCGCCGCCGTCGGGGCCGTCACCCGGGAAGAGCACCGGGAAGCCGATCATCTTGGCCTGCTCGGGCGCCTTGCGCGGCACCTTGATGATGGAGATGCCGTCGTGCGGCGGCTGGCAGTCCGGGAAGGCCGCGTTCGGCGAGTACGAGGAGACGTACACGTAGACGTTGCGGCGCTCGGGCACCAGCGTGTGGGTGTGCGAGCCGCAGGGCGTCTCGACGGCGGCGACGTACTTCGGGTTGCGCTTGTCGCTGATGTCGAAGACCTTCATGCCCTCCCACGAGCCCTTGACCGTCGCCGACTGCGACGTGCTGTTGCACGAGTCGTCGCTGCGGGAGGAGTCGGTGGACAGGAAGAGCAGGTTCCCGGAGACGGAGATGTCGTTCTGGGAACCGGGGCACAACACCTGGGAGACCGTCTTCGGGGACTTCGGGTTGGAGATGTCGAAGATCCGGAAGCCGTCGTAGTTCCCCGCGTAGGCGTACTTGCCCTGGAACGCGAGGTCGGAGTTGGTGCCCTTGAGGGCGTCCTTGGGGATGTTGGCTAGGTGTTCGACGTTGTCGCTGCGGACGATCTCGTCCACGCCGGGTATCTCGCCGCTCTTGATGGCGGTGCGGGCCTCGGCCGCCTGGCCCGAGGTGACCTCCTTCTGCTGGACGGGACCGTCCCCGGGGTCGGGTATCGCGGCTGCCGGGGCGGCCGTGAGCAGGGTCGCGAACAGTCCGGCTGCGGCTGCCGCCACGCCCAGGCGTCTGCGCCGCGCTCGGCTGGTGTGCAACAGGGTCACTGCGTCCTCCCTCGTATCCGTTCTGGTCGAACGGTTCACACACCACGGAAGTATCTTGCTTAGCATGCGCATTTCAATAGAGCGCAACACGCCCGTCATGAAAGTTTTTGATCTCCATGCCGGGGAACTGCTTACAACGGTCGCTCGTCAGCCAAGTGCCCCAGGAGGTCACCGTGTTCCGCCAGCCCTCGACCACCGGCACCCGTGGACCGGCGGCACTCGCCGTCGCGGCCCTGGTCGCAGCCCTCGCCCTGAGTGCCTGTGACTCCGATTCCGGCTCCGACTCCTCCCGGTCCGACTCCGGCTCCAGCACGGCGCAGGGCTCGGTCGTCGCACCGGGCAAGCCCGGCGAGGCCGCGAAGACGCTCTCCCCCGAACAGGCCGCGAAGGCCGTCCCGGATGACTCGCCGAACGCCGCGGACTTCGCGTACGCCGAGATGATGGTCAAGCACCACGCCCAGGCGCTCACCATGACGGCGCTGGTGTCCGAACGCGCGTCATCCCAGCAGGTCAAGGGGGTGGCGGAGCGGATCTCCGCCGCTCAGAAGCCGGAGATCGATGCGATGAACGGCTGGTTGAAACGTTTCTCCGCGCAGAAGCCGAAGAGCGGGGGCCATGACCACGGCGCGATGACGATGCCCGGCATGGCCACCGAAGCGCAGCTCGCCCAGTTGCGGGCGGCGAAGGGCGAGGCGTTCGACGACCTCTTCCTGAAGCTGATGATCACCCACCACGAGGGGGCCGTCAGCATGGCCGCCGACGCCCTGTCGGACGGTCGCAACACCCTGGTCCAGGAGATGGCGAACGACGTGCTCTCCCAGCAGTCCGCCGAGATCGGCCGGATGCAGAAGATGTGACGGACCGAGCCGACGGAGTGACGACGCACGCTTCGAGCCTCCCCAGGGCCGGGCACCGGTGGGATGCTGGAGTTCCCCGCGGGAAGGAGCGCCCACGTGCTTCGCGTCGCCGTCGTCGGCTCGGGACCCAGTGGGGTCTACGCGGCCTCGGACCTCGTCCGGCAGAGCCAGGTCCCCGACGTGCAGGTGCACGTCCTGGACCGGCTGCCCTGCCCGTACGGACTCGTGCGGTACGGGGTCGCGCCCGACCACGAGAAGATCAAGTCGCTCCAGAACAACCTCCGCGGGGTGCTGGAGGACGACCGGGTCGGCTTCCTCGGGAACGTGGAGGTCGGGGCGCACGGCCTCGGGCCCGAGCGGCTGCTGGAGCTGTACCACGCGGTCGTGTACTGCGTGGGCGCCGCGCGCGACCGCAGGCTCGGCGTGCCCGGCGAGGACCTGCCCGGCAGCCACTCGGCCACCGACTTCGTCTCCTGGTACAGCGCCCACCCGGACGCACCGCACGACTTCGGGGGCGCCGCGCTCGCGGCGCGTTCGGCCGTGGTGATCGGGGTCGGCAACGTGGCCGTCGACGTGGCACGGATCCTCGCGCGCGCCGCCGACGACCTGCGCGGTACGGACGTGCCGCAGGGCGCGCTCGGTGCGCTGGCCGCCAGCGGGGTGCGCGAGGTGCACATGGTGGGGCGCCGCGGGCCCTCGCAGGCCAAGTTCACCACCAAGGAGCTACGCGAGCTCGGCGCGCTGACGTCGGCCCGGGTCGTGGTCGACCCGGCGGAGCTGGCCCGGGACCCGGCGTACGCGTCCGCCGAGGCCGCTGCCGCGCTGCCGGCGGCCAACCGGCGGAACCTGGACGTCGTGCGGACCTGGGCCGAGCGCGCCCCGGCGGCCGGGGACGGCGTCCGACGGTTGCACGTGCGCTTCTTCCTGCGCCCGGTCGAGCTCCTGGCGGACGGCGGGCGGGTGGGGGCCGTGCGGTTCGAGCGGACCGTCCCGGACGGCGACGGAGGCGTGCGGGGCACCGGGACGTACGAGGACGTGCCCGCGCAGCTGGTGCTGCGGGCCGTCGGGTACCGCGGCGTGGCGCTGCCCGGGCTGCCGTTCGACGCCCGCAGCGGCACGGTGCCGCACGGGGCGGGGCGGGTGCTGCGCGACGGGGCGCCGTCGCCCGGCGAGTACGTGGCGGGGTGGATCAAGCGGGGGCCGACCGGGGTGATCGGGACGAACCGGCCCTGCGCCAAGGAGACGGTGGCCTCGCTGCTCCAGGATGCTCCGCAGCTCGCGGCGCGCCGGGTGGCAAACGACCCGCTGGCGGAGTTGCGCGCGGGCGGACACCGTCCCGTCGAGTGGCCCGGCTGGCTCGCCATCGAGGCGGCGGAGTCGGCTCTCGGGCTCTCCCTGGGGCGGAGGTCGGTGAAGATCCCGGATTGGGCGGGGCTGCTCGCCGCCGCGGCCGGCTGAGCCCCGGGCCTCCAGCACGAGTGCTGTGACCTGCGACGACGCAGGCCCGCAGGCCGTTGTCAGTGGTCGGGTGCACACTGGCCCGTATCCGCGACAAAGATGTCCTGGAGGTAGGGGCCATGACCGCTGTACTGCTGACCGTCGGCACGCGCAAGGGACTGTTCATCGGCCGGCGCACGGGCGGCGCATGGGAGTTCGACGGACCCCACTTCCCCGCCCAGGCCGTGTACTCCGTCGCGATCGACCGGCGGCGGGACGTGCCCCGGTTGCTGGTGGGCGGGGACAGCGCGCACTGGGGCCCGTCCGTCTTCCACTCCGACGACCTGGGGGCCAGCTGGGTCGAGCCGGCGCGCCCGGCGGTCGCCTTCCCCAAGGACACGGGCGCCTCCTTGGAGCGGGTGTGGCAGCTCCATCCGGCCTCGGCCGCCGAGCCGGACGTGGTGTACGCGGGGACGGAGCCCGCGGCCTTGTTCCGCTCGGTCGACGGCGGTGAGAGCTTCGACTTCGTGCGGCCCCTGTGGGAGCACCCGACGCGCTCGCAGTGGGAGCCTGGCGGCGGCGGTGAGGCGGTGCACACGGTGGTGACGGACCACCGGGACCCGAGCGCGGTGACGGTCGCGGTGTCGACGGCCGGGGTGTTCCGCTCCCGGGACGGCGGCGACAGCTGGGCCCCGTCGAACGACGGGGTGTCCGCCGTCTTCCTGCCCGATCCCCACCCCGAGTTCGGCCAGTGCGTCCACAAGATCGCCCAGGACGCCGGGGACCCGGACCGGCTCTACCTCCAGAACCACTGGGGGGTCTACCGCAGCGACGACTCGGGCGCGCACTGGACGGACATCGGTGCGGGGCTGCCGTCGGACTTCGGCTTCGCGGTCGCCGCCCATCCGCACCGCCCGGACACCGCGTACGTCTTCCCGATCACCGCGGACAGCGACCGGGTGCCGGCCGGGCGCCGCTGTCGGGTCTTCCGCACCGAGGACGCGGGCCGCAGTTGGGCGGGGCTGTCCGCCGGGCTGCCGCAGGGCGACCACTTCGGGACGGTGCTGCGGGACGCCCTGCGCACGGACGACGCCGACCCCGCCGGCGTCTACTTCGGCAATCGCAACGGCGAGGTGTACGCCAGCGCCGACGACGGCGACTCCTGGCAGCTCATCGCCTCCCATCTGCCGGACGTGCTGTGCGTACGGGCGGCGGTGCTGGCGTGAGCGGGCCGCACGGGGGCCCCGCGGCCCCGGGTGGAGGCCGGCGGGGGCCGGCGGCGGACCACCCGGCGCACCGCGTCCACGACGGTCCCCGGGCCGTCGTGGACGATCGTCGAAGGACGTGCGGACCCACGCCGTTGGACCAGTAGAGTGACGCTTCGTGACAGCGCGACGGCCTTTGAAGGAAATTGTCGAGCCCGGCTGGGCGCAGGCCCTGGAGCCGGTGGCGGAACGCATCGCCGCGATGGGGGACTTCCTCCGCGCGGAGATCGGGGCGGGGCGCACCTATCTGCCCTCGGGGCAGCACGTCCTGCGCGCCTTCCAACAGCCCTTCGACGAGGTGCGCGTCCTGATCGTCGGTCAGGACCCCTACCCCACTCCGGGACACGCGGTGGGGCTCAGCTTCTCCGTGGCCCCCGACGTCCAGCCGGTGCCCAAGAGCCTGGACAACATCTTCTGGGAGATGCACAAGGACCTGGGGCACCCGCGGCCGTCCAACGGGGACCTGACGCCCTGGGCGCGCCAGGGCGTGCTGCTGCTCAACCGCTCCTTGACCACCGCGCCGCGCAAGCCGGCCGCGCACCGCGGCAAGGGCTGGGAGGAGGTCACCGAGCAGGCGATCCGTTCGCTCGTGGCCCGCGGCACCCCCCTGGTGTCGGTGCTGTGGGGGCGTGACGCCCGCAATCTGCGTCCGCTGCTGGGTGACTTCCCGGCGATCGAATCGGCCCACCCCTCCCCCATGTCGGCGGACCGCGGGTTCTTCGGCTCGCGCCCGTTCAGCAAGGTGAACGAGTTGTTGGAGCGGCAGGGCGCCCAGCCGATCGAGTGGCAGTTGCCGTGAGCACGCCGTCCGTCCGCTGGGTCGTCGGGGTGGACTCGGGCGGCTCGGGGCTGCGGGTGGCGCTCGCCGATGCGGCCGGCTCCGAAGCTCCGGAGGTCGTCGAGGGCCGTACGCCGGTGCGCACCGGCCCAGCGGGCATCGATGCGCACCATCTGCTGGAGCTGGTCCTGCCGATGGTGCGTGCCCTGTTCGTACGGGCCGGGCGCGAGGTGCCGGGGAGCGACCCGGATGCCGCGGTCACGGCCGTGGCGGTCGGCGCGGCCGGAATGGCGACGCTCGGCGGGCAGTTGCGCGCCGAGTTGCCGGGGGCGCTCGCCGCCGCCCTGGGGGTGCGCCGCCTCGCGCTCGCCGCGGACGCCGTGACGGCGTACGCGGGCGCGCTCGGTCAGCGCCCCGGCGCCGTCGTCGCGGCGGGCACGGGAGTGATCGCACTCGGAACGGATCTGTCCGGTTGGCGCCGGGCGGACGGGTGGGGCCATCTGCTGGGCGACTGCGGCAGCGGTGCGTGGATCGGCCGTGCGGGGCTGGAGGCCGCGATGCGCGCCCACGACGGCCGCCGGGGCGGCTCCACGGCCCTGTTGTCGGCCGCGGAGTCGGTGTGGGGGCCGGTGACCGGTCTGCCGGGGCAGTTGTATCCGCGTACGGACCGCCCGGCGGTGTTGGCGTCGTTCGCGCCGCACGTCGCGCGGTGTGCGGTCGAGGGTGACCCGGTGGCGGTGGACGTCCTCGCGCGGGCGGCCCGGCACCTCGTGGAGGCGGCGGCGGCCGTGTGCCCGCCCGTACGGCAGGGCTCAGCCCGGCAGGGGCGGGAAGACGGCGGTGTGGACGTCGCTCTGACGGGCGGTCTGTTTGCGATGGGCGATCCCTTGGTCGTGCCGCTGCGGGAGCGGTTGGCGGCTGAGTTGCCCTCGGCTCGGCTCGTTCCGGCTGCCGGCGACCCGCTGGCCGGTGCGGTGTCGATCGCCGTCGCGCTCGCCGACGGGTCCCTGCGGCTCCCGGCAGATCCGGCGCTGCTGCACGTACCGCCCGTGGTGTGACCGCGGGGGACGGATCGGCAGAGCGGGGCAGATGAGACGCGCCAACCTTTCGCCAACCTCATCGGATAAAAACGGACAGATGACACCGGACGACCCCCTCCCCGAACAGCCGCGCCGGCAAAACCAGTAGCATGCGGCGCCATGAGCTCCCCCACTGGGCCAGCACCCGGCCTGCCTGTACGAATGCCGCGTCCCCGCCAGTCCGGTCGGCACCGCCGCCCGGAGCCCGTGGCGGCTCCCGAGGGCGCACCCGCGCTGGTGCTCGCCGTTCCCGGCGCTCCCACTCCCGCGATGCGGAGTCTGGCCGAAGAGATCATAAGCATCGCCCGTTCGGAGCTTCCCGGCCTGGAAGTCGGCATCGGCTACCTGGACGGCGTCGACCCGCAGCCCGCCGCACCGCAGCCCGTCGACGCCTTCGCCGAGGGTGTCGACGGCGCCGGAGCGGCCGTTGCGGACGCGAACTCCTTTGATGCGGCTGACGGGAGTGACGGCTCCGATGGGGCCGGGGCGCCCGCGGTGGACGCGTCCGCCGGTCCGTCCTTGACGAGCGTGTTGGCCCGTACGGCCGCGCTGCGCACCGAGCGGTACGAGATCGCCCTCGCCGCCGGCCGTGAGGTGCCGGCGCCCGAAGGGCCGTCCGCCGTCGTGGTCCCGCTGCTCGCGGGCCCGGACGCGGCCCTGATGGCGCGGATCCAGCAGGCCGCCGACGCCAGTGGTGCCACGGTGGAGCTCGCCCAGGTGTTGGGTCCGCACCCGCTGCTCGCCGAGGCCGTGCACGTACGGCTGTCGGAGGCGGGGTTGGCCCGGGCGGACCGCGCGCGGCTGTTCACCGTCGCCACGGCCGCGGACGGCATCATCCTCGCCACGGTGGGCGGTGACGAGGCGGTGCGGGCCGCCGGGATCACGGGCATGCTGCTCGCCGCCCGGCTGGCGGTGCCGGTGATGGCCGCCGCGCTCGACCAGGACGGCTCGGTCGCCGCGACGGCCGAGCAGTTGCGTGCCTCCGGCTCCACCCAGTTGGCCGTGGCCCCGTATCTGATCGGCCCCGAACTGCCCGACGGGCTGCTGGAGACGGCTCTCAAGGAGGCGGGCGCGCCGGCGTCCGAGGCGCTGGGCGCCTATCCGGCCATCGGCAAGCTGGTGTTGTCGCAGTACACGACGACGCTGGGCATCACGCCCCAGCCGCAGGGCTCGCCGCTGCGCTGAGCGCGGGCGGCGGCGGTGGGGCGGGCGCCGGCTTCGGCGGGGCCCGCCCCACCGTACGGCCCGCGCCGCACGCAGCGCGGGTCGTACGTACGGCTGTACGGCTCAGGCGAAGACGATGCAGGAGGCCGCGGGGGCGTCCAGGGAGCCCGCCCACCGCGGCACCCCGCTGGCGGGGTCCACGTCGAACCAGGCGACGCTCCCGGAGCGTTCGTTGGCGACGTACAGCCGCCGGCCCGCGGGGTCGAGCTTCAGGTCCCGGGGCCAGTGGCCGCCGCACGGGACCGTGGTGGTGAGTTCCACCCGCTCCCGGCTCTCGTCCACGGCGAGGACGGCGATGCTGTCGTGACCGCGGTTGGCGACCCACAGCCGGGTTCCGTCGGGCGAGACGACGATCTCGGAGGGGTAGGCGCGCTGCGGGACGCCTTCGGGCAGCACCGGCGCCTCACCGATCGGCTCCAGCCGGCCCGTCGCGCCGTCCCAGCGGCACACGGTGACCGTGGGCTGGAGTTCGTTGAGCACGTAGACGTGGGTCCCGGCCGGGTGGAACACGAGGTGGCGGGGGCCGGTGCCGGGGCGCAGCGCGGTCTCGCCGTGCAGGGTCAACTCCCCCGCCTTCGCGTCGAGGGTGCACACGTGCACGGTGTCCGTGCCGAGGTCCACGCCGAGGACCCAGCGGCCGGTGGGGTCCGCGACGACCTGGTGGGCGTGCGGGCCGCGCTGGCGGTCCGGGTCGGGGCCGGAGCCCTCGTGCTGGAGCACTCCGCTGACGGGCTCGGGGCGCCCTTCGTCGTCGAGGGGGAGGACGCTGGTGCTGCCGGAGCCGTAGTTCGCCGTCAGCAGGTGGCCGTCGAGGACGGTGAGGTGCGTGGGTCCGGCGCCGCAGACGGGAACCCGGGCGCCGTGCTGGCGCGGCGATGCGCCGCTGACGTCGAAGGCGGCGACGGCGCCCTCCGCGGTCTCGGAGACCGCGTACAGGACGGGGTTCGCGGCGATCGGCGCCAGGGCGAGGTAGGAGGGGTCGGCGATCGCGTCGCTCGCCCCGGTCTCGGTCAGGGCACCGGTCGCGCCGTCGACGGTGACGGCGAGGATGCCGCGGCCTCCCGCCGAGGTGAACGATCCGATGAATGCCCGTCCCGTGCTCTGGTCGCCCACGGCGGTGTCCCTCCCACTGATGCTGGTGTTGCCGGGCCGACGGTAGCAGCGGTCTAGACCAACTGTCTGTACGTGGTGGCGCACGCCGGCGGATTCCGCAGTGCTTACCCGCGAAAGCGGGGATCTACCCTCCGGTAGCCGGTTGTCTGCGCACCCTTGCCGGCACCGGCGGCGGGCGCGCTGGTCAGCGCGGCGGACGTCGGGCGCCGGGGCGTGGCGCGCCGGGGGCGTGCGTCCGCGATCGTGCGCTCACCAGTGTGAACGCTGCGACGCAGACAGGCAGGTGGTGCGGGTGGGAGAACACCTTGGGCCGGTCAGGGTGGGCGAGCCGGCGAGTGCGGGTGGGCCAGCGGGCATTGCGGACGCGCTCGATGGAACCGCTGCTGGCATCCTGGATGCATGAGCCATGCACGCACCCTGTCGGTCATCTTCGATCTCGACGGCACGCTGGTGGACAGCGAACCCAACTACTACGAGGCGGGGCGCCGGGTCCTGGCCGAGTACGGAGTCACGGGCTTCACCTGGGAACGGCACACGGACTTCATCGGCATCGGGACGCGCGAGACGCTCCAGACGCTGCGCGCCGAGCACGGGATCGAAGCGCCGGTCGAGGAGTTGCTGGCGGGCAAGAACCGTCATTACGTGGCGCTGGCCCGGGCGGCGACCGAGGTGTATCCGCAGATGCGGGCGTTCGTGGAGTTGTTGGCCGGGGACGGGGTGCCGATGGCGGTGGCCTCCGGGTCCTCCCCCGCGGCGATCGACGCGGTCCTGACGGGAACGGGGCTCGACGCCCTGATCCCCACGGTGGTCTCCGCGGAGGAGGTGGCGCGGGGCAAGCCCGAGCCCGACGTCTTCTTGGAGGCGGCGCGCCGGCTGGGGGCGGCACCCGGGCAGTGCGTGGTGCTGGAGGACGCACCGCCGGGCGCCGCCGCCGCGCACGCCGCGGGGATGCGTTGCATCGCCGTCCCGTACGTACCGGGGACGGCGGACGACCCGGCGTTCGGCACGGCGAGCCTGCTGTACCGGGGCGGCCAGGGCGAGTTCACGGCCCGCGCGGCGTACGACTGGTTGCGCGGGCAGCGGCCCTGACCACGGGGCGCGCCCCGGCGCCGGCCGACCGCGGGGGCGCGCCCCGTGTCAGACCTTGTGCGCCACGCCGACGTACACCGGCGTTCCCACCGTCTCGGCCTCGGTGCCCTCGGGCTCCAGGTGCCACTCCTCCAACGGCACGATGCCGGGCTCGGTCAGCTCAAGCCCCTCGAACAGCGCGGAGACCTCCGCCCGGTTGCGCATCCGCAGCGACATCCCGCTGGCGCGGTAGATCTCGGTGACGCGTTCGAGGGTCTGCGGGTCGAAGTCGCCCGTGCCGTGGGCGAGCATCAGCGCGCTGCCCGTCGGCAGCGGCTCCAGCAGGGTGCGCAACACCCCCTGCGGATCGGCCTCGTCGGGCAGGAAGTGCAGCAGGGCGATCAGGGACACGGCGATCGGCTCCCGGAAGTCCAGTACCTCCCGCGCCTCGGCCACGATCTTCGCCGGCTCACGCACGTCGGCCTGGACGTACTCGGTGCGGCCGGCCGGCGTGCCGCGCAGCAGTGCCTCCGCGTGCCGGAGCACCACCGGGTCGTTGTCGACGTACACGATGCGCGCGTCGGGGGCGATCTCCTGGACGACCTGGTGGAGGTTGGGTTCGGTGGGGATGCCGGTACCGACGTCGAGGAACTGGCGGATCCCCCGACGGGCCAGGTGCCGTGCCGCGCGGCGCATGAAGCCCCGGTTGGCCCGGGCGAGGCGCCGGCCGTCGGGAAGCACCTTCAGCACGTGCTCGGCCGCCTCGGCGTCCACGGGGTAGTGGTCCTTGCCGCCGAGGAAGTAGTCGTACATTCGGGCCGAGTGGGCCTTCCCGGTGTTCACACCGTCGGTGGCGTGCTCGGTGTCGGTCATCGAGGTCTCCTCCGTCGTCGGTCGGGGCGTGGCCGGGGGGCGTGGCCACGCCGGGGCCGTGCGGCTGCGTGCGACGGCACACGGACACGCACGAGTGCAGGGGTGGGTGGGCGGAGCGGCCGGGATCGGACGCGTGCCCGCGCGGGTCACACGAGCAGGAAGTCCGCGGCGCCGTTCTTCGCGCCTTCGACGACCTCAGCGATGTCGCGGGCGGTGAAGATCAGGGCGGGCCCGTCGGGGTACCGGGAGTGGCGCACGGCCACCTGTCCGTCCCCGAGTTGCTTCACCTCCATGCAGTTTCCGCCGTTGCTGCCGCTCCAGGGCTTCTTCCACGCGTGTGCGCCGAGGGTGACGTCCGCCTGGCTGACGTGGCTCATGGGTCAAGCTCCTTGCGAATGACGTCGAGGAAGCGCAGGGTGTCCTTCCTCGACAGTGCGTATGTGCTCATCTGGTCGAGGACCTCGCGGTAGAGCGCGACCTCGATCGGATCCTCGCTGTACGTCGCCCTGCTCAGGCCGTCGATGCCCACGACGTCGGGGAGTTCCGGGATCTCGAACCGGAAGACGGAGAAGGGGCCGAACCCGCCGGGGTGCAGCCCCGCGGCGAACGGGGCCACCTGGAGGGTCACGGAGGGGAGTTCGGCCACGTCGAGGAGGTGGTCCAACTGGGCGCGCAGCACCTGCGGCGGTCCCACGGGACGCCGAAGGACGGTTTCGTCGACGATGACCCAGAACTGCGGCGGCTCCGGTTCGGTACGGGTCAGCAGCGCCTGGCGCTCCTGCCGCAGCGCGATCTGCCGCTCCACCACCTCGGGCGTGGGCCTCGGCAGTCCGAGGCTCAGCACGCGACGCGCGTAGTCGGGCGTCTGGAGCAGTCCGGGCACGACGTGCGGTTCGTACGCACGGATCCTGCGGGCGCCGCTCTCCAGGCTGACGTGCACGCCGAACCAACTCGGCAGCACGTCGCGGTAGCCCTGCCACCAACCGGAGACGTTGGCCTTCTCGGTCAGCTCCAGGAACTCCCCGGCCTCCTCGTCGACGACTCCGTAGATCTCCAGCAGCGCCTTGACGGTCAGCCACTTCAGGGCGACCTCGGCGCGCTCCATGCGCGTGATCGTGGTGTGGGACTGCCGCAGTCGCCTGCCCACCTCCTGTGCCGAGAGGCCGGACACCTGACGGAGTTGCAGCAGCCGTCTGCCCAGGACCATCTGCAACACCGTGGGGGCTGACCTCGGCTCACTCACCTCTTGGCCCCTCTCGAACACCGGTTCACGGGGTGCAGTGTGCCATGCGAGCAAGAGCCTGCACAGGACACACATCCCACAGTGCACCGTGCAGAGTGTCGCTTGCCAACTCCCCTGGCCGGGTCCATAGTTGGCGCAGTGACTCGGCTCACGCGGCTGACCGGCCGACGTGTACGAGACGCGGCGGCGCCCCGGCCGCTCACCGCGACGGGGCGCGGCTCCGGAGCGGTCCCCTACTCCTTCGCGGTGCGCGCGAAGACACCGCGAGGACGGCGTCCACCCTCTCCGGTCGTCGACCTGGGCTGGGAGTGCCCCCACCGATAGGACTGCCCGTGACGATCGCCGCAGACTTCCCGTCCCTGCGCCCACCGAACGACGACGCCGTCAGCACCTGCCTGTTCGACCTGCCGTCCGACCACCGTTCGGTCTCCATAGCCAGACGCCTGACCGAGACGTACCTGGACAGCCGCATCCAGTGCGACGACGTCCGACACTCCGTGAAGCTGCTGATCAGCGAGTTGGCCACGAACGCGATCCGGCACACAGCGGGGATCCAGTTCCGCTGCCGGGTGCGGCTGGAGCAGGACGCGGTGCGCATAGAGGTGGAGGACCGGGGGGACGCGCCGGCGCTGATCTGGCCCCGTACGGCTTCGAGCGAGGACGAGGGCGGCCGGGGGCTGCACCTGGTGGCGCGGCTGTCCAAGGACTGGGGCATGCGGCGCCGGGACCACGGGCCGGGCTCGGTCGTGTGGGCGGTGGTGGCGCACTAGCACGAGCGCCAACAGCCCCAAACGTCCGCTTCAAGTGCGGCCCGGCGGCGCGCCCCGCCCCCGACTTCACGCGGTGATCGCGGGGCGGGCTCCGGGGACCGGTCGTACGCCGTCTCGGGCGGGAGCGGCCCCCGCGGCCAGGGTGCTCAACTCCCCCGGAACGCCAGCCGGAGTCCACCAGACCGGTGCGCTCGACGAACTCTCGTCGCCGGCCGCCGAGGAGCCGTGACCGCCGCGGACCGTGCGACGGCGGTCGAACGGCTCGTCACCATCGCCGCTGCCCTCTTCCGCGCGCCCCCTGACGCTCCCCCACCGGTCCCACGAGTCCCACCGGCCCGCGGGTCAGTCCGTCGAGGCCCTGCTATGCCGCTTAGTGGATTAGCGCTAGGATCTCCATGGCACCTCGCCACCGGGGACCCTCCCGGGCCGTAGCAAACCCCGTGCCCGGCCAACAGGAAGCGGGAGGGCCCCCGGCCCCGCCGGCCCGTTCCCGGACGTCTCCCCCATGGCCGCCTCGCGCAGCCCGCGCCTTCTAGACGGGGCCGCAGGCCACCAGCAACGGCAGGAACGGCGCCGCGACCGAGGCGACGACCACCCCGATCCAGGTCAGCCGGCGGGGCCGGTCCTGCGGGGTGAGGATGCGGCGGAGCCTGATCAGGGCCCCCGAGCCGCCCGCGCCCAGCGCGGTCCGCGGCGCCCGCCCCGCCGCGACCTCGCACATGGCGGTGGCCAGGGCGTCGCGCGAGTGGAGCCGCAGGGCCCGGTCGTCCGCGATCATCTCCAGCAGCAGCGCGGTCTGCTCATGGGCGTGCCGGGCGAGCGGCAGCCCGGGGAAGGCGCGGGCGAACGCCTTCGTGGCGACCTGGACGAGGTGGTGCCGGCCGCGGATGTGGGCCTTCTCGTGTTCCAGTACGGCCCGCAACTGCTCATCGGTCAGCCGCTCCAGCGCCCCGCGGGTGACGACGATCCGACGGGCGCGCCCGGGCAGGCAGTACACCGCGGGCGCCTGGTGCTCGACGACCGTCACCCCGTACTCGGACGCGTCCGAGCCGATCACGGTCAGCAGGTCGGCGTGGCGCCGCCGCTCCCGGCCGGCCTGCCACGCCGTCCACCCCAGCCAGCCGAACGGCAGCGCCAGGATGGTCAGCGGGGCCATCAGCAGACCGACGTCGGCGAGGGAGGCCGGGGAGCTCACGGGCTGCGCGTCCGCGGCCAGCCCGCAGGCCGACAGCAGCCCCACCAGGCCCTCGTGGACGTGCTGCTCGACCAGCACCAGGTGGTACACGGACGAAGCGGTCGCCACGACGAAGGTGAGCATCAGGCCCTGCCAGGCCAGTACGGCGACGGTGGGGGCGCGATGGGCCCACCGGGCGCCGGCGAGCGCGTACGGGACGGCGGCGCCGACCAGCAGCGCGTACCCGGCGAGCGCCGCGGCCGTGATCACGAACCGCTCCGCCGCTTGGCGGCGCGCAGCGCGGAGCGCAGGGCCTGCACCTCGTCGGCGGAGATCTGTTCCACGAAACTGAGCAGCACGCCGGCCGGGTCGGGGTTGCCCTCCAGTGCGTCCTGCATCCGGGCCGCCGCGTACTGCTGACGGGTGCAGGTGGCCCGGTACACCCAGGCCCGCCCCTCCTTCTCGCGGGTGAGCATGCCCTTGTTGTAGAGGATGTCGGCGACCGTCTTCACGGTGCTGTAGGCGATGGGGCGCTTCCTGTTGAGGTCGTCGCGGACCTCCCGGGCGGTGGCGGGACGCCCCCAGTTCCAGAGGCGGTCCATGATCTCCGCCTCCAGGTCACCCAGCTGTCGCACGCCCACTCCCTTCGTCGGCGGCCTCGACACCCCCGCCGTCCAGGCTGCTCATCGTAGTGGTCGCACCGGGGGCCGCCGGGCCGCCGGAGCGGTCGATGGCCTGCTCAGGGACGGCGCAGGCGTTCGCGGTGCGCAGCCGGCGCACCAGCGCGTGGGCCAGCAGCGCGAGGGAGATCACCGCGAGGACCGGTTGCGCCGGGGCCCAGTAGGTCATCGCGCCGCTCATGCCGAGCGCCAGCACGACCAGCTTGTTGCAGACGGGGCAGCCGACGGCGAAGACCGAGAGGACTCCCGCGGCGATCGCCCGGGCCCCGCGCGGCCGGGGCGCGGTCCGGGGCGTCGGGCCGCCGGCGTAGGTGGCGACGAGGAGGCCCATCAGGATCGAACTGCCCGCCCACACCGGGTAGTTCCACCACACGACGGGGGTCATCCGGGTGTAGAGGGAGGACGGTACGACCCCGGTCGGCACCCCGATCACGGCCGCCGCGAGGACGGCCACGACCACCGCCACGGCCCACTGCCGCGGCCTCCACGCTCCCAGCCCCATCAAGGCTCCCGAGCCCATCGCGCCCTCCTTCGTCGACAACGCCAAGGAGCTTAGTAGACCCTGGGTGGCCGAAACACCGGAGGGCACCCTTCGGTATGGTCGGGTCCGGAGGTCACGTGGTGCGTACGGGCAAGTCGATCAAGACAGCGGGTGTCTGGGGACATCTGCTGCTGGTCGTGCTCGCGCTAGGCGTCTTCGCGATGCACACCGTGGGGCACCCCGACGCCGACTCCGGCGCGTCCCACGGCGGCGACCGGATGGCCGCCGCCTCCAGCACGTCCGCCGTGCTCGCCGTACCGTTCGGTTCCGCCGGGCCCCTTCCCTCGGCGCTCTCCCCCGACGGGCCCCACGCCGCCGCGCCGGCGGCGCCGGCCGCCGCAGACGCCGGCGGCGACCACGACGCGGCCGGCTCCGGCATGGCGATGGACATGCTCTCCCTCTGTCTGGCCGTGCTCGGGACCTGGTTGCTCGCCGCCCTGCTCAGGGCCGCGCTCACCCGTAGCGCGGACCGTTCCCGACGCCCGCGCGCGAGTGTCCTCGTCGCTCCCCTGCGGGGTCCGCCGCCGCGCGGCCCCGATCTCTCCTCGCTGTCGATCCTGCGGATCTAGGCCGTACCTCCGCGCCGCGGGCCGCTTTGGCGTGCCCGCACACGGCTTTCGTACGACCTTTCCGACCCTCTCGATCCGGATCCTTCCGATCTTGCGATCTTGCGATCACAGAAGACAGCAAGAGGTAGTGACGTGACTGCTGAGAAGCACACTGAGATGACGCCCGCCCCCGCCCGGGGCCGTCGGGCGGTGCGGCGCGGCGCCCTGGTCGCCGCCGTCGCGGCGACGGGGCTGCTGCTCGCCGCCTGCGGCAACGACGACGACATGGGCGACATGGACCACGGCAAGAAGGACTCCGCCGCCTCCGCGGGCGCGCAGCCGGGTGACAACCCGGCGCCGGGCGCCTTCAACGACGCCGACGTGATGTTCGCGCAGATGATGATCCCGCACCACGAGCAGGCCCTGGAGATGTCCGCGCTGGCGAAGGACCGGGCGCAGGACGCGCAGGTCATCAAGCTCGCCGAGCAGATCGCGGGGGCGCAGGACCCGGAGATCCAGAAGATGAAGTCCTGGCTCGCGGCCTGGGGGAAGCCGGAGTCCGGCGGTTCGATGCCGGGCATGGACCACGGCTCGTCCGGCGGCTCGGGCGACTCCGGCATGGACGGCATGATGACCGACCAGGACATGGCCGCCCTCAAGGCCGCGAAGGGCAAGAACTTCGACACGCTGTTCGCGCAGCTCATGGTCAAGCACCACGAAGGCGCGATCACCATGGCCAAGGACGAGCAGAAGAACGGCAAGAACGCCACGGCGAAGAAGCTCGCCGGCGAGGTCGTCCAGGGCCAGCAGGCCGAGGTCGACGAGTTCACCGCGATCCTCAAGCGGCTCTGACCACGCGGGCCCACCGGGCGCCGGGCCGCCGCAGCGCGGCCCGGCGTCCCCCGGTGCGACGGGCCCGTACGCCTGCGTGCACCGCCTCCGTACGCGGCCGTACGTCCGGTACGTCGCCGCGCCTCCTCCCTTCCGTCTCCACACCCCACGACCTGATCAGGAACCCATGAAGAAGCGCCTCATCGCCCTGTCCGCGTCCACCGTCGCCCTCGCCCTGACACTCACCGCCTGCGGCGGCGACGGCGACGACTCCGACGGCGGGAAGTCCGCCGCGTCCGTCGACATCAGCCACATCCACGGCGTCGGCGTCCACCCCACCGACGGCAAGCTCTACGTGGCCACCCACAACGGCGTGTACACCCCGGGCGAGAAGAACGCGCCCGTCCTCGTGGGCGACCGCAAGGACGACTTCATGGGCTTCACCATCACCGCCGACGGCACCTTCCTCGCCAGCGGGCACCCCGCGCCCGGCCGGGACGCCCCCGCGAACCTCGGTCTGATCGAGAGCGCCGACACCGGCAAGACCTGGCAGGACAAGTCCCTCACCGGGGAGGTCGACTTCCACTCCCTCGACCACGCGCACGCCACCGTCTACGGGTACGACAGCACCAACGGGCTGCTGCGCGTCAGCAAGGACGGCTCCACGTGGGAGACCCGCAGCGAGCTGAAGGCCCTCGACCTCGCCGTCAGCCCCACCGATCCCGACACCGTGCTCGCCACCACCGAGTCCGGGGTCGTCCGCAGCACCGACGGGGGCAAGACCTTCGGCCCCGGCGCGAAGCCCGTGATGGCGTTCCTGTCGTGGTCGGACGCGAAGGCGCTGTACGGCGTCGACCCGGCGGGCAAGATCAGCGTGAGCGCCGACGGCGGGAAGACCTGGAAGGAGACCGGCACGGCGCCCGGCGGACAGCCCCAGGCGCTGACCGCGATCGGCGCCCAGCGGCTGATCGCGGCGACCGGCGACGGCGTGTACGAGTCGCAGGACGGCGGCGCCACCTTCACCAAGCGTCTCGACGTCTCATCGGGCGGCGGCCACTAAGAAGGACGGACCGAGCCGGGGCCCAGGTCGTGTCCGCAAGGCCCCGCGCACGGCCCGCGCCCCTGTTTCACTGCCCCCGTCATGCGCCTGCGGGCCGGGGGGAGGCGTTGAGGAGCGCTGGGGGTCCCCCCACGCCCTTAGGCGTAGGGGGAGGAACTGCGCGAACGACCCGCCACCGGGCCGCAGGCGCCATCCCGGCACGCCGTCACGGCGCTACTGCGTCCGTCGAGGGCTGGGCGGAAGGGCCACGCGGGACGTAGCGGACACGCCTAAGGCACGCCTGAGGCACGGCTGCGGGCGCGGCTGCGGATGCGGGGCGGTTGCGCCGGGCGTTGACTGGAGCCGTGCCGCCCATCGCCCGTCGTACCCGCGGCGCCCGCATCGAAGGATGACGACCCCAGGTGGCCGCACCGGACCCCGACCTGCCGCGCTCGCTGCTCCGGGCGGTCCTCGCCGACCCCGAGCACCTGCCCGAGCACCTGGCCCGGTTCGCGCTGCGGCACATGGGGCCGGTCGCGGACCGCGCGGTGGCCAGGACGCGCGAGCAGCACCCCGGCGCCGAGCCGGCGGAGCTGCGCGCCCTGGTCGTCGCGCGCGGCCGGCGCAACACCGTCACCGAGGGCGCGTTCGTCGGCGGGCCCTTCCTGCTGCTGATCCCGGTGGCGTTCTGCGCGGCGCTGCTGAACCAGGCCCGTACGGTCCTGGAGTTGGCCGGGCTCGACGGTCGGGATCCGACGTCTCCCGAACGGGCGGCTGAGCTGCTGGTCCTCATGGGGGTCCACTCGGACACCGCGAGCGCCCGTGCCGCGCTGGCGGCTCCCGCAGCGCCCCGGGCGGGGGCGCGTCGGACGGTGCTGCGGCCCGGGGCGCTGGGGCGCCTCACACTGCGCATGGCCCGACTGCTCGGGCTGCTCGGGCCGCCGGGCACGGACGGTCACCAGCGGGTCCGGTGGCGCCAGTGGGCCGTGGTCCTCATCCGGTCGGTGACGGTGGGGCTGGTGTTCGTGGTGGGGCTGGTGGCGCCGCTGGTCTGGCTGCCGTACATGGCAGTCTCGTACCACGCGGCGACCGGACGGCTCACCGACCGGGCCGCGCTCTTCTACTTCAGCGAGCCCGCGCCGGCGCGCACGCGGCGGGGCGACCGCAGCGTGCCGGGGCTCGCCCACGCGTACGCCAAGGCGCTGGGCTCGATGGTGCTGCCGGCTCTGGTGACGTTCCTCGTCCTGGTGGCGGGGGTGCGCATCGAGCACTCGCAGTGGCCCGTTGTGACCATGGCGCTGGTCCTGCTCTCGGTGGCGACGGGTGCGTTCTGGCAGGCGCGCCGGGGCCGTCGGCGCCCGCGCCGGGAGTGAGCGCGCGGCACCCGGCGCGTGCGTACGCGGTGGGTGCGGGCCCGCACCCGGCCCCCGACGCGTGCGGGCCCGCCGAAGGCGGTCCGTCAACTGCGGTGTGCCCCGCCCACGCGGGTACCAAAGTATGCGTGGATCCGTCCCGTTCCCATCCCGGGAACCTGGGGGTTCGCCCTAGCCTGCGCGGGTGACTCCAGCTCCCCGCCCCAAGCCCTCCCCCGCCCCGGACCCCGCGGTGGCCCGGCGCGCGCTCCTCGGCTCCCTCGACCGGTCGTTGCGCGCTCTCGGCCCCGGTCGCGACGGCGGCGCGGCGCCCGGCGCGCCGGTCTTCCTCGACGTGCTCCGGGCCTGCGCAGATGCACTGCTGCACGCCGTGCCGGCGGACGTGTGGTGCGCCGTGGCCCTCGATCCGGCGACGCTCTTGGACACCGGCGGGCTGCACGAGCACGGGTTCCCGCAGAGCGTGATGCCGCGCCTGTTCGAGATCGAGCACGCCGACCAGGTCGGGGTGGACAACGTCCGCGCGCTGGCGCGCCGCAGCGCCCCGGCCAGCCTGCTGAGCGCCTCCATGCAGGGGCGGGTGGCGCAGAGCGTGTACTGGCGCGACGTGCTGCGCCCGGTGGGGCTCGCGGACGAGTTGCGGGTGGTGTTGCGCGACGGCTCCCGCACCTGGGGCCTGTTCGTGCTGTGCCGGGGCGCCGCCGCGCTGCCGTTCACGGCCGCGGAGGTCCGACTGGCCTCGGCGATCAGCGCACCGGCCACGGTCGCGCTGCGCCGTTCGCTCCTGCGGACGGGGATCGACCGCGCTGACGTCCCGGACGCGGCGGGGCTGTTGGTGGTGGACGACGAGGGGCGGACCCGGCTGTGCACGGCCACCGCCGAGCGCTGGCTGGCGCTGATCCAGGAGGCCCATCCGCCGCCGGGGCAGCGCTTCCCGTACGCCCTGACGGCGCTGGTCAACCGGGCGCGCACGGCGGGGCTCGGCGTGCAGGTGCGGTCCCGGGCCATCAGCCTGACCGGGCACTGGGTCACGCTCAGCGCCTGGCGGGAGGCGCCGTACGACACCGGGCGGGGCGCGGACGGCGTCGACGACGAAGCCCTGACCTATGTGTCGCTGGCCGCCAGCCACCCGCGGGAGCTCACCGCCATCGTGCTCGACGCGTACGGGCTGACGCCGCGGGAGCGTCAGATCGCCCAACACGTACTGCTCGGGCACTCCACGGCCGAGATGTCGGCGCGGCTGCACATCGCCGAGTACACCGTCCAGGACCATCTGCGGAAGGTCTTCGACAAGGCGGGGGTGCGCAGTCGCCGGGACTTCAGCGGGGAGCTGTTCCAGCGCTGCTACCTGCCGCGGCTGGACGATCCGCCGCTGACCACGGACGGTCGGATGCGCGAGGACGACGGGCGCGGGCGCGGTCCCGGGGCGTGAACGGGTCCGCCCCGCCTCCGGCGGGTGGCTGCCGGGGGCGGGGCGGGAGTGCGCCGGGACGGGACCGGGGCACGCCCGGTCCCGTCGCCGTCGGTCAGCCGAGCGCTGCGATCGCCTGGTTGAACGTCTGGGACGGACGCATGACGGCCGCCGCCTTCGCCGGGTCGGGCTGGTAGTAGCCGCCGATGTCCACCGCGGAGCCCTGCACCCCGAGCAGCTCGGAGACGATGGTCTCCTCCTGCTCGGACAGCGTCTTGGCGAGCGCCGCGAACGCCTCGGCGAGCTGCGCGTCGTCGGTCTGCCGGGCCAGCTCCTGCGCCCAGTACAGCGACAGGTAGAAGTGGCTGCCGCGGTTGTCGATGCCGCCGACGCGACGGGTCGGCGACTTGTCCTCGTTGAGGAAGGTGCCGGTGGCCCGGTCCAGGGTCTCGGCGAGCACCTTGGCGCGGGCGTTGCCGGTGGAGGTGGCCAGGTGCTCGAAGCTGACCGCGAGGGCCAGGAACTCGCCCAGGCTGTCCCAGCGGAGGTAGTTCTCCTTGACGAGCTGCTGGACGTGCTTGGGCGCGGAGCCGCCGGCGCCGGTCTCGAAGAGGCCGCCGCCCGCCATCAGCGGGACGACCGAGAGCATCTTGGCGCTGGTGCCCAGCTCCAGGATGGGGAACAGGTCGGTCAGGTAGTCGCGCAGCACGTTGCCGGTGACGGAGATGGTGTCCTCGCCGCGGCGGATGCGCTCCAGGGAGTAGCGGGTCGCGTCGACCGGCGCCAGGATCTCGATGGTCAGCCCGTCGGTGTCGTGCTCCGGCAGGTACTGCTTGACCTTCTCGATCAGCTGCGCGTCGTGGGCGCGGCCCTCGTCCAGCCAGAAGACGGCCGGGACGCCGGTGGCGCGGGCGCGGGTGACGGCGAGCTTCACCCAGTCCTGGATCGGCAGGTCCTTGGTCTGGCACATCCTGAAGACGTCGCCGGCGGCTACCGGCTGCTCCAGGACGGCGGTGCCGGCGGCGTCGACGACGCGGACGGTGCCGGCGGTGGCGACCTCGAAGGTCTTGTCGTGGCTGCCGTACTCCTCGGCCTTCTGGGCCATCAGGCCGACGTTCGGCACCGAGCCCATGGTGGCCGGGTCGAAGGCGCCGTTGGCCCGGCAGTCGTCGATGACGACCTGGTAGATGCCGGCGTAGCTGCTGTCCGGGAGGACGGCGAGGGTGTCGGCCTCCTGGCCGTCGGGGCCCCACATGTGGCCGGAGGTGCGGATCATCGCCGGCATGGAGGCGTCGACGATGACGTCGCTGGGCACGTGGAGGTTGGTGATGCCGCGGTCGGAGTCGACCATGGCCAGCTCCGGGCCGGCGGCGATCTCGGCGTCGAAGGACGCCTTGATCGCGGCGCCCTCGGGCAGGGACTCAAGGCCCTTGAAGATGGTGCCGAGGCCGTCGTTCGGGCTCAGGCCGGCCGCGGCGAGCGCCGCGCCGTGCGCCGCGAAGGTCTTCGGGAAGAAGGCGCGCAGCACGTGGCCGAAGACGATCGGGTCGGAGACCTTCATCATCGTGGCCTTGAGGTGCACGGAGAACAGGACGTCCTCGGCCTTGGCGCGGGCGACCTGGGCCGTCAGGAACTCGCGCAGCGCCGCGACGCGCATCACGGAGGCGTCGACGACCTCACCGGCGAGCACGGGGACCGACTCGCGCAGCACGGTGGTGGTGCCGTCCTCGCCGACCAGCTCGATGCGGAGCGAGCCCGCCTCGGCGACGACCGCGGACTTCTCCGTCGAGCGGAAGTCGTCGGCGGTCATGTGCGCGACGTTGGTCTTCGACTCCGCGGACCAGGCGCCCATGCGGTGCGGGTGGGCCTTGGCGTAGTTCTTCACCGACGCGGGGGCGCGGCGGTCCGAGTTGCCCTCGCGCAGCACCGGGTTCACGGCGCTGCCCTTGACCTTGTCGTACCGGGCGCGTACGTCGCGCTCCTCGTCCGTCTTGGGGTCGTCCGGGTAGTCGGGGAGGGCGTACCCCTTCTCCTGGAGCTCGGCGATCGCGGCCTTGAGCTGCGGGATCGAGGCGGAGATGTTCGGCAGCTTGATGATGTTGGCGGCCGGCGTCTTGGCCAGCTCGCCCAGCTCGGCGAGGGCGTCCTCGATCCGCTGGCCCTCCTCCAGGCGCTCCGGGAAGTGGGCGATGATGCGGCCCGCCAGGGAGATGTCCCGGCTCTCCACGGCCACCCCGGCGGTGGCGGCGTACGCCTTGATCACCGGCAGGAACGAATACGTCGCCAAGGCCGGGGCCTCGTCGGTGTGCGTGTAGATGATCGTCGAATCAGTCACCGGGTGCTCCGCTCCACTCCACGTCTGCAACATTGCTCGATGTCAAGATATCCGATTGCTCGATGTCAAGATATCTGGTGCTCGTCCCCCTCCCGACAGGCCCCCGCCCACCGGTCCCGAAGGGCCCCTGCCCGCCTGGGGACTGCCGAAGACGTGAGCTGGGTCTCCCGGCGGAGATGGCTTCATGGTTCACTGATCAAGAAAAGCTTTTGGCTCGCTCCAGGAGGCGCCTCCATGCCCGATCGTGACCCCCGGCTCGCTTCCACCGCCGACGTGCGCGCCCGCATCGACACGGGCAAGCCGCACTCCGCCCGCTTCTGGAACTACTTCGTGGGCGGCAAGGACAACTACGAGGTGGACCGGGAGATCGGGGACCAGATCAAGCAGATCTTCCCGGGCCTGGTGGACGTGGCGCGCACCAGCCGGCACTTCCTGGGGCGCGCGGTGCGCCATCTGGCCACGGAGCGGGGCGTCCGCAACTTCCTGGACATCGGCACCGGCCTGCCGACCGCCGACAACACCCACGAGGTGGCTCAGCGTGTGGCGCCCGACGCGCACATCGTGTACGTGGACAACGACCCGCTCGTCCTCGCGCACGCCCGCGCGCTGCTGACCAGCACGCCCGAGGGGAAGACGGCGTACATCGACGCGGACCTGTACGCACCGGAGAAGATCCTCCAGGAGGCGGGCGCCACCCTGGACCTCTCCCAGCCGGTGGCCCTGATGCTCCTCAACGTGCTCGGGCACGTCGCGGACCACGAGCAGGCGAAGGGGCTGGTGTCGTCGTTGATGGCGGGCCTGCCGTCGGGCAGCTTCCTGGTGATCAGCGACTCCACGGCCACCAGCGACGGGATGATCGCCGCGTCGAAGGCGTACAACGACAGCGGAGCCGTGCCCTACTACGTGCGCAGCGTGGCGGAGTTCACCGGCTTCTTCGACGGCATGGAGCTGCTGGAGCCGGGGGTCGCGCAGGTCACCCACTGGCGGGCGGAAGGGGGCGCGGTGCGTGAGGACGTGGACGCCTACTGCGGGGTGGCCCGCAAGCCGTAGGGCGCGCGCCGGGGCGGGACTTCGCGCACGGTTCGTGCACGGTTCGCAGACGGTCTCGGCGCGAAGTCCGGCGTGCGGCGGGAGCTGCGTCGGTCCCCTCCGGCGCCTCGGCCCATGGTTGGCAGGGGGGCGCGGCGGCAACCACCCACGGTCGTACGCCGTCGCTGCCCGGCACCTTCTGAAGGTGCATGACGCGACCTCCCACGGGCTGACGCGGAGCGGGAGTTGTACGCCCTAGCGTCTATCGCATGATGCGACTCACCCGCACCGCCACGGCGGTCGCCCTCAGTTTGAGCCTCGCGCTGCCGGTCGCCGTGGCGTCCTCGGCGTCCGCCGCCTCGGCGCCGTCGGCCGCCCAGTCGGCCCAGGCCCCCCGGAAGCAGGCTCTGCAACTGCCGCGCCCGACAGGTCAGTACGGGGTCGGCAGCTCGGTGCTCCATCTCGTCGACCGCTCCCGCAAGGACCCGTGGGTGCCGACGGCCGACGGGCGCGAGCTGTTGGTGACGGTCCACTACCCCGGGGCGCGCCGGGGCGGTGGCGGCGCCCCCGCCCGGTACGCGACCACGGCGGAGGCCAGGGCGATGGTCGACGGGTTCGGGGTCCAGGGGGTGCCGCCCGAGGTGTTGAGCGCGACGCGCACGCACAGCCGGGTGGGGGCGCGGCCCGCTCCCGGGAAGTTCCCGTTGGTGGTGCTCTCACCGGGCTTCAGCGCCTCCCGGTTCACCCTCACCAACGTTGCCGAGGACCTCGCCAGCCGGGGCTATGTGGTGGCCCTGGTGGACCATGCGTACGAGTCCTTCGGCACCTCGATGCCGGGCGGGCGGACGCTGCCTTGCGTGGCGTGCAAGGCGCTGGACGTGGACGGGGTGCCCGCCAGCGTGGTCACCTCCACACGCGCCAAGGACGTGTCCTTCCTGCTGGACCGGTTGACCGGGCGCCAGGCGGAGCGGCACCACCCCGACTGGTCGAAGCTCATCGACCGCCGCCGGATAGGCATGGCCGGGCATTCGATCGGCGGCGCCAGCGCAGCGTCGACGATGGCGGGCGACCGTCGCGTGCTCGCCGGGGTCAACATGGACGGGGCGTTCTGGGAAGACCTGCCCCCGCAGGGGCTCAGCGGCCGACCCTTCATGATGCTGGGCACGGACGACGACGTGCACCGCCCGGGCGGCCGGGACACCACCTGGGACCGGATGTGGCCCACGCTGGACGGCTGGAAGCGCTGGCTGACGGTGGCCGGTTCGGACCACGGCTCCTTCTCCGACTTCCCGCTGATCCTGGCGCACTTCGGCCAGCCGCAGCCTCCGCTGCCCGCCCCGCGCGCCGCGGACCTGGTGCGCACCTATCTCGCGGCCTTCTTCGACCAGCATCTGAAGGGGGTGGAGCAGCCGGTGCTGGCGGGGCCTTCGGCCCAGCATCCCGAGGTGGTCTTCCACCACCAGCGGTGACGGGTGCCCGCCGTCCGGCGTCCCGTCGGACGGCGGGTCCGCCGCCCCTTCCGTAGCTCCGTCTGGGACCTCAACTCCCCTTTGGTCCAGACCTCTTGACGATAGGTCTGGACCAACCTACGTTGTGCCCAACACCCCCACGTACGTCCTCCAGGCCCCCCACAGTCCCAGGAGGTGAGCGTGCTCGGCCGCACTCCCCCCACACCCCCCTTCGACGCGCCCCGCCCCCTGTCCCCGGTCGCTCGTCGCCGACCACCCGCTGCGGGCGATCTGTGCGGACAGGAAGGGAGCACAGCATGAGAGGTCGTCTGTCCCGGCTGCTCGGAGCCGGCCTGGCCGCTGCGATCGCCGTACCGCTGCTCGCCGCGGTGGCCCCCGGCCAGGCTTCCGGCACCGACGTCACGGAGCGCACCACCGAGCTCCGCGACCGACAGGGCGTGTCCTGGACCGCACCGCAGCGCGCACCCGAGGTGGTGCCCCAGACCGGGGTGCGGGCCGCGGCGCGCGCTTCGGCGGCGGAGACCTGTCCGGTGAAGTCCAAGCCCGCCGGCAAGGTGCTGCACGGCTACTGGGAGAACTGGGACGGCGCGGCCAACGGCGTGCATCCGCCGCTCGGCTGGATCCCGATCACCGACTCCCGCATCCGGGCCCACGGCTACAACGTGCTCAACGCCGCCTTCCCCGTCATCCGCTCGGACGGCACCGTCCTGTGGGAGGACGGCATGGACAGCACCGTCAAGGTCGCCACCCCCGCGGAGATGTGCCAGGCCAAGGCCGACGGCATGACCATCTTGATGTCCATCGGCGGCGCCGCGGCCGGCATCGACCTGAGCTCCAGCGCGGTCGCCGACCGGTTCGTCGCCACCGTCGTCCCCCTGTTGAAGAAGTACAACTTCGACGGGATCGACATCGACATCGAGACCGGGCTGGTCGGCAGCGGCAACATCAACCAGCTCTCCGCCTCCCAGGCAAACCTCATCCGCATCATCGACGGCGTGCTGGCCCAGATGCCGCCGAACTTCGGCCTGACCATGGCGCCGGAGACCGCGTACGTCACCGGCGGCAGCGTCGTGTACGGCTCGATCTGGGGCGCATATCTGCCGATCATCAAGAAGTACGCGGACAACGGCCGGCTGTGGTGGCTCAACATGCAGTACTACAACGGGAGTTACTACGGCTGCTCCGGCGACTCCTACCAGGCCGGCACGGTCGCCGGCTTCCGGGCGCAGACCGACTGCCTCAACCGCGGGCTGGTCATCCAGGGCACCACGATCCGGGTTCCGTACGACAAGCAGGTCCCGGGGCTGCCCGCACAGCAGGGCGCCGGCGGCGGATACATGCCGCCGAGCCTGGTGGCCCAGGCGTGGAACGGCTACGGCGGAGCCCTCAAGGGCCTGATGACCTGGTCCCTGAACTGGGACGGATCGCGGAACTGGACCTTCGGCGACAACGTCAAGGCGCTCCAGGGCCGCTGACGCCCCGTTGAACCGGTGGGCCGCCCTCGCTCTGGGGGCCGGGCGGCCCACCCACCCCCTCCCTATCCCACCGAGCCCACCGAGCCCACGGGCGCGCCTGCCGCCGCCCGGCGCTCCCAAGCCCCACCATGGGCGCGATGAGTGCATGGGAACCGGTGCTGGTCCTGCTGGGCGTCGTTGCGGCGGGCGTCGCGCTCCTGTACGCCGGGGGCGCCTGGCTCGCCGTCGTGCGCCGGCCCCTGGTGGCGGCCCCCTTCAGCGGCGGGCTCACCCCGCGTGAGCACGCCTTCTCCCGCTACCACGCTCGCTGGTACCCGGTCACGATGGTCTTCCTCGCCTTCGACATGGAGATGTTGTTCATGTACCCGTGGGCGACGGTCGTCGTCGACGTGGGGGCGAGCGCGGTGGTGGAGATGTTCCTCTTCCTCGGCATCCTCTTCGCCGCCGTCGGCTACGCCTGGCGCGAGGGGGCGTTCCGATGGGCCTGAGGGCCGCGCTGCGGCGGGCGGCCGTGGCCCGGCCCGGCGTGCTGCTCGTGGCCCTCCCCGGGGCGACCGCCGTGCGGCTCGCGGCGGAGGCCGAGCTCCGTCGGCGTGGCTGGCCGCAGGTCACGGCGCCGGCCGCGGCCAATTTGCTGGTGGTCGCGGGCGACGGCGCGGACGAGGACGGCTGGGTGGAGGCGGTGTGGCGGCAGGTGCCGGCGCCGCGGGCCAGGGTCGGCCTTCCGGCGCCCTCGTCGGTCGCGGCCCGGCTGGACGCGGGAGCGGCGCTGCTGACCCGGCCCCCGACGCCGCCCGGCCCGTACGCCCCTGACGCCACCGGCGCCGTGGAGCGGCCGATGGCGGACCGCGCCGACGACCGCGACGGACTACGGCTGGATCTGCTCCACCTCCCCCTCGGGCCCGCCCTAGCCGACTGGCCGAGCGGACTGGTCCTGCACACCGAGCTCCAGGGCGACGTCGTCCAGCGCGCCGAAGTGGGTCACGTCCCCGCGCCCGAGGGCACTGACCCGTACTGGAACGAGCCCTGGCTGCGGGCGCTGCGCGGGGAGGCGGTGACGCGGGACGAGGCGGCCCGGCGCCGCTGCGCCGCGCACCTCGACAGCCTCGGCCGCTTCCTCGCCGTCAGCGGTTGGCCGGCCGCCGCCGCGGACGCCCGCCGGCTGCGGGACGGCGTCCTCGCGGGCGGCGCAGCGGATCCCGGCCCGTTCGTCCGCCGGGTCTCCCGCTCCCGAACCCTGCGGTGGCTGACCGCCGGGCTCGGCCCCCTGCCGTCCTCGCGCGCCCATGAACTGGGCGTCACGGGGCCGGCTCTGGTCGCCGACGGGGACGCACTCGACCGCGTCCACGTCTGGCTCGACGACGTGGTCCGCAGCGCGGCCGACTTCGGCGACCCCGGGCCGCTGCCCCGTACCGACGTACTCGGGCCCCGGGGCAGGCTGGACCGCGCGCAGCCGCCGTCCGCGGCGCTGCTGGCGGCCCTGGAACGGTTGCTGCCCGGGGCGGAGTTCGCCGCGGCCCGGCTGATCGTCGCCAGCTTGGACCCGGACGTCGACGAGTTGGCGCGGGCGTCGGACGTCGCCCGTGGCTGACGTCGCGCCCCTGTGGGCGACCGTGGTGCTGCCCGTCACGCTGACGGGCGCCGCGCTGGCCACCGCCGCCTTCCACGCGGTGCTCGCCGGCCGCCCGGCCTCGCCCCGGGCCCTGGCGCGCGACGCCGCCGCGCCCGTACGAGAGGGGCTGCGGCTGCTCGCGCAGCAGCCCCGCCGCACGCCGGCCGCCGACACCGCTTTGCTGCGGGTCGGCGTGGTGTTGGTGCCGGTGGCGGCCGTGCTCGCGGGCGCCGTCCTGCCGCTGGGCGCCACCGCCGTCGCCGATCCGCCCGTCGGCGTGGTGTGGTTCAACGCGATGGAGGCGCTGGCCTGGGCCGCGGTGTGGCTGGCGGGCTGGGGGCCGAACTCGGCACTGTCGCTGATCGGCGGCTACCGGTTCCTGGCGCAGGGGCTGGCGTACGAGTTGCCGCACATGTTCGCCCTCACAACGGCAGCGCTCGGCGCCCAGTCGCTGCGCGTGGGGGCCATTGTCGACGCCCAGGAGTCGCTGTGGTTCGTGGTGTGGATGCCGGTGGCGTTCGCGATCTATCTCGCCAGCGCCCTCGCGATGTCGTTCTGGGGGCCGTTCGACCGGCCGACCGGGAGCGACCTGGCGGGCGGGGCCGCGGCCGAGCTGTCCGGGGTGGACCGGCTGGCGCTGCTCGGCGGCCGGTGGTTGCTGCTGGTGGTCACGGCCGCGTTCTCGGTGCCGCTGTTCCTCGGCGGCGGCCACGGGCCCTGGCTGCCGCCGTGGGCCTGGACGCTGGTGAAGACGGCGGTCGTCCTCGCGGTGCTCGGTGTGGTGCGGCAGCGGCTGCCGGCGCTGCGGATGGACCGGTACGTGGAGCTGGCCTGGCTGGTGCTGGTGCCGCTGGTGCTGTTGCAGGCCCTGGTGGTCGCCGTCCTGGTGCTGATCCCGTGACGGCGACGACCATCAGGACGAGCCCGAGCCCGAACCCGGGAGCGCGGTGAGGTGGCGGCGGGCGACGTGGTCTTCTGGGTCCTCGCGGGCGTCGCGGTCGTCGCCGCGGTGTGGGTGTTCCGCTTCGACTCGATGGCCCGGGCGACGTACGCGCTGCTGACCTCGCTGCTGTGCACGGGCGGCGTGGTGGTGCTGCTCGGCCTGGACTACCTGGGCGTGGTGATCGTGCTGATGATGACCGTCGAGATGGCCCTCATGGCGGTGTTCATGGTGATGTTCATGATGAACCCGGCCGGTCTGATGCCGATGGCGATGGTGCACAACACCCGGGGCGCCGCCGTGATCTGCACGGCCCTGTTCGCCGCCCTCGCCGCCGCCGTCGTGCTCACCCCCTGGCCGAAGCCGCGCGGCCGGCCCCCGGCGGATGCGACCGAGCAGCTGGGGCTCTCCCTGATGGGTCCGCAGATGTTGACGATGATGACGCTCGGGATGGCGCTGTTCGCCGCCATCGTCGGCACGGTGGTGCTGGCGACCCGACGCGGCCGGTACGACCGCTACGGCGACGACCTGTCCGCGGCCCGGGCCCACGACCCCGCGCGGGGCGGGGTGGGCCGATGAGCCTGGAAGCCGTACTCCTGCTGGCCGCCGCGCTGCTCGCGGTCGGACTGTTCGGCGCCCTGACCCAGCAGTCGGTCGTGATGCTGATGATGGGTCTGGAACTGATGCTCGGCGGGGTGATCGTGGCCGCCGCCGGCGTCTGGCGGCACGTCGCCCCGGCGTCCGCGGACGGCCAGGTGCTGGTGGTGCTCGCGGTGACCGTGATGGCCGTGGAGATGGCGATCGGCTTCGCGGTGGTCACCGCGCTGTTCCGGGCGCGCGAGGTCGACGTCACCGACGGTGCGACGGAGCTGCGGGGGTGAGCGGGCTCCTGTGGGCGCTGGTCGCCCTGCCGTTGGGCGGTGGGGCGCTGTTGGCGTGCGCGGGGCGCCGCGCCGACCGGATCGCGGCCCCCGTCGCCGTGGCGCTTGGCGCGGTCGGCCTCGGCCTCGCGTGCGCGGCTGCCGTCACCCGACCCGCGGCGCGGGCCCCGCTGTTGGCGGGGCTGCCGTTCCAACTCCGGGTCGACGGCCTGTCCGCGCTCCTCGTGGTGACCGTCACCGCGGTGGCCGCCGCCGTCCTGCTGTTCAGCGTCTGGAACATCGGCCCCGGCGAGGCCCGGGCCCGCTTCTTCGGGCTGATGCTGCTCTTCAGCGGCGCGATGCTGGTGACGGTCACCGCCGCTGACCTGCTCACCTTGCTGATGGGGTGGGAGGTGATGGGGGCGGTGTCCTGGGCGCTGATCGGCTACTGGTGGCGGGAGCCGCGCCGGGTGCGGGCTGCGGGCACGGCGTTCCTCACCACCCGCGCCGCCGACGTCGGGCTGTACGTGGCGGCGGGCGCGGCGCTCGCCGGCGTGCCGTCCGGCTCGCTCGCGCTGGACCGGCTGCCCGAGGCGGGCGAGCCGTGGCTGTCGTTGGTGTGCGCCGGGGTGGTGGTGGCCGCCCTCGGCAAGTCGGCCCAACTCCCCTTCAGCCACTGGCTCTCGCACGCCATGCAGGGCCCGAGTCCGGTGTCGGCGCTGCTGCACTCCGCGACGATGGTGGTGGCGGGGGCGTATCTGCTGCTCCGGCTGGAACCGCTGCTGGCGGCTTCGGGCTGGGGCGCGCCGCTCGTCGCCTGGACCGGTGCCGTGACCGCCCTCGCGCTGGGTCTCGTGGCGGTGGCGCAGCGGGACCTCAAGCAGACGTTGGCCGCTTCCAGTTGCGCCCAGATCGGGTTCATGGTGCTGGCGGCGGGGACCGGGGGCCTCGCCGGGGGAACGTTGCAGCTCATGGCGCACGCCGCGGCCAAGAGCCTCGCCTTCCTCGTCGCGGGCGCGTGGCTGACGCTGCTCGGCACGCAGGTGCTGCCGGCGCTGCGGGGCGCCGCGCGGGCTGACCGCACCACGGGCGCCGCCTTCGTCGTGGCCACGCTCACCCTGGCCGGGCTGCCGCCGCTGTCCCTGTGGGCGGCGAAGGACCTGGTGCTGGCCGCTGCGGTGCGGCACGGGCCGTGGTTGTACGCCACGGGGCTGGCCGCAGCCGTGGTCTCCGCCGTGTACGCCACCAGGGCACTGTGGTTCGTCCTGGTCGGCCGGCGGGGGCGGGCGGCGGCGCCGCCCGCCTCGGCCCGGCTCGCCCTCGTGCCGCTCGCGATGGCCTGCCTGCTGCTGACGCTCCTCGCCTTCCCGCCGCTGCGCGACGCGTTCGTCCGGGTGTTCGGCGCGGGCCCGCAGCCCGAGCCGCACGCCGCCGAGTTCGTGCTCTCCGCCGCGCTGGCCCTTCTCGCCTCCGCCGTCTGCTGGCGGTGGGGCACGGCCCGCACGCCGCTGCCCCGGCCGTTGCGGGGCTGGTTCGCCGACTGGCTGGGGCTCTCGACCGCCGTGCGCGTCCTGGTGGTGCGGCCCGTGCTGGCGACGGCCGGCGCGCTGGCCGCGTTCGACGACCGGGTGCTCGACCGGGCGGTGACGGGGTCGGCACGGGGTGCGGTGCGGCTGGCCCGCCGGGTGGACGCGACCGTGGAGCGGCGGGTGGACGGGGCCGTCCACGGCGTCGCGGGCACCACCGCGCGCCTCGGCCGCCTCGCCCGCCGTCCGCAGACCGGTCGGGTCCACCAGTACCTCGCCCAGGCGGTCTCCGCGTTCGCGGTGCTCTCCGTCGTCCTCGTCCTCTTCGTCGTCCTCGCCGGATCGGGGTGAAGCGCGTGCTCACCGTCCTCGTCCTGTTGCCCACGGCCGTGGCCGCGGCCTTGCTGTGCCTGCCGCGCGGCACGCCGCGGCGGGTGTTCGCGCTGGTGTGGACGGCCACGGCCGCGGTCGAGTTGGCGCTGGCCGTGGTGTTGTGGGCGGGTTACGGCCCGGGCGGCGGCATCCAGCACGAGACGCGGGTGCGGTGGATCCCGAGCGTGGGCATCGGCTACCACGTCGGCCTCGACGGGCTCTCGCTGCCGCTGGTGGCGCTGACGTGCGTGCTGTTCCTGGCGTGCGCGGTGTACGCGCTCGGCGAGCGGCGGCGGGCGCGGGAGTTCGCCGCGCTCTTCCTCTTCCTCCAGACCACCTGCCTCGGGCTCTTCGCGGCCCTGGACCTGATCCTGTTCTTCGTCTTCTTCGACCTGTCCATCGTGGCGATGTACTTCGTCATCGCGGGCTGGGGCCACCGGGGCGCGGCCCGCGCCGCCCTCCAGTTCTTCCTGTACACCTTCATCGGGTCGCTGGCGCTGCTGCTGGGGTTCATCGGGCTGTACCTGGCCGCGGCGCCGCACACCTTCGACATGGTGGACCTGACCCGGCAGAACCCGCTGCCGGGCGCGGGGGCGTACGCCACGCTGGTGCTGCTGGCGGTCGGGGTGGGCCTCGCGGTCAAGACGCCGACGGTGCCGTTCCACACCTGGCTGCCGCCCGCGCACACCGAGGCCCCCGCCGCGGGCTCGGCGATCTTGGCCGGGGTGCTGCTGAAGATGGGCACGTACGGCTTCCTGCGCATCGTGGTGCCGCTGCTGCCGGGTGCCCTGCGGGCGTACGCGCTCGTCTTCGTCGCGGTCGGCGTGGTGTCGGTGCTGTACGGGGCGCTGGTGGCGCTGGCGCAGCGGGACTTCAAGCGCATGGTGGCGTACACCTCGGTCAACCACATGGGGTACGTCGTGCTGGCGGTCGGTGCGGCGGCGGCCGTGTCGTCCCCCGGACCGGGCGCCCGGCACCTCGCGGTCACCGGGTCGGTGGTGCAGATGGTCAGCCACGGACTGCTCACCGGCGCGCTGTTCCTGCTCACGGGGGTGTTGTACGAGCGGGGCCGCACCCATGACATGGCCGCGTACTCGGGGCTCGCGGGCCCGGCACCGGTGTTCGCGGCTCTGACGGGCGCGGCGGCCTTCGCCTCGCTCGGGCTGCCCGGGTTCTCCGGCTTCATCGCGGAGTTCCAGATCCTGGCGGGCAGCCTGGGGCCGCGGCCGGTGGCGACCGTGCTCGCGGCGCTGGGGATCGCGCTGACCGCGGGGCTGCTGTTGCGGGCGGTCCAACGGATCCTGCTCGGGCCGCTGCGGCTGCCGCGCGCGCCCGGTGCGGCCCGGCCCTTCCCCGACCTGCGGGCGCACGAAGCGGGGGCGATCGCGCCGCTGCTGGTGCTCGCGGTGGTCATCGGGGTGGCTCCGCGCTTCTTGTTGGACGTGGTGGAGCCGGCGTCCCGGGCCGTGCTGACGCTGGTGGCACGGTGAGCGGCGCCGTCGTTGCCCTCGATGCCCTGGATGCGGCGGGTGCGGCGGGTGCGCTCGCCATGACGGGCATGGACGAGAACCCGCTCGACCTGCTGCCCGAGGTGCTGTTGGCGGCGTCCGCGGTCGGTGGGCTGCTCCTGGGGTGTTGGCTGCCGCGGCCCCGGCAGTGGCCGGTGGCGGCGCTGGGCTGCGGGGCCGCCGCGGCGGGGATCGTCGCCGCGGCGCTCCAGGCGCCGGGTCCCGCCTTCGGCGGCGCCTTCGCGGTGGACGACGTCACCTCGGCGAGCCGGATCGTCGTCCTCGGCGGCCTGTTGGTCGTCCTCGGGCTCAGCGTCCGCCCGCTGGCCGGGCACCCGCGGCAGAGCGAGTACGCGGTGCTGCTGCAACTCGCCTCCCTCGGCGCCCTGTTGCTGGCCGGCAGCGCGGACCTGCTGCTGCTCGCCGCCGCCTACCTGCTGGCGAGCGTCCCCTCGTACGTGCTCGCCGGCTTCGGCAAGGACGCGGCCGGCACCGAGGCGGCGATGAAGTACTACGTGGTGGGGGCGCTGCTGGGGATCGTCATGCTGGGCGGGATCACGCTGCTGTACGCGGCGGCGCGCGGGGTCGCGTACCCCGTCCTGCGCACGGGGTTGCCCGGCGGGCCGGCGACGCTCGCGACCGCGGGCGTCGTCGCGGTGTCGGCGGGGCTGCTGTTCAAGGCCGGGGGCGTGCCGGGGCACTTCTGGGTGCCGGACGCGGTGCAGGGCAGTGCGGCGCCGGTGGCCGCGTTCTTGACCACGGTGCCGAAGGTCGCGGCGCTCGCCGCGCTGTTCCGGCTGGGTGCGGAGGCGGTGGCGGGCGCGGGAGTGCCCTGGGCGGCGCTGGTGGCCGTGGTCTCGGCGGCGTCGATGACCCTCGGCAATCTGGCGGCCTTCTTCCAGCGGGACGTACGGCGGCTGCTGGCCTACTCGACGATCAGCCAGGTCGGCTATCTGCTGCTGCCGGTGGCGGTGGTGGGGCGCACCGGGCTGGCGCAGCCGGCGCTGCTGTTCTACCTGGCGGCGTACGCGCTGACCAACCTCGGGGCGTTCGCGGTGGTGTGCGCGGTGCCGGGGCGGCGCACGATCGAGGAGTACCGGGGGCTCGGGCGGCGCAGCCCCGCGCTGGCGGGCGCGCTCGCGGTCTGTCTGCTGGGGCTGGTGGGGACGCCGCCGACGGCGGTCTTCCTCGGCAAGGTGACCGCGTTCAGCGCGGCGGTCGACGGCGGCTTGGCGTGGCTCGCGGTGCTGGCCGCGGCGAACACGGTGGCGTCGCTCTTCTACTACCTGCGGTGGATCGCGCCGACGGTGGCGACCGGTGCGGCGGGGGCTGCCGGCGGGGTTGGCTCTGCGGTCGAGGTGCGACCGGCCGCGGTCACCGCGTACGCGGCGGCAGCCGGTTCCGTGGCCCTGGGCCTCGCGGGCGGCCCCGTACTGGCGTTGCTGGAGAACCCGTAGGCCGTCGGCCGGTGGGCTGGGCGATCTTCTCTCATGGATTATTGGTCCAGACCTTTACGAGGGCGCCGATCGCCTTATAGCGTGTTCGCTGGTGAAACATCCCCCACAAGTTTCATCAACCCCCCACAAGGAGTTACGCGTTGACTGGCATCCTCGATGCCGCCCTGTGTCGTTACCGACGGCACAGCACCACCATCCTCCGGGTCTCGGTCGGGCTGGTCTTCGTCTGGTTCGGCGTCACGAAGTTCGTACCGGGCGTCAGTCCGGCGCAGGACGTCGCCACTCAGACCATGGACGTCCTGGCCTTCGGCATGGTGCCCCCGGGGACCTCCCGTCCCCTGCTGGCGCTCTTCGAGACCGCGATCGGCCTCGGGCTGGTCACCGGAGTGTTGTTGCGGCTGGTGTTGGCGGCCTTCTTCCTGCACATGGGCGGAGTCTTCTCCGCCCTGCTCATCCTTCCCGACCAGATGTGGAGCGCCCAGGTGCCGGCCCCCACCATGGAGGGCCAATACATCATCAAGAACGTGGTGTTGATAGCCGCTTGTCTGGCCGTGGCCGCCGACGACGGCCGCCGGTCGGTCGTGCGGCGCGGCAGACACCGGGGCGAAGTGCCCCGGCCGCGCGGCGCCGCCCGAGGGAATCAATGCTGGTCCTCGCCCGGTTGCAACGGAGGTGATCTTTCGATCACCGCCATGGACGAACCGAGGAAGGGCGAGGCGGGCGATGGAGCGAATGCGCACTGTGCTGCATGCGGGGACGAGCGGACTGTCCGGGGTGACGGTCGCGGAACGGCCCGTTCCGTCGGTCGGCCCGGGCGAAGCGCTCATCCGACTGCGAGCAGCCGGGCTCAACCACCGCGACCTGTTCGTGGCGGAGGGCCGCGCCCCGGGTGACGCGCCCCTGGTGCTGGGTGCCGACGGCGCCGGGGTCGTGGCGGCCGTGGGCACCGGCACGGGGCTCGCGGTGGGCGACGAGGTGATCGTCGACCCCACCGTCGGTTGGGAGCGCGCGGCCGAGGTGCCCGAGCTCCCCGAGATCCTGGGCGGCCCGAGCGACGGCACGTTCGCCCAGTACGTGGTCGTGCCGGCGCGCAACGCCCTGCCGAAGCCCGGGCACCTCGACTGGGTCGAGGCGGCGGCGCTGCCGCTCGCGGCGGTCACGGCCTACCGGGCGCTGTTCACCCGGGGCGGGCTGCGCGGCGGGGAGCACGTGCTGCTGCCCGGCATCGGCGGCGGGGTCGCGACGTTCGCGCTGGCGATGGCGAAGGCGGCGGGGGCCCGGGTGACCGTCACGTCCCGGAGCGAGGACAAGCTGCGACGGGCACGTGAGCTCGGCGCGGACCGGGCCGTGCGCAGCGACGCCGACTGGGGCTCCGAGCTGGGCCGGTCCGTGGACCTGGTCGTCGACAGTGTGGGCTCGGCGACCTTCGACGCCGCCCTCGCGACGCTGCGCGCCGGGGGCCGGCTGGTCACCCTGGGCGCCACCACGGGCCCGGACGTCGCGGTGTCGCTGCGCGAGCTGTTCTTCCGGCAGATCAGCGTGATCGGCACCTCGATGGGCAGCGCCGAGGAGTTCGCGGCCATGCTGCGGCTGGTCGCCGAGCACCGGGTGCGCCCGGTGGTGCACGGCACCTTCCCGCTGGCCGAGGGCCCCGGGGCGCTGGCCGCGCTGGCGGAGGGCAGCCAGTTCGGCAAGGTGGTGCTGACGGTCGACTGACCCGCCCGCGGCCGACGGCAGCCGGCCGACCGGCCTCCGCCCCGCAGCCACCCGAACGGTCCGCCGCGCTTGCCGGGGCACCGGCTCGCGCGGATGCTGGCGGATACCCCTGTGCGGGGAGGAGGGCTGGTCGGCCATGGCGGACAAGAGGGCCAAGCGCATCGCGGACTTCATCGAACCCCTGCGGGTGCCTCCGGGTACCGAGGTCGACCTCGCGCAGGACTTCGATCCCCGCTACCGGGCGCACCTGAAGCAGAGCCAGGGCGTGGAGCTGCTGCGCACCGGGGTCGGTCTGCTGGCCGAGTACCAGGCGCGGCTGGCGGCCCAGGACACGTACGGGGTGCTGGTGTGCCTCCAGGCGCTGGACGCCGGCGGCAAGGACGGCACGATCCGGCACGTGATGAGCGGGATGAACCCGCAGGGCGTGCGCGTCACCAGCTTCAAGGTGCCGTCCGCGGAGGAGTTGGACCACGACTACCTGTGGCGGTATGGCAAGCAGCTGCCCGACCGCGGCGGGATCGCCGTCTTCAACCGCTCCCACTACGAGGAGGTCCTGGTCGTCCGGGTGCACCCGGACGTGCTGGACCGGCAGAAGCTGCCGGCACCGGCCCGACGCGCCGGGATCTGGGAGCGCCGCTACCGCGAGATCAACAACTGGGAACGCTACCTCACCGACAACGGCTTCAAGGTCGTCAAGATCTTCCTGAACCTCTCCAAGGAGGAGCAGCGCACCCGCTTCCTCAAGCGGATCGACCTGCCGGAGAAGAACTGGAAGTTCTCCGCGGCCGACGTGCGCGAGCGCCGCTTCTGGGACGACTACCAGCAGGCGTTCTCCGAGATGTTGTCGGCGACCAGCACGCCCTGGGCGCCCTGGTACGTCGTGCCGGCGGACCGCAAGTGGTTCGCCCGGATCTGCGCGTCCGCGGTGCTGGTGCACACCCTGATGGAGATCGACCCCCAGTACCCCACGGTCGGCAGGCAGGCCCGCGAGGACCTGCTCACCGCCCGCCGGGAGTTGGAGGAGGAGGCGCCGCAGGGTGCGGACTCCGATCCGTACGCGAGCGGGCACCCGGACGCCGTGGCCCCGCCCGGCGACGGAAACGGCCGGCGTGGGAAGAAGGGTGGCGGGAAGAAGGGGAAGAAGGGGAGGCACGGCCGTGACCACGGCTGAGCCCGCGGACGACAGCACCGCGGCGCCCGCGTGGTACGCCCGCGAGCCGGCCGAGGTCGCCGCGGCCTTCTCGGTGGATCCCGCCACCGGACTGACCGCGGCCCGGGCCGCCGAACTGCTCAGCCAGCACGGGCCGAACGCGCTGCCCGAGGAGAAGCCGCAGCCCACCTGGCGCCGCTTCCTCGACCAGTATCGCAGCTACATGCAGCTGATCCTGGTGGCCGCAGCGGTCGTCTCGCTGGCGATCGCCCAGTGGAGCACCGGCATCCTGCTGGTGCTGCTCACCCTGCTCAACGCGGTCGTCGGACTGCGCCAGCAGGGCAAGGCGGAGAGCGCGATGAACGCGCTGAAGTCGATGATGAAGGCGACCGCACGGGTCCGGCGCGACGGACGGGAGTCCGAGGTCGCGGCGGAGGAGTTGGTCCCCGGGGACGTCGTGCTGCTCGCGGCCGGCGACCAGGTGCCGGCCGACGGACGCGTCGTCGCCGCCAGCTCCCTCCAGATCGACGAGTCCGCCCTCACCGGGGAGAGCGTCCCCGCGCCCAAGGACGCCCGCACCCTGGCGGGCGACCTCGGCCCGGGCGAGCAGTCGAACATGGCCTTCATGAACACCCCGGTCACCCACGGCAGCGGGGTGCTGGTCGTCACGGGCACCGGCGCCGGCACCGAACTCGGCCGGATCTCCGGGATGCTGACCACCACGCGCGCGGAGCAGTCGCCGCTCACCCGGCAACTCGACAACCTGACGCTGTGGATCGCCGGCGCAGCGGGGCTCACGATGATCGTGATGTTCGCCCTGGGCCGCACCCGGGGCCAGGCGTGGGACACGCTCTTCGTCAGCGCCGTCTCGCTCGCCATCGCGGCCATCCCCGAAGCGCTGCCGACGGTGACCCAGGTCATCCTCTCGGTCGGCAGCCTCAACCTGGCCCGGCGCAACGCCATCGTGAAGGACCTGCCGTCGGTGGAGACCCTCGGCTTCACCTCGGCGATCAACTCCGACAAGACCGGCACGCTGACCATGAACCAGATGACCGTGGTCGAGGTGCTGAGTCCGACCGACCGGTACACCGTCTCCGGCACGGGGTACGACCTCCAGGGCCAGGTCCACCGCGCCGCGGGCTCCACCGCCAGCGTCGAGGACGCGATCGTGCCGTTCCTGGTCGCGAGCGACGCGCAGTTGGTGGACGGCAAGGTCGTGGGCGACCCCACCGAGGGCGCCCTGCTCGTCCTCGGGCACAAGGCGGGCCTGGACATCGCCGCCACCCGGGCGGGGCTGCCGCGGCTCGCGACGCTGCCGTTCGACCCGGACTACAAGCTGATGGCCACCTTCCACACGGCGCGCGACGACGCGGGCCGGGAGGTGGTGCGCTGCTTCGTGAAGGGCGCGGCGCCCGCGGTGCTGGCCCGGGCCGCGACCGCGCTGGCCGACGGGCGTACGGTCCCGTGGACCGAGGAGTCGGCCGAGCGCGCCCGGCAGGCGACCGAGCGCATGGGCAGCGAGGGCCACCGGGTGATGGCGGCGGCGACGCGGGACCTGGACCCCGCGGACTTCGACGCCGACGGGGACCTGCTCGGCTACGTCACCGGGCTGCGGATGACGGCCCTGGTCGGCATGGTCGACCCGCCGCGCGAGGAGTCCCGGGCTGCGGTGGCCAGCGCCCAGCGCGCCCACATCCGGGTCCGGATGGTCACCGGCGACGACGTGACCACGGGCGCGGCGATCGCCCGCCAACTCGGCATCCCCGGCGAGGCCGTCCTCGGCGCGGACTTCGCGGCACTGCCGGAGCACGAGCAGCTGACCCGGATCGACTCCATCGGGGTGGTGGGCCGGGTCGCGCCGGAGCACAAGGTGCTGCTGGCGCAGACGCTGAAGAAGAAGGGCGACGTCGTCGCGATGACCGGCGACGGCGTCAACGACGCGCCCGCGATCAAGGCGGCGGACATCGGCATCGCCATGGGCAGCGGCACGGACGTGGCGAAGAACGCCGGACGGATGATCCTCTCCGACGACAACTTCGCCACGATCGTGTACGCCGTGGAGGAGGGCCGCAAGCTCTACGACAACCTCACCAAGTACATCCGCTTCGTGCTGCTCCTGCTGGTCACCTTCGTGCTGACGTTCCTCGGCGCGACGATCCTCAACATCGCCGCGGGCGAGCCGTTCACCCCGCCGCAGGTGCTGTGGGTGCACTTCGTCGTGAACGCCCCCTTCGGCTTCGCGCTCGGCTTCGACCGGGAGAGCCCGGGGCTGATGCGGCGCCGGCCGCGCCCGCGCGGCGAGTCGGTGCTCACCCCGTCGCTGCTCACCACCGTGGGTCTCAGCGGGCTGGCCCTCACCGTGCTGCTGCTCGGGCTGATCGAGCTCGGCGAGCGGCAGTTCGGGAGCGTGGCGGTCGGGCAGTCCACGGCGTTCACCGCGTTCGCGCTCTGTCTGATCGTGGCCGCGTTCGAGTGCCGCAGCGAGACGGAGTCGATCCTGCGGGCGTCCACCTTCGACAGCAAGCAGATGAACTGGGCGGCGCTCGGTGAGTTCGTGCTCGCGGTCCTGGTGACCCAGTTGGACGGCTTCCGACGGATCCTCGGCACCACCCAGATCGATCTGCGGCAGTTCGGCTGGGCGCTGTTGGCGGCGCTGGTGCTGCTGTGTGCGTGGGAGGCGGCGAAGGCGGTGGGGCGCGCGACCTTGCGGCGGGCGTGAGGAGTTCGCCGCGCACACGCCCGCACTCGCCCGCGCCCGCACTCGCACTCGCACCCGTACTCGTACTCGTACTCGTACTCGTACGGGAGCGTCGGTCCGCTCAGCCCGGTGGGTGCTCGGCGCGTGGCCGCCCCAGGGACTCCAGGGCCGGCAGGGCTTCGCGCAGGCGACGGCGGGCGTCCGGGGGGAGGCGGGTGATGGCCCGGCACAGGGCGCTGGTGGTGTCGCGGCGTGCCGCGTGGAGGACCGCCGAGCCGTCCGCGCTGAGGCCGATCAAGCTCGCGCGCTGGTCCGCGGGGTCGCTGCGGCGGTCGATCCAGCCGGACGCCGCGAGGAGGTCGACCATCCGGGAGGTGGTGGACAGCGAGATGCCCATCCGCGCGGCCAACTCCCCGATCCGCAGCGGGCTGTGCTCCGCCAGGACCCCTAGCGCGGCGAGCCGGCTGGGGGTGAGGTCCGGATGGGTGCGCTGGTCGCCACGGAGCACCGGCGCCAGGTGTTGGAGCGCCGCCCGCAGCCGGCCGGCCGCCTCCGCGTCGGTGACCGGGGCGGGCTCGGAGGCGAGGTCGGGGGCGAGGTCGGGGTCGGGGGCCGTCATCGGGTCCCTCCTTCCTTGTCGTCGTGCACGTACGTGTTCCTCTTCCTCGTCTTCGTGCACGTACTTCCCGCCCCGCAGCAGCGAGGCGAGCGCGGCGATCACACACGCGGCGATGGCGAAGTCGAACGCCACCGACAGGCCCTGGGCGAACGGCCCGGAGATCAGTTGCGGAAAGAACTCACGGCCCGACAGATACGCGGCGTGCCCGGGCGGGAGCCGGTCAAGGACGTTTGTCCCGAGCAGCGTACGCACCGGGTTGTAACCGAGGAGGGAGGCGAACAGCACGCCCACCGGCGGCAGGGCGGCGACCTTCGCCGCGTCGTCCGCCGGCACCCCCTGGGCGGTGAGCCCGTGCGTCAGCGCCCCCGGCAGCGCACTGGCCAGCCCGGCGATCATCAGCGAGAAGAACACCCCGATGGAGAGCACGACGGCGGAGTTCTGGAAGGTGGTGCTGATGCCCGCTCCCACGCCCCGCTGGTCGGGCGGGAGGCTGTTCATGATCGCGGCCCGGTTCGGGGCGGCGAACAGGCCCATGCCGATGCCGTTCAGCAGCAGGATCCCGGCGAAGTAGGGGTACGCGAAGTCGACCGGCAGCGCTTCGAGGGCTGCGAAGCTGGCCGCGGCCAGCAGCATCCCGCCGGTGGCGAAGGTCCGGGCGCCCAGCCGGTCCGAGGCCCAGCCGGAGACGGGCCCGGCGACGAGGAAGCCGAGGGTCAGCGGCAGCATGTAGATGCCGGCCCACAGCGGGGTCTCGGCGAAGCCGTAGCCGTGGCGGGGCAGCCAGATGCCCTGGAGCCAGATGATCAGGATGAACATCAGCCCGCCGCGGCCGAGTGAGGCGAGCAGACCTGCGACGTTGCCCGCGGTGAAGGCGCGGATGCGGAAGAGCCCGAGCCGGAACATCGGCGCGGCCACCCTCGTCTCGATCACGCAGAAGAGCGCGAGGAGCGCGATGCCGCCGCCGATGGCCGCGAGCACGGCCGGGTTCGTCCACCCCATGGGGTGGCCGCCGTAGGGCTGGATTCCGTACGTGATGCCGGCGAGCAGCGCGATCAGCCCGATCGCGAAGGTGGCGTTGCCCCACCAGTCGAGTCGGGCGGGGGCCCGCACGCCCTGGTCGCGCAGTTTGAGGTAGGCCCAGGCCGTGCCGAAGAGCCCGAAGGGCACCGACACCAAGAAGACCAGCCGCCACTCGATCGGCCCCAGCAGTCCGCCGAGCAGCAGGCCGAGGAAGGACCCGGCGATCGCGGCGACCTGGTTCAGCCCGAGCGCGAGGCCGCGGCGGTCCGCCGGGAAGGCGTCGGTGAGGATCGCGCTGGAGTTGGCCATCAGCATGGCGCCGCCGACGCCCTGGAAGACCCGCATGGCGATCAGCCAGAGCGCACCGGCCGTGCCGTGCATCCAGGTCACCGAGAGCAGTACGGAGAAGAGCGTGAAGACGGCGAAGCCGGCGTTGTACATGCGGGTGCGGCCGTACATGTCGCCCAGCCGGCCGAAGCTGACCACCAGGACGGCCGTGACGACCAGATAGCTCATGATCAGCCAGAGCAGCAGTCCGGTGTTCTGCGGCTGGAGCGGGTCGACGCCGATGCCGCGGAAGATGTCGGGCAGCGCGATCAGCATGATCGACATGTTGATCGAGGCCATCAGGACGCCCAGGGTCGTGTTCGACAGGGCGATCCACCGGTAGCCGGACCCCGGCGTCGGGTCCGGTCGTCGCCCCAACGGCGCCGCGGCACGGACCTGGCTCGTTCCCATGGAGATCACTTCCAACGGAACGGTTTACTTGCTTGCCCACAACCAATCTAATGCGCCCGCTCCCACCGGGCCAGGGGCACCGCGCCCGCTCCCACCGGCCCCCCGCCCGGCCCCGCCCGGGCCCACCGTGCGCCACTCCCACGGCCCCGTGCCGCACCGCCTTCCGGACGACCGCCGCGGCCCTTCGACGCCTCACCGCCACCGTGCAGTGATATGACCTGCATGGGACATTTTGCGTGAATCGTCCCTTCCCACGGAGGCATCCTCATGAGCGGGACAGCTACCGCCGACGCCGGCCCCGCCGGCGGCGCGGACACCGAGCCCGGCCCGGTCCACATCCTCTGGATCAACGCGGGGCTGAGCTGCGACGGCGACTCCGTCGCCCTGACGGCCGCGATGCAGCCCAGCATCGAGGAGATCGTGACCGGTGCACTGCCCGGGCTGCCGCCGGTCGCCGTGCACTGGCCGCTGATCGACTTCGAGTGCGGCCCGGTCCAGGGCGCGGACAACTTCGTCGAGTGGTTCTTCAAGGCGGACCGCGGCGAGATCGATCCGTTCGTGCTGGTCGTCGAGGGGTCGATCCCCAACGAGCAGATCAAGCAGGAGGGCTACTGGTGCGGCTTCGGCGACGATCCGGAGACCGGCCAGCCCATCACCACCAGCGAGTGGCTGGACCGGCTGGCGCCGAAGGCCACCGCGGTCGTCGCGATCGGCACCTGCGCCACCTACGGCGGCATCCACGCCATGGCCGGCAACCCCACCGGCGCGATGGGCGTGCCGGACTACCTCGGCTGGGACTGGAAGTCCAAGGCCGGGCTGCCCATCGTCTGCGTCCCCGGCTGCCCCATCCAGCCGGACAACTTCGCCGAGACCCTGACGTACCTGCTGTACCAGCTCGCGGGCGCGGCGCCGATGATCCCGCTGGACGACCGGCTGCGCCCGACGTGGCTGTTCGGGGCGACCGTCCACGAGGGCTGCGACCGCGGCGGCTACTACGAGCAGGGCCAGTTCGCCACCGCGTACGGCACCCCCGAATGCCTGGTGCGGCTCGGCTGCTGGGGTCCGGTGGTCAAATGCAATGTCGCCAAGCGCGGCTGGATCAACGGCATCGGCGGCTGTCCCAACGTCGGCGGCATCTGCATCGCCTGCACGATGCCCGGCTTCCCGGACAAGTTCATGCCGTTCATGGACGCCCCGCCCGGCTCCCACCTCTCCGCGAACGCCAGCTCCGCCTACGGCGCCGCGATCCGTCGACTGCGCGCCATCACCACGAAGACGGTCGACAAGGAACCCAAGTGGCGCCACCCCGGACGCGAGCTGACCACCGGATACCGCTCCCCCTGGTGACCGGCGCCGGCCGCCGCCACCGCCCGCCCCCACCCCCGCACGCGAAAGGGCACGACTGACAGATGGCACCGACGACGAAGGCGGCCGGCGACAAAAGCGGCCTGGTGGAGATGGCTTGGGACCCGATCACCAGGATCGTGGGCAGCCTGGGCATCCACACCAAGATCGACTTCAAGCAGAAGCGGGTCGCGGAGTGCTACAGCACCTCTTCGGTCTTCCGCGGCTACAGCGTCTTCATGCGCGGCAAGGACCCGCGCGACGCCCACTTCATCACCAGCCGGATCTGCGGCATCTGCGGCGACAACCACGCCACCTGTTCCGTCTACGCGCAGAACATGGCCTACGGCGTGAAGCCGCCGCACCTGGGCGAGTGGATCATCAACCTCGGCGAGGCCGCGGAGTACATGTTCGACCACAACATCTTCCAGGAGAACCTGGTCGGGGTCGACTACTGCGAGAAGATGGTCCGGGAGACCAACCCGGGGGTGCTGGAGCGGGCCGAGCGCACCGAGGCGCCGCACGCCGGGGACCACGGGTACCGCACCATCGCCGACATCATGCGCGCCCTCAACCCGATCGAGGGCGAGTTCTACCGGGAAGCGCTCCAGGTCAGCCGGTACACCCGGGAGATGTTCTGTCTGATGGAGGGCCGGCACGTCCATCCCTCCACCCTCTACGCCGGCGGCGTCGGCACGGTCGCCACCGTGCAGCTCTTCACCGACTACCTCACCCGGCTGATGCGCTACGTGGAGTTCATGAAGAAGGTCGTCCCCCTCCACGACGACCTCTTCGACTTCTTCTACGAGGCCCTGCCCGGCTACGAGGAGGTCGGCCGCCGACGGGTGCTGCTCGGCTGCTGGGGCAGCCTGAACGACCCGGACCACTGCGACTTCACGTACCGCAACATGACGGACTGGGGTCGGAAGATGTTCGTCACCCCGGGGATCGTGGTGGACGGCAAGCTGGTCACCAACGACCTCACCGAGATCAACCTCGGCATCCGGATCCTGCTCGGCTCCTCCTACTACGAGGACTGGGAGGGCCGCGACCTCTTCGTCACCCACGACCCGCTCGGCAACCCCGTCGACCCCCGCCACCCCTGGAACCAGCACACCATCCCCGCGCCGCAGAAGCGGGACTTCGACGACAAGTACAGCTGGGTGATGTCACCGCGCTGGTTCGACGGCAAGGAGCACCTGGCCCTGGACACCGGCGGCGGGCCCATCGCCCGGCTGTGGTCGACCGCGCTGTCCGGACTCGTCGACATCGGCTACGTCAAGGCCACCGGCCACAGCGTCAAGATCACCCTGCCGCGCTCCATGACCAAGCCGGAGACCACCTTCGAGTGGAAGATCCCGCAGTGGAGCAACGCCCTGGAGCGCAACCGGGCCCGCACCTACTTCCAGGCGTACGCCGCAGCCGCCGCCCTCCACTTCGCCGAGAAGGCGCTGGACGAGGTGCGGGCGGGCCGCAGCCAGACGTGGGAGAAGTTCGAGGTGCCGGACGAGTCCATCGGCTGCGGCTTCACCGAGGCGGTGCGCGGGGTGCTCTCGCACCACATGGTGATCCGGGACGGCAAGATCGCCAACTACCACCCGTACCCGCCGACCCCGTGGAACGCCAGCGTCCGCGACAGCTACGGCACCCCGGGCCCGTATGAGGACGCGGTGCAGAACACCCCGATCTTCGAGGAGAACTCCCCCGAGGACTTCAAGGGCATCGACATCATGCGGGCCGTGCGCAGCTTCGACCCCTGTCTGCCCTGCGGGGTGCACATGTACGTCGGCGGCGGGCGCACCCTCCAGCAGATGCACGTCCCCACCGGGCTGAGCGGACTGGGCGGATGACGGCCGAGACCTGCGGCGCGGCGGTCCAAGAGGCCCTGGACCGGCTGGCGGAGCAGGGCGAGGACGCCCTGACGGCGGGCGAGGCGCTGGCCCGCGAGCTGATGGCGCTGCACACGGAGGGGCTGACCGCCCTGCTGGCCGGGCTGCCGGCGGACGCGCTCGCCGGGGCGCTCGACGACCCGTCGGCGGCCGGTCTGCTGGTCCTGCACGATCTGCACCCGCAGGACGTGACCGGTCGCGTCGAGCGGGCGCTCGCCTCGGTGCCGCAACTGCGCGCCGAACGAGTGGACTTCGACGCGACCACCGGCGCACTCACCCTGCGCAAGCCGGCGCAGGGCGGCGGCTGCGGCTGCGGCGGCGGGGGCGAATCGGCCGTGGAGGACGCCCTGGCCTGCCACGCCCCCGAGGTCACCTCGATCGTCTGGCGCACCGCGCCCGCCGATCCGCCCCTGCTCCAGATCGGCAGCCGTCCCCCGGCGGCGGTCCGGTGAGCACCCGTCAACTGGACCGCGCGGGCTCGGCGTTGCTGCGCACGCTGCGCCGCCCGGCCGAGCCGGCACAGCGCCCCGAGCGGTGCGCGTTGTGCGGGGTGCGGCTGTCGGGGACGCACCGCCATCTCGCGGACACCGCGGAGCGCTCCTTGGCCTGCGCCTGCACTCCGTGCGCGCTGCTGTTCCAGCGGCCCGGCGCGGCCGGCGGACGCTATCGCCCCGTACCGGACCGGCTGTTGTACGACCCCGTCGGCGCCCCGGGGCCGGACATCTGGGCCCGGCTGCGGATCCCGGTCAGCACGGCCTTCCTGCTGCACAACGCCGACCGGGCGCAGCCGGTGCTGTGCTACCCCAGCCCCGCCGGGGCGACCGAGAGCGAACTGTCCCCCGCCACCTACGAGGACGTCTTCGGCGGCAGCCGGCTCGCCGCCGTCCTGGAGCCGGACGTGGAGGCGCTGTTGCTGCGCCGCAGCGGCAGCGGCGGCAGCAGCGGGTCGGAGCGGATCGAGTGCTTCCTGGTCCCCGTCGACCTCTGTTACGAGCTGGTCGGCCGGATGCGGCGCACCTGGCAGGGCTTCGACGGCGGCGCCGAGGCCCACGCCGAACTCGACGCCTTCTTCGCGGCCGTCGACGAGCGGGCCCGACCCCTGAACGAGGAGTTGTCGCCATGACCGAACTCGCCTTCGCCTGTACGGAAGTGCGGGCCGACCGGCACGCCGCCGGGCCCACGCTGCTGTTCCGGCTGCGGATCACCGCGCCCGAGCACATCCGGGTGCACGCGCTCGCCCTGCGCTGCCAACTGCGCATCGAACCGGCGGGGCGGGAGTACTCCCCCGCCGAGTCGGATCGGCTCACCGGGCTCTTCGGCGAGCGGAAGCGGTGGGCCACCACCCTCAACCCCGTGCAGTTCGCCGAGGTGTCGACGATGGTGCCCGGCTTCACCGGTGAGATGGACGTCGAACTCGCGGTGCCCTGCACGTACGACCTGGAGATCGCCGCCGCCCGCTACTTCCGGGCGCTGGACGACGGGGAGGTGCCGCTGCGGCTGCTCTTCTCGGGCACGGCGTTCAGCGGCCCGGCCGGCTTCCAGGTCACGCCCGTGCCCTGGGACCGGGACGCCACCGTCCGGCTGCCGGTGCGGGTGTGGCGGGAGATGATCGAGCAGCACTTCCCCGGGTGCGGCTGGCTACGGCTGCCGGGCGACCTGATGGACGAACTGCTCGCCTTCCGCGAGCGGCGGGCGCTGCCCTCGTGGGAGGCCACGGTCTGCGCGCTGCTTGAGGCCGCGGCCACCCATGACGAGGTGCGGGAGATCGCGGAGGGCGTGCGATGACGGATGCCGCCACGCTCGCGGACACCGGGGCCACAGGGGTCACAACGGACGCCGAAGTCGAGTCGTACGCAGTGGTGGACTTCCCGCCGGAGCTGGCGCAGCGGTTCACCACGGCCCGCGAGGTCGCCGACGCCGTCCTCTTCGAGGGGTACGTGCTCTACCCGTACCGGGCGTCCGCCGCCAAGAACCGCCTGCGCTGGCAGTTCGGGGTCCTGGTGCCGCCCGCGTACGGGACGGACTCGGCGGAGCCCTCGCACCAGCGGGCCGAGTGCCTGATCGAGCCGCGGGCCGGCGACCGGCTCGCGGTCGAGGTGCGGTTCCTGCGGGTCCAGCACCGCACGGTGCAGCGGGCCGCGGGGCAGGGGGCGGGCCGGACGTTCGAGACCGTGCCGGAGTTGGAACTGCCCGACCGGATCCTCGTGCCGTGGGACGAGGGCGTGGTGGAGCAGGTACGGCTGGTGGTGCCCGTCGAACAGCTGGCGGACGGCGTGCGCCACCCCTTCGTCCTGCCCGCCTCCCACAGCGAGCAGGACGTGACCGACGGCGCGGGACGGGTCGTGGGGCGGCTGGCGCGCGAACGGCAGGAGGTGCGCGCGACCGTACGGCTGACGGCCCGTCCTCTGCCCGGGCCCCACGGCGCGCTGCGGCTGACCGCCGCGGTGGAGAACACCTCGCCGTGGCGCCCCGGCGCCGGTGCCCGCCGGGCGGACGCGCTGCCGCACGCGCTGGTGTCGGCGCACCTGCTGCTCGCCCTGGACCGGGGCTCCTTCCTGTCGGTGACCGATCCCCCTCGGTGGGCGGCCGGCGCGGTGGCCGAGTTGCGCAACGAACACGTCTGGCCCGTGCTGGCGGGCGCTGACGGCCGCGCCGACGCGGTGCTCTGCTCGCCGATCGTCCTGGAGGACCATCCGCGGCTGGCGCCGGAGAGCCCGGGCGCGTTGTACGACGCCACGGAGATCGACGAGATCCTGGCGCTGCGCACCACCGCCCTCACCGACCGGGAGAAGCGGGAGGCCCGCGGCACGGACGAGCGGGCGGGCGCGGCGGTCGACCTCGCGGACTCGCTGCCGGCCGAGGTGTGGGAGCGGCTGCACGGAGCCGTACGGGCGCTGCGCGAGGTCACCGGGGCCGACTCGGCGGCCGAGGGCGAGGGGCGGGCGCTGCCGTGGTGGGACCCGGGCGGCGACCGGGACGTGGACCCGGCGCGGGACCGGGTGGTGATCGACGGCACGTCGGTCGGCGCGGGCAGCCGGGTGCGGCTCGGCCCCGGACGGCGCCGCACCGACGCCCAGGACCTGTTCCTGCACGGCCGTACGGGGGTGGTGGAGGCCGTGTTGCACGACGTCGACGGCTCGGTGCACCTCGCGGTCACCGTGGACGACGACCCCGGCGCGGACCTGTGGCGTCTCCAGGGCCGGTTCCGCTACTTCCAGCCCGATGAACTCACCCCGCTGGGGGAGGCGTGAGGCCCCCCGGGGTGCTGGTCGCCGATGTGCTGGTCGCCGGCGTCGGCAACATCTTCCTCGGCGACGACGGGTTCGGGGTGGAGACGGTGCGACACCTCCAGCGGCTCGGGGTGCCCGAGGGCGTGGAGGTCGTCGACTTCGGGGTGCGCGGGGTCCACCTCGCGTACCAACTCCTCGACGGATACCGCACCTTGGTCCTGGTCGACGCGGTCTCGCGCGGCGGGGAGCCGGGCACGGTGTACCTCATCGAGCCGGACGCTGACGGGGCGGGCGGCGCACCGGTGGAGCCGGGCGGGGCCGTGGCCCTGGACGGCCACGGCATGGGTCCGGACGCGGTGCTGAAGCTGCTCGGCTCCCTGAGCGAGGGCACCGGCGGCACGGCGCCGGAGCGGGTGGTCGTGGTGGGGTGCGAGCCGGCGTCGCTCGCGGAGGGCATCGGGCTGTCCCCGCCGGTGGCCTCCGCCGTGCCGGAGGCGGCCCGGCTGGTCCTGAACGTCATCGCCGAGGAGCCGTCGACCACTGCCGCGTCGAGCACCGCACCGACGGGCCCGACGGGGGTTCACAAGAGCTACGAGAGTCACGACAGAAGGGCGTCGTCATGGTGAAGACCCTGCTCGTCACGGCAGCCGGGGCGGCCGTCGGCGTGGTGCTCTGGCAGATCCTGCCGGACGTCAAGCGCTACTTGCGGATCTCCCGGATGTGACCGGGCGCGCGGTCGGCTCCCGCCCGCGTCCCGGACTGCTGCGAACGGGGTGCGCTCGAAGGCCGCGCCGGCGTGGCACCCCGTCCGGGCCGGCGCCGCCGCGTCCAATGGAGCCGCGCCCGTGCCGTGCGTCCGAGCCGGACGGGCCCGTCGAGCACCACCACCGGGGACCGTCCGCCCCCTTCGCCGTGGAACTGTCGTCGAACTGCCGTGGAATGAGGCGCGCCGATGCACGAGATGTCGATCGCGGTTGCCGTGGTCGAGCAGGTCGCGCGGGCGGCCGAGGAGCACGGTGCGAGCGCCGTGAAGACGGTGGCGCTGGACGTCGGCGAACTCGCCGGCGTGGTGCCGAATGCCCTGGACTTCTGCTTCGCGCTCGCCTGCGAGGGCACCGCGCTCGCGGGCTCCGTGCTGCGGACGCGGACCGTGCCGGCGCGCGCCCGGTGCGCGGCCTGCGACGTCGAGTGGTCCCCCGGGATACCCCCCGACCTGGGCTGCCCGCAGTGCGCGGGCGGCGCGCGGGTCGCCCTGCTGACGGGGCGCGAGTTGCACATCCGCGGCGTCGAGTGGGCCGAGCGCCCCGACAGCGCCCGCGGCTGACCGAAGAGGGTTTAAGGAAACGGGTTCCATGTGCCGTACGGCCGATCTGCGACGGGCAATCCTCGCCCACAACGACGACAGCGCCCGGGCGCTGCGGGCCGCACTGGCCGCCCGCGGCACGGTCGCCGTGAATCTGCTCTCCAGCCCGGGCAGCGGGAAGACGGCGCTGCTGGAGGGGGAGTTGGCACTGGCCCGTGAGCGCGGGGTGCCGGTGGCCGCCCTCACCGCGGACCTGGCGACCGAGAACGACGCGCGGCGGCTGGCCCGCTCGGGCGCTCCGGTGCAGCAGGTGCTCACCGACGGCCTGTGTCATCTGGAGGCCGTGATGCTCCGCGGCTATCTGGCGGGCTGGCTGCCGAAGGACACGCACGTGCTGTTCGTGGAGAACGTGGGCAACCTGGTCTGCCCGGCGGCGTACGACCTCGGCGAGTCGCTGCGGGTGACCCTGGCGTCGGTGACGGAGGGCGAGGACAAGCCGCTGAAGTACCCAACGGCCTTCGGGCTGGCCCAACTCGTGCTGGTGACGAAGGCGGACATCGCGGAGGCCGTCGGCTTCGACGAGGCCGCCTTCCTGGCGAACGTCGCACAGGTCAACCCGGGCGTGGAGGTGGTGTTCACCTCGGCCCGCAGCGGCCTGGGCACGGGCGTGCTGCTGGAGCGGGCCCTCGCCGTGCGGGAGGGCCGGCAGGCGCACCGGCCGGTGATGGCCTCCGCGCCCGCCGCCGACTCCGCTGCGGCCGGCGACCGGGCCTCGGACGACGCGCTCGACCACGTACACGACCACATGCACCATCGGCACGAGGTTCCGCACGAGCACTCGCCCGTACCGGAGCCGGGGCAAGGCCGCGACCACGACCACGGCGGCCGGTCGCGCGACCTGCTCGGCGCGGTCGCCCACGAGCACCCGGCCGTGGACCGCCCGTGACGGTCCACCAGTCTCCGGCGCCCCTGCTGCGGCGCCGGGTCTCGGTGCACGGGCTCGTCCAGGGCGTCGGCTTCCGACCGTTCGTCCACGCGCTGGCCGCCGAGTTGGCGCTGTCCGGACACGTCACCAACACCGGCGACGGCGTGCTCGTGGAGGTGGAGGGCGCGCCGGGTGCGGTGGACGGCTTCTGCCGCCGGCTGGCCACCGACGCTCCCCCGCTCGCGGACGTAGCCGCCGTCCACCAGGAGGACATCGCCGCGACCGGGGCGTCCGGCTTCGCCATCACGCCGTCGCACCCCGATGCCGGCGCGCCCTTGGGCGGCGCCGGGGCGATGATCCCGCCCGACGTCGCGACCTGTGCGCGGTGTCTGGCCGAACTCGCGGACCCGGCGGACCGCCGGTACCGGCACCCCTTCATCACCTGCACCGACTGCGGCCCGCGCTTCACCATCGTCACGGCCCTGCCCTATGACCGGGCGCACACCACCATGGCGCACTTCCCGATGTGCGCCGACTGCGCCCGGGAGTACGCCGACCCGGCCGACCGCCGGTTCCACGCGCAACCCGTCTCCTGCCACGCCTGCGGCCCGCGCCTGGCCCTGGTCGCCCCCGGCGCTGGCGCGCTCGACGGCGCCGCGGCCCTGGCGCGCGCCCGACGCCTGCTCGCCGGGGGCGCGGTGCTGGCGGTGAAGGGCATCGGCGGCTACCACCTGGTGTGCGACGCGCTGAACGCGACGGCAGTGACCTTGCTGCGTCGGCGCAAGAACCGGGGTGACAAGCCGTTCGCGGTGATGGCCCGGGACGTGGCGGGCGCGGCGGAGTTGGTGCACCTGGACGCGGCGGAGCGGGCGGTGCTGACGGGGCCGGCCCGCCCGATCGTGCTGCTCCGGCGCCGGGCCTCGGACGGGGGCGGCGGGGAAGGCCCTTCGCCGCAGGTCGCCGCCGCACTCGACGCCGTCGCCCCGAACGCCCCCGACCTCGGTGTGCTGCTGCCGTACGCCCCGCTGCACCATCTGCTGTTCGGTCTGCCCGGCGATCCGCCCGGGCCCGCGCTGTTGGTGATGACCAGTGCGAACCTCTCCGGCGAGCCGATCGTCACCGACGACGCCGAAGCGCTGTCGCGGCTCGCCGGGCTGGTGGACGCCTGGCTGGTGCACGACCGGCCGATCCGGGTGCCGTGCGACGACTCGGTGGTGCGGGTCGTGGACGGTGCACCGCTGCCGCTGCGCCGCTCGCGCGGGCTCGTGCCGACGCCGCTGCCGCTGCCGACGTCCGTGCCGCCGCTGCTCGCGGCCGGCGGAGACCTGAAGAACGCGTTCGCGATCGCCGAGGGCCCGCGCGCCTGGCTCTCCGGCCACGTCGGCGACATGGACGACCTGGCGACGCTCGACGCATTCGACCGGGCGGTGGACCATCTGTCGGCGGTCTGCGGGGTGCGGCCCGAGTTGGTGGCGAGCGATCGCCACCCCGGCTACCGGTCCGCGCGGCGCGCCGCCGCGCTCGCCGACGGGCGGCGCACGGTGCGCGTCCAGCACCACCACGCGCACGTCGCCGCGGCCATGGCGGAACACCGTCGGGACGGCTCCCGGCCGGTCATCGGGGTCGCCTTCGACGGCACCGGGTACGGCGACGACGGCGCCGTGTGGGGCGGCGAGGTGCTGCTCGCCGACTACGCCGGCTACCAGCGCTTCGCCCGGCTGGCGTACGTGCCGCTGCCCGGCGGGGACGCGGCGGTGGCCCGCCCTTACCGGATGGCGCTCGCGCACCTACGGGCCGCGGGCATCGCCTGGTCGCCCCGGCTCGCCTGCGTCACCGCGTGCCCGGCCGCCGAACGGCTGGCCTTGGAGCACCAGTTGGCGTCCGGGCTGCACTGCGTGCCGACGTCCAGCATGGGGCGGCTGTTCGACGCGGTGTCCTCGCTCGTCGGGATCTGTCACCGGGCCGGGTACGAGGCGCAGGCGGCCGTCGAGTTGGAGGCGGCGGCCCGCGCTCACGGCCCGGTCGACCGCGGCTATCGCTTCGCGCTACACGCGAACAGCGGTGACGACGGTGACAGCGCTGACGGTGGCGACGGTGGTGACGGCGCCCTGTGCGCCGACCCCGGCCCGGTGCTCGCGGCGGCCGTCGCCGACCTGCGCGCCGGGGCGGGCACCGGGCGGGTGTCGGCCCGCTTCCACGCCGCGGTCGTCGACCTCGTACGACGGCTGTGCGCACTCGCCCGCGAACGGCACGGGCTGACTGAAGTCGCCCTCACCGGCGGCGTCTTCGCCAACGCCGTGCTGCTGTCGGGCTGCGCCCGCGGGCTCGCGGCGGACGGTTTCGCCGTGCTGCGGCACCACCGGGTGCCGCCCAATGACGGAGGGCTGGCCCTCGGCCAGCTGATGGTGGCCGCGCACGCCGCGGACCGAGAGGAGGGCGCACCATGTGCCTGGCAGTGCCCGGCAGGGTGATGGAGATCGGCGAGCGGGACGGCACCCGGATGGCCGTCGTGGACTTCGGCGGCGTGGTGAAGGACGTGTGCCTGGAGTACCTGCCGGACCTTCGGGTCGGCGAGTACGCCATCGTGCACGTCGGGTTCGCCCTCCAGCGGCTGGACGAGGAGTCGGCGCGCAGGACGCTGGAGCTCTTCGGCGAACTAGGGCTGCTGCAGGAGGAGTTCGGGGATCCGTGGGAAGCGGCGGCGGAGCAGGCCGACGCCCCGGATCCGCAGTCGGGACCGGAGGCGCGGCGGTGAAGTACTTGGAGGAGTTCCGGGATCCGGCGCTGGCGCGCCGACTGCTCGACGACATCCGGGCGACGGTGACCCGACCCTGGGCGCTGATGGAGGTGTGCGGCGGCCAGACGCACACCATCATCCGGCACGGCATCGACCAACTGCTGCCCGAGGGCGTCGAGTTGATCCACGGCCCGGGGTGCCCGGTGTGCGTCACCCCGCTGGAGGTCATCGACAAGGCGCTGGAGATCGCCGCCCGCCCCGGGGTGGTCTTCTGCTCCTTCGGGGACATGCTGCGGGTGCCCGGCAGCGACCGCGACCTGTTCCGGGTCCGCAGCGAGGGCGGTGACGTACGGGTGGTGTACTCGCCGCTGGACGCGCTGCGGATCGCCCGGCAGAACCCGGACCGCGAGGTGGTGTTCTTCGGCATCGGCTTCGAGACCACCGCGCCGCCCAACGCGATGGCCGTCCACCAGGCCCGCCGGCAGGGCGTGCGCAACTTCAGCATGCTGGTGTCGCACGTGCGGGTGCCCCCGGCGATCGAGGCCGTCATGACCTCGCCCGACTGCCGGGTGCAGGGCTTCCTCGCGGCCGGGCACGTGTGCAGCGTGATGGGCGTCGACGAGTACCCGCCGCTCGCGGCGCGGCACCGGGTGCCGATCGTGGTGACCGGCTTCGAACCGCTCGACATCCTGGAGGGCATCCGGCGCACGGTGCGGCAGTTGGAGCGCGGCGAGCACGTCGTCGACAACGCGTATCCGCGTGCCGTGCGGCCGGAGGGCAACCCGGCCGCGCGCGCCGTGCTGGCGGACGTCTTCGAGGTCACCGACCGCGCCTGGCGCGGGATCGGGGTGATCCCGCGCAGCGGCTGGCGGCTGTCCGAGCGCTATCGGGACCACGACGCCGAACACCGCTTCGCCGTCACGGACATCGCCACCAAGGAGCCCGCCGAGTGCCGCAGCGGCGAAGTGCTCCAGGGGCTGATCAAGCCGCACGAGTGCGCGGCCTTCGGGACCCTGTGCACCCCGCGCACCCCGCTCGGCGCCACGATGGTCTCCAGCGAGGGCGCCTGCGCCGCGTACTACCTCTACCGCCGTCTCGGCGCCCCCGCCGCTCCCCTGGAGGCGAACCCCGTTGGCTGACACCCTGACCGGCGCCGCGCCGGACCTCTCCGGCTGGAGCTGCCCCCTGCCGCTGCGCGACCACCCACGGGTGGTCATGGCACACGGCGGGGGCGGCGCGATCTCCGCCGAGCTGATCGAGAACGTCTTCCTCCCGGCCTTCGGCGGCGCCGCGCTCGCCGGCCTCGCCGACTCGGCGGTGCTGCCCGTCGGCGGGGCGCGGATCGCCTTCTCGACGGACTCGTACGTGGTCCGCCCGCTGTTCTTCCCCGGCGGCAGCATCGGGGACCTCGCCGTCAACGGCACCGTCAACGACCTGGCGATGAGCGGGGCCAAGGCGGCTTACCTGTCCTGCGGGTTCATCCTGGAGGAGGGCGTGGAGACCGCCGTCGTCGGCCGGATCGCCGAAGCGCTGGGGGCGGCGGCGCGCACCGCCGGGGTGGCGGTGGTGACCGGGGACACCAAGGTGGTGGAGGCGGGCCGGGGCGACGGCGTCTATCTCAACACTGCGGGCATCGGGCTGGTCCCGGACGGGGTGGACGTCCGGCCGCAGCGCGCCCGGCCGGGGGACGTCGTCCTCGTCAGCGGCGGCATCGGACTGCACGGCGTGGCGATCATGAGCATGCGCGAGGGCCTGGAGTTCGGCGTCGAGGTGGAGAGCGACTGCGCGGCGCTCGGCGGGCTGGTCGAGGCGATGCTCGCGGTCGCCCCCGATCTGCACGCGCTGCGCGACCCCACGCGCGGCGGGCTCGCGGCCTCGCTGAACGAGATCGCGGCGGCGTCCGGGACCGGCGTCGTGGTGCGGGAGACGGCCGTCCCCGTGCCGGAGCAGGTCGCCAACGCGTGCGCGGTCCTCGGCCTCGATCCGATGTACGTGGCCAACGAGGGCAAGCTGGTGGCGTTCGTCGCCCGGGACGACGCCGACGCGGTGCTGGCGGCGATGCGGGCGCATCCGCTCGGCGCGGACGCCGCGGTGATCGGGGAGTGCGTGGCGGAGCACCCGGGCATGGTGGTCGCCCGCACTCCGCTCGGGGGGACGCGGGTGGTGGACCTGCCGCTCGGGGAACAGCTCCCCCGCATCTGCTGACGGCGCCACGGGCGGGGGTCCGCGGCCCGCGCACCCCCGGTCGGGGCGGAGTACGGTGAAGGGAGCCGGGGTCGCCCCGGGCGCCCCGGGTGAAGGAGGTGCGCCCGGTCATGGACCAGGACCGCGCCGGCCGTCTGGTGGCGGCGCTGCGCAACCGTCGGGTGATGGCCCACGTCGTCGAGGCGGGGGTGTACGAGTTCGGCATCCGGGTGGTGCTGGACCAGGACGTCGAAGCCCTGTGGGACGTGGACGGGGCGGCGGGGCTGGACGCGGAGATCGTCAGCGACGGCGTGCTGATCGGCTTCGTACCGCACGTCCCGGGGTCGGAGGGGTTCAGCGACGACCAGCTCGTCGAGGCGATCGCGACGACGCGCTACGACACCCAGGGCCTGCATCCACCCGCCGACCAGGCGCCGCTGCCGCCGCCCGCGCCCCATCCGGACGCCGCCCCCGGCCCCGCCGCGCCGGAACCGCCGGTCGCCCGCTACCAGCGCCGGGCCCACTGGTTGAAGCGGGGCGGGCGATGACGCCTCCGCCCGCGTCCGACGGCGTCGTCGACGTCATCCGTACCTCACGGCTGCGCAAGGTGTACCCGGGCGCGGACTTCGCCGCGGTGGACGGGATCGACCTCAGGGTGCGGCGCGGCGAGATCTTCGGCCTCCTCGGCCCCAACGGCGCCGGCAAGACCACCACCGTGGGCATGCTGACGGGGCGTGTGGTGCCCACCTCCGGCACGGCGCTGATCGGCACCGTCGACGTGGTGGCGCAACCGGCGCGGGCCAAGCAGATCATCGCCGCGGTGACCCAGGAGAACACCCTGGACCGGGCGTTGGACGTCCGGGAGAACCTGTACTACCACGGGCTGCTGTTCGGGATCCCGGCCCGTGCCTCGCGCGAGCGGGCCGACGCGCTCCTCGACGAGTTCCGGCTCGCGCGCTGGGCGCGGTCCTCGGTGTACGCGCTGTCGGGCGGCATGGCGCAGCGGCTGATGCTGGCGCGCGCCGTCTTCCACCGGCCCGCGGTCCTCTTCCTCGACGAGCCGACGGCCGGCCTCGACCCGCAGGGCCGGCTCGCGCTGTGGGAGTCGTTGGCGCAGCTGATGGCCGACGGCCAGACCATCTTGCTCACCACGCACAACATGGAGGAGGCGGACCGCCTGTGCGACCGGGTCGCGATCATCGACCACGGCCGAATCCTGGCGCTGGACACCCCGGCCGCCCTCAAGCAGGGGCTGGGCGCCGACACCACGGTCACGGTCGTCGCCAAGGGCCCGGCCGCCGAGCTGGCGGCGGTGCTGCGCCGTGACGTGCCGGAGGTGGTGCGCAGCCGGCTCACCGACGGCGGGGTGGAGCTCCAGGTCAAGGGGAACGACCGGCTGCTCGCCCGGGTGGTGGCGAGTGCGGAGGCGGGCGGTTTCGACCTGGTCGACCTGTCGTTGGCGCAGAGCAGCCTGGAGACCGTCTTCATCAGCCTCACGGGCAAGGAGCTGAGGGAGTGAGGAAGTGAGGGGAGTGATGGTGTGGTGATCGACGTCGAGCCGCCGCGGTCCAGCGCTGCGGCGGCCCGCAGTGCGCTCTCCGCGCTGATCCGCCGGGACCTGCTCGTGCTGCGGAAGAACTTCGGCGAGTTCGTCGGCCGGACCGTGATGCAGCCGTTCCTGCTCGTCTTCGTCTTCCTGTACGTCTTCCCGGTCATCGGACAGGGCGTCGGCTCGGCGGGCGGCACCGCCGGCGAGTCGGAGTTCGCGACCGTGCTGGTGCCGGGGGTGGTGTCCATCGCGGTGATGTTCCAGGGCATCCAGTCGGTGGCGATCCAGATGTCCCAGGAGTTCGGCTACACCCGGGAGATCGAGGACCGGGTACAGGCGCCCTGCCCCATCTGGCTGGTGGCGGTCGCCCGGGTGCTGTCGGGGGCCGTGCAGGGCGTGATCTCGGCGGTCATCGTGCTGCCGATCGCGGCCGTGGTACACGCCCCGGGGGTCCATCCGGACCTGCACGTCCACTGGTGGATCGTGCTGACCCTGATTCCGCTGGCGTGCGTGGCGATGACCTCGCTCGGGCTGCTGCTGGGCACCACGTTCGAGCCGCGGAACATCGGGGTGATGTTCGGCTTCGTGATCCTGCCGCTGGTCTTCCTCGGCGGCACGTACTACCAGTGGACCGCGCTCGCACCGGTACACATCGGAGGATTCCCCTGGTTGCAGTCGCTGGTGCTGCTCAATCCGCTGATCTACATCAGCGAGGGCATGCGGGCCGGCTTCACCGATCTGTCCCATCTGCCGCTGTACGTCATCTACCCCGTGCTGCTGGCGTTCTGCGTGCTCTTCCTGGGGCTCGGGCTGCGCAACTTCCGGCGTCGCGTGCTGTCCTGAGCCGCCGCCCGCGGCCCGTTCCCGGCCGCCGTCACCGCAATTGACGTCTCATCAGATGTCCTATGCGTGAAGCCTCGTGGGACAGATGCCGAAGAAGGGGGACAAAGGGCAGGCCGTGACACGGATGCCCTCTTGTTGCACCACGTCCCGGTCCCCCACGATGACTAACGGTTCTTGACCCGTCCATGTCGCATGGGCGGGGTTTCCTTCTGCTCCACGCACGTTCCCTGCACCTCTACTCCGCGGCCGAGAGCGCCGCCAGCGCAAGGGAGACTTCGTGGTACGACGAACCGAGGGCACCAGACGCACCAGACGCACCCCGCGAGCCGGCCGCAGTTCGGCCGCGCGTTCGCTGCGGCTGCTGTGCGCGGCCCTGACCGCACTCGTCCTCTTACCCGTCGGCCAGGGGACGGCGGCGGCCCTCCCGGCAGCCGACCCCTCGCCCCCGGACCGCCGGGCGGCGGCCGAGCGCAAGATCGAGCCCGAGCTCAGGGCGCGGCTCGACAGCGGCAAGGCCGCCTTCTGGGTCCACCTCGACGGCGCCGCCGATCTGAGCGCGGCGTCCCGCGCCCGCACCAAGACCGCCAAGGCCGCGGCCGTCCTCGACGCCAAGCGGGCGCACGCCGACCGCAGCCAGGCCGGGGTCCTCAAGGCCCTCGCGTCGCTGCGGGTGGAGCACACCTCGTACTGGATCGTGAACGCCGTGCGCGTGGTCGCCGACACCAAGGTCGCCGATGCCCTGGCGCAGCGCGCCGACGTCACCCGGATCGACGCCGAGGACCGGCTGGCCCTGCCGAAGCCGCTTCCGGGCGGGTCCGAGAACACGGTGAACGCCGTCGAGTGGAACGTCGACCGGATCGGCGCGCCGCAGGTCTGGTCCGAACTCGGGGTGCGCGGCGAGGGCGTCGTCGTCGCCAACATCGACAGCGGCGTGGACTTCCAGCACCCCGCCGTCACCAACCAGTACCGGGGCCGCGGCGCCGACGGCAGCTTCACCCACGACTACAACTGGTTCGACCCGGCGAACGTCTGCCCGACGAAGGCGCCGTGCGACAACAACAACCACGGCACCCACACCATGGGCACGATGGTCGGCGACGACGGCGGCGAGAACAAGATCGGCGTGGCGCCGGCGGCCCGCTGGATCGCCGCCAAGGGCTGCGAGACCTCCTCGTGCTCCCAGGCGTCGCTGATCGCCTCCGGCCAGTGGATCGTGGCGCCCACCGATGTCAACGGGGCCAATCCGCGGCCCGACCTCGCCCCCGACGTCGTCAACAACTCCTGGGGCAGCGCGGCCCACAACCCCTGGTACAAGGAGATCGTCGCCACCTGGCGGGCGGCCGGGATCTTCCCCGCGTTCTCCAACGGGAACAACGGCCCGGCCTGCGCCTCCAGCGGCTCGCCCGGCGACTATGTCGCCTCCTACAGCTCCGGCGCGTTCGACGTGAACAACGCCATCGCCAACTTCTCCTCGCGCGGCGCCGGTGACGAGGGCGGCATCAAGCCGAACCTGGCCGCGCCCGGCGTCAACGTGCGCTCCGCGATCCGGGCCGGCGCCTACGGCTCCCTGTCCGGCACCTCGATGGCCTCACCGCACACCGCGGCCACGGTCGCCCTGGTCTGGTCGGCGGCCCCGGCGATCCGCGGCGACGTGGCACAGACCGAGGCGCTGCTCGACCAGAGCGCGATCGACGTCGACGCCACGACCTGCGGCGGCACCCCCGCCGACAACAACGTCTTCGGCGAGGGCCGGCTCGATGCGCTGGCCGCCGTGCGCGCAGCCCCGCGCGGCCCCGTCGGCGCCCTCGACGGCACGGTCACCTCGGCCGGGGCGCCCGTCGCCGGCGCCAGCGTCGTCGCCAAGGGCCCGATCGACCGCACCGCGGTGACCGCGGCCGACGGCCGCTTCTCCTTCCCCGCGCTCTCCGCGGGCGACTACGCGCTCACCGTCGCCAAGTTCGGCTACACGTCGGCCACCGGCTCCGCCACGGTCACCGAGAACGCCGCCGTCACCCGGGACTTCGGCCTCGTCCAGGCCGCTTCCGGGAAGGTCACCGGCACGGTCGTGGCGCCCACGGGACCGGCCGCCGGCGCGACCGTCACGGTCGTCGGCACCCCCGTCACGGCCACCACGGACTCCGCGGGAGCGTTCGAGGTCACCCTGCCGCACGGCACCTACGACCTGCGCGCCACCCATCCCGCCCGCTGTGTCACCGCCGGCACCAGCCCGCTCACCGTGGCCGGGGACACCACCGCCACCGTGACGCTGCCGGAGCGCACCGACACCTTCGGCCACGCCTGCACCACCGGTGACCGCGCCTTCGTCGCCGGCACCCGGGCCCTCGCGCTGACCGGCGACAACACCACCGAGCGGGTGGAGTTGCCCTTCCCCGTACCGCTGTACGGGAAGAACCACACCGTCGCCCACGTCGGCACCAACGGCACCCTCAGCTTCGGCGGCCCGCACACCTCGGACGCCAACACCTCGATCCCGAACGCGGCCACCCCGAACGCGACGCTGTACCCCTTCTGGGACGACCTGGTGGTCAGCGGCGGGGACTCCGCCGTGCACACCGGCGTCGTCGGCACCGCGCCGAACCGCGCGTACGTGGTGGAGTGGCGCAACGTCGTGCACTGGTCCGGACCGGGCGAGAAGTTCTCGTTCTCCGCGGTCATCGGCGAGGACGGCAGGATCTCCTTCCACTACAAGGGCACCGGCGGCGCCGGGTTCAAGAACGGCTCCAGCGCCACCGTCGGGGTGGAGAACGCCACCGGCACCGACGCGTTCCTCTACTCCTTCAACGCCCCCGTCGTCACCGACGGCCTGTCGATCTCCTTCCGCACCACCAAGCACGGCGTGGTGCGCGGCCAGGTGTTGGACGCCAACGACGGCAAGGGCGTCGACGGCGCCGACGTCACCGTGGGCACGGGCGCGTCCGCGGTCACCGTCACCACCGGGTCCGACGGCGGATACCTCGCCCAGGCCCCGCAGGGCGCCCAGCCCCTCGCGGTGAGCGCACCCGCCTACGAGCCGGTGCAGGGCACGGTCGCGGTCGAGCCTGACGCGGTCGCCCGCGACACCCGCTCCCTGCGCACCGGCAAGGTCACCCCGTCGCTGCCGGCGCTCGACGTCGTCGCCCCCGGGGACCAGCGGCGCACCCGCTCGCTGGAGCTGACCAACCCCGGCTCGGGGACCTCCTTCGCGGTGGCCGAGGACGCGCCCTGGCTGAGCGTCAGCCCGGCCGCGGGCGAGTTGGCGACCGGTGCGAAGCAGCCCCTGTCGCTCACCGTGGACACCGCGGGGCTCGCCCCCGGCACGGTGCTGAAGACGGAGTTGCGCATCGAGTCCCGCAGCGGGCGGACCCCGGTGCTCGCCGTGCCGGTGACGGTCGTGGTGCCTCGCTACCAGGCCGCGTTGGACATCGGTGCGAGCGCCGGATCCGTGGACGCGCTCGGTGACGCCTGGGTCCCGGACCGCAAGTACGCCAGCGGCTCCTACGGCCACCAGGGCTCGTCCGGCGTGCGCTCCACCGGTCGGACGATCTCCGGCACGAGCGATCAGGCGCTGTTCCGCACGGCGCGCGAGGGCATGTACGAGTACCGCTTCGACCAGGTGCCCAACGGGGTCTACACGGTCGAACTCGGCTTCGCCGAGGTGTCGGCCACCCGGCCGAACAAGCGGGTCTTCGACGTCATCGCGGAGGGCACTCAGGTGCTGCCCGCCCTGGACGTCGCGCTGGAGGCCGGCTCGTACGCGGCGGTGCAGCGGTCGTACACGGTGACCGTGACCGACGGGACGCTGAACGTGCGCTTCGTCGCCCGCGCCGGCTACGGCAAGCCGATCATCAACGCGCTACGGGTGACGGACCGGCCCGACAAGGGCTGACCGCGCCGCTGGGCACAGGTCGTCCCGTCCGGCCCGGCCGGGCGGGACGACGACCGTCACTCCTTGAACCACTCCCCGAAGCCGCGGGGCCCGGTCCCGAAGTGCCGCGCGGGCGGCCGGGCGCCGGGCGGGTGGGGCACGACGTCCTCGGCGGGCGCGGCGCCGTTCGCCGACGGCGAGCACACCAGGGCGCTGCGGCTGCCGCACTGGTTCTGCCGGCGGATCTCGCCGGCGACGACCAGGGCGGTGGCCGCGGGTGCAGGTGCGGGTGCGCCGTCGGTGGCGAACAGGGCTGCGCATCGCATGGGTGACGCCTTTCCACGTTGCTCGGGCGCGGGGGTCCGTGCCGCCGCGCCGCGTGAAAACGTAGGCCGCGCGTGTCAGCGAACGCTCAACGAACCGTCAACGCGTTCGTGTCACCCGTCGCCAACGCGGTTGCCCGAGCAGGCGTGCGGTGCGGCAATGTTGGCGTCTGCAGGCCGTCTGTGGCTTGTCGCGCAGTTCCGCCCCCGTGCCCGCAGGGCACGGGGGCGGAACTGCGCGAGCAACCCACCACCGGGCGGAGGTCGCCACGATCGCCTGGCCGCCCACGGCGGGGCCGCGTTCGTTTAAGGGGCCGCATCCACGGACAGGGGCGCGCCGATGGTCCTCGGCAGGGGATAGATCCGCTCCGGCGGAAGCAGGCGCTGCGCCTTCGCGGACTGGCCCGACTGCACCAGACGGCCGATCTTGACGGCCTGCGAGGTGATGTCGGTGATCTCGGTGACCCACTCCTCGGCGTAGGTGCGCACCAGGGAGCGACCCACGCCGACCTGGATGCTGTAGTGGTTCAGCGCGGCCCCGCGCAGGGACCGCTCCGGGTCCCACTGGACGTGCACCTGGGCGTCGGCGAGCCGGGCCGGGTCGCCGGTGGTGAGGACGGCCCGCTTCAGCGCCTCCTCCCAGCCCTCCCGGGTGATCCGCACCGCGAGGACGCGGGTCTGCCCGGGCTTGGCGGCCCAGTTGCTGCGGTGCATCAACCAGCGGAAGGAGGGCTTGATCCAGGTCATCCGGGAGTACGAGAACGGCGGCACGAACCGCTGGGCCCGTACGGCGGGCTCCGCGACGGCCGGCGCGTACGCCTGGTAGACGACGATCGTCCGGGCATCGAAATCGGCTCGTATCTGACGCTGTGACACCATGCGCCGCACCCTGCCAGCCAAGGCTCCACCAGGGCGAACGAATTTCCGCGGCCGACGTGGGGTCCGTTTAAGGTCACGGCGTGGAGCGATCGATTCTGCCGTCGCACAAGGCGGCGGCGCAGGCGACGGGCCGGGAAGGGGCGGGTCGATGAGCGACGGCGCCGCCTGTGCCGTGTCCGTGGTGCTGCTGGCCGTGGTCCTCGGCTGGGCCGTGGTGCGTCCCCGGGGGTGGCCGGAGGCCGTGGTCGCCGTGCCCGCTGCGGGGGTCGTGATCGCGGTGGGTGCGCTGTCGCCGGCCGGGGCCGCGGCGGAGGTCGCGGAGTTGGGGCCGGTGGTCGGCTTCCTCGCCGCCGTGCTGGTGCTGGCGCACCTGTGCGACGAGGAGGGGCTGTTCCGGGCGTGCGGTGCGTGGGCGGCGCGGGCGTCGAGGCGGCGCGGGTCCCTGCTCGGGCAGGTGTTCGTGCTGGCGTCGGCGGTGACCGCGGTGCTCAGCCTGGACGCGACGGTGGTGCTGCTGACCCCGGTGGTGTTCGCCACCGCCGCCCGCCTCGGCGCCCGGCCCAAACCGCACGTGTACGCCTGCACGCATCTGGCGAACACCGCTTCGCTGCTGCTGCCGGTGTCGAATCTGACGAACCTGTTGGCGTTCGAAGCGAGCGGGCTGTCCTTCACCCGGTTCGCCGCGCTGATGCTGCTGCCGTGGCTGGTGGCGATCGCCGTGGAGTACGCGGTCTTCCGCCGGTTCTTCGCCGCGGACCTGAGCGCGCCGCTCACCGGCCCGGCGCCCGGGGTGGACGAACGGGTGCCGGTGCCCCGCTTCGCGCTGCTGACCGTGCTCGCCACGCTGGCCGGCTTCGTGGTCTTCTCGGCGCTGGGCGTCGAGCCGGTGTGGGCGGCGGCGGCCGGGGCGGCGGTGTTGGCCGCCCGGGCGCTCGCCCGGCGCCGCACCAGCCCGCGCGCGCTCGTGGGGGCCGCGGCGCTGCCGTTCCTCGCGTTCGTCCTCGCCCTCGGGGTGGTGGTGCGTGGCGCGGTGGAGAGCGGCCTGGGGGACGTGCTGGGCCGGCTGGTCCCTTCGGGCACGGGCCTGGCCGCGCTTCTTGGCCTCGCCGCCCTCGCCGCGGTCCTCGCGAACGTGATGAACAACCTCCCCGCGACGCTGGTCCTGCTGCCGTTGGTGGCGCCCGCCGGCCCGGCCGCGGTCCTCGCGGTGCTGCTGGGGGTGAACATCGGGCCCAACCTCACTTACGCGGGGTCGTTGGCGACCCTGCTGTGGCGGCGGATCGTCCAGGCGCACTCCGCGGCGAGCGGTGCGCCGGTCGACGCGGGCGTCGGGGAGTTCACCCGACTGGGGCTGCTCACGGTCCCCGCCGCGCTCGTACTGTCGACGGTGGCCCTGTGGGCGTCGCTGGCCGTGTTCAGCACGTGATCGGTGACCGGAAGCTGATCGGCACCGGAACGGAGCCTGGTGTGAGCGTCGTCCTCGTCTGGATCGTGGAGGGCACCTGGCCGGCGTGCGTGGACGCCGCGCGGGCGCCCGCGCGCGCGGCGGAGCGGACGGTGTTGCTGCACGTCACGGATGCGCAGACGGCGGGGGCTGCCCGTGGCGCGTACGCCGGGCTGCTGGGCCGCACCCCGCCGCCCGGGCACCGTCCGCCGGGGCCCGCCGAGGAGGTGGAGGAGTTGGCTTCGGAGTCGTCCCGCCGTCTGCTGGCCGCGGCGCAGGAGCGGTTGGGCGTGCCGTGCACCCTGGTGTCCCGCACCGGCAGGCCGGAGCGGGAGGTGGTGGCCGCGGCCGACCGAGCCGACCTCCTCGTCTGCGCCCGGGACGGGGACCGGGCCCGGCCGGGGCCGCACAGCCTCGGACCCGCGACCCGGTTCGTCGTCGACCACGCGCCGTCGGCCGTCCTGTTGGTGTGGCCGGACCCCCCGCCGGCCGGGGACCCCCTCAGCCCCGGTGGACCACGTCCGTGAACGGGCCGGGGCGGGCCGTGAGTTCGCTCCAGGTGCCCTGCTGCACCACCCGCCCGTCGGCGAGCACCGCGATCCGCTCGGCCCGTCGGATCGTCGCGGGCCGGTGGGCGATCAGCAGGACCGTGCAGTGCGGCAGCGCCGCCGTCACCTCCGCGTCGCCCACCCCGTCGAGCATGGCCGTGGTCTCGTCCAGGACGAGCACCCGGGGCCGGGTGAGCAGGGCGCGGGCGAGGGCGACCCGGGCCCGCTGCCCACCGGAGAGGGTGGCGCCGCGCTCCCCGACGACCGTGTCGTAGCGCTCGGGCAGTTCGCGGGCGATCCGGTCGACGCCGGTGGCCGCGGCCACCTCGCACAGGGCCGCGTCGTCCGCATCGGGGGCGGCGAGCCGCAGGTTGTCGGCGAGGGTGCCGTGGAAGAGGGGGGCGTCCTGGCCGACGACGGCGACCGTGCGCCGCAGGTCGGCGTCGGCGAGGTCCCGCAGGTCGACGGCGATGCCGTCGGCGGCGACGAGTTCGACGTGGCCGTGCGCCGGGTCCCAGTACCGGGCCAGCAGGTGCGCACAGGTCGACTTGCCGGCGCCGGACGCGCCGACCAGGGCGAGCCGCTGCCCCGCGGGCACGTGCAGGTCGACGCCGTCGAGGACGGTGCCCGCGCCGTACGCGAAGTGCACGTCGCGCAGCCGTACGCCGAGCGGGCCGGCGGGTACGGCGCGGGGCCGGTTCGGTTCGGGGGCGAGCGCGGGGGCGCTGACCGCCGCCCGCACCCTGCTGGCGGCGGCGCGCAGTCCGCTCGCCTGGCCGAGTGCGGCGCTCGCGTCGGCGACCGGCGCGAGGGAGCCGAGGGCGAGGGCCATCGCGGCCGGGGCCCAGGCCGCGCCGGCGCGGGCGTCGGCGGCGAGCGCGACGACGGCGACGACCGCGGCCACCACCAGCAGATCGCGCCCGGCGCCCGTCTTCGCCTCGAAGGACTGCTCGGCGCGTTGGGCCGCGCCGAGGGCGGCGCCGTCGGCGCGCAGCCGCTCCCGCATCCGCCCCAGCGCCCCGAAGGCGAGGAGTTCGCGCAGTCCGTCGACGGCCTCGACGGCTCGGGAGGAGAGCCGGGCGGCGGCGGCACGGGTGCGGGCCGCCCGCGCGGCCCGCCCGGCGCGTTCGTCGACGAGCGGCAGCAGCGCGAGCACGGCCGCGGCGAGCAGGACCGGCGGCACGAGGCCCGGTTCGACCGTGGCGAGCACGCCCACTCCCCCGCCGAACACGGCTGCGGTGGCGGCGAGTTGGGCGACGGCGTGGGCGTAGAAGAACTCCAGCGCCTCCACGTCGGCGAGCGCGGCCGACGCCAGGTCTCCGCTGTCGCGGCCGTCCACCCGCGCCGGGGCGCTGCGGGCGAGCCCGTCGTACACCCGGATGCGCAACTCGGCGAGGACGCGGTAGGCGAGGTCGTGCGAGAGGTCCATCTCCCACCACGTCGCCACGGCCCGCAGCACGACCAGGCCGATCAGGGCGAGGACGGTGGGGGCGGCGGGAGCGGAGCGGTTCGCCACGGCGGTGCCGACGGTGTGGGCGGCGAGGGTGACCAGGGCGACGAGCGCCGCTTGGGCGAGCAGGGCGGCCAGCACGGTGCGGGCGGTGGTGGCCCGGTGGGCGAGCAGCACGGGCAGTAGGAAGCGGAGCGAGCCGCGGAGCGGAGCCGGATCCGCCGGGCGCGCCGACGGTGCGTCAGCGGGGGCGATCGGGTGGGTGGTCGTCATGCTGCCTGCCCCGCCTTCGCGAGCCGGGCGTACACGCCGCCGGCGGCCAGCAGCCCGGAGTGTTCGCCGGTGGCCTCCACCGTGCCCGCGTCGAGGACGACGATGTGGTCGGCGTGGCGCACCGACGCGAGCCGGTGGGCGACGACGAGACAGGTGCGACCGCGGGCCGCGGTCAGCAACTCCCGTACTATCCCGGCCTCCCGGCGCTCGTCCACGGCGCTGGTCGCCTCGTCGAGCACCAGGACGGGTGCCTCGGCGAGCAGGGCGCGGGCGAGCGCGACGCGTTGGCGCTGGCCGCCGGAGAGCGTGGCGCCGCGTTCGCCGACGACGGTCGCGTACCCCTCGGGCAGCCGCAGGATCTCCTCGTGCACGCCGGCGGCGCGGGCCGCGGCGTGCAGTTCGTCGTCGCCGGCCGACGGGCGGGCCAGCCGGAGGTTGTCGGCGACGGAGGCGTGGAAGAGGTAGGTGTCCTGGGATACGACGGCGATGCCGCGGCGCAGTTCGTCGAGGGCGTACGCGGTGGTGGGCGCGGAGCCGACCAGGACGCGGCCCCGGTCCGGGTCCCGGTGGCGCACCAGCAGCCCGAGGAGGGTGGACTTGCCCGCTCCGGAGGGTCCGACGATCGCGGTGGTGCACCCGGCGGGGGCGGTGAAGCTCACTCCGGCCAGGGCGGGTCGGGCCGCGCCCGGGTGGGTGACGTGCACGTCGTCGAAGCGGACGGCGGGTGCGCTCGTCCAACTGGCGGGGCGGGTGCCGGCGTCGGGCACGCCGGCGGGGGCGGTGCGCAGGGCCGCGATGCCGTCGGCGGCGGAGACGCCGAGGTAGCCGGCGTGCCACTCGCGGGTGAGGTCGCGCACCGGTCGGAAGCACTCGGAGGCCAGCATCAGCAGCAGATAGGTGGTGGTGGCGGTGGTCTGCCCCGAGGCGGCGGACCAGCAGGCGACGAGGGCGGCGGCCACGGTGCCGCCCTGCACGGCGAGGTCCGTGATGCCGGTGTCGACGAGGGATACGCGGAGCTTGGCGACGGTGGCCCGGTGCAGGGCGTCCGAGCGCTTCGCGAGCCGGGCGCGGGTGCGGTCGACGGCGCCCGCCGCCCGGAGCGTGGGCATACCCTGGAGGGCTTCCAGGTAGTCGGCGGAGAGCGCTTCGTACGCGCCCCAGTGCTGCTGTCCGCGCCGCGCGAGCAGGCCGTCCCACCAGCGGGGCGCGAAGAGCGCGAGGACGAGGGCGGGGCCGAGCGCGAGGGCGGCCCACGGCTCTGCGGCGGCGACCGCGATCAGCAGCAGCGGCGGCAGGGCGAGGGTGACGGCCAGTTGGGGCAGATAGCGGGAGACGTAGGCGTCGACGCCTTCGACGCCGTCGACGAGGACGGCGCGCAGCGCCCCGGCCCGGTCGTCGGCCGTGCGCGCCGGGCCGAGGGCCCCGAGGCGGTACAGCAACTGGTCGCGCAGGGTGGTCCGGACGGCCGCGCCCGCGGTCAGCGCCAGGTGTCGCTGCACCTGGGTGAGCAGGGCCCGCAGCAGCACGCTCGCCCCGACGCCGGCGAGCAGGGCGGGCAGGCGTCCGCTCGCGCCGCGGGCGATGTCGGCGAGGGCCAGGGCGAGGAGCACGGCCTGGGCGACGTGGGTGGCGGCCATCGCCACCAGCAGCGCGGTGGCCCGGGCGAGCGGGCGGCCCGCGGTGCGGGCGGCGCGGACGAGTTCGGGGTGGAGCATCATGCGGCGTGGTGTTCCTCTGCTGTCCTGGGTCCGGGGACGGCGGGGCCGTCGCGCCGGGCGGGGTCGGGGGCGCTGCGGCGCCGTCGTGGTGCGCCGAGGGCGAGGGCGTGCAGCACCCAGCCGTCGCCGGTGGGCCCGCCGACGGCCGCGCCGAGGTCGGCGCACTGCCACGACCCGACGGGCCGGGCTGACAGGCCGAGTGCGGTGGCGGCCAACTGCGCGTGGCCCACGCCGTAGCCGGCGAGCAGGTGGTCGCGGCGGACGCGGGCGGGCGGCGCTCCGGTGGGGCAGCCGACGGCCAGGAGCACGGCGCCGGTCCCGGCGAGCCATCCCTGTCCGGCGGCCCAGGCGGCGAGCGTCGGCAGGACGGGGCCGGTGGCGACGGTGCGCAGCCCGGCCGCTGCCTTGGTGCGGGCGGCCAGCAGCCCCGGTCGGTCGCCGCCGACGGCGACGTACCAGCGCGGCCCGCCCGCCGCGGCGGCCCGGGCCGCGGCGAGGACGTGCCCGAGTGCGGTGTCGTCGGGCCGGTCGGCGGTGGCGAGGGTGGCGAGCGGGGCGCTGCGGCGGCGCAGGATGACCGCGCGGGACGCCCGCGGGGGCGCGGTGCGCCAGGTGCCGTTCCGGCTGCCGGCCGCGGCGACCAACGACAGGGCGTGGCGGGCTTGGGCGAGGTCCGGGTGGTGGTCGTCGGCCGCGTCGGGTGCGGTGCCTGCGCGGTCGGGCGCGCTGCGGCGCGGCCAGGAGCTGAGGATGCCGGTGCGGGTGAGGCGGACGACGGCGAGCGGCACGGCCCCGGCCGTCTCCCGCACTACTCCGCCGTCTCTTTGGGCGGGTGCGGGAGGGACGCCGTCGGCGGCCAGGTCCAGGCTGTAGGCGTATGCTCCGGCGGCGACGAGCGCGGCGACCGCGTGTCCGGCGTCGAGCAGCGTCAGCGGCCAGGCCCGGTGCCGGTAGTGCGCGACGGTGGCTTCGGGCGCCACGCCGAGAATCGCGAAGGTGCCCGGGGGCGCCGGTCGCGGTGGCGGACCGAGGGGGTGGAGCCGGTGGGTGCGCGGATCGTACGCGTACTGCCCGGGCGGCACTCCGGAGCCGGTGCCGGCCAACAGCCGTACGCGGACGGGGTGCAGCGCGCCGGCGGAAGGCACGGGCCGCAGCCGGCCGCCGGCCAGGGAGTGCCGCAGCAGCGGGTCCAGGGCGAGGGGCACGGGCAGCCCGCGCAGCTCGGGCCCGGCGGCGGGGCGGTGCGGCAGGTCGGGCCCCGGGGCCTCGTTGGAGCGGGCCCGCAGCAGCGCGGCGGACAGCGGCGTCGGCATCGTCGTCATCTCACATGTGGGGCGGTGGTACGAGGGTGAAGTCCGCCGGTGCGGCAGGGCGTTCGGTGCGCCAGCCGCGTTCGAGCGCGGCGCTGCCGAAGCGGGGGCAGCCGAAGTAGCCGAACGCGGCGGGCGCGTTGGGCACCAGTCCGGTGACCAGGACGCGGGCCACCCGCAGCGCGGTGAGCGCCACGTCCTCGGTGGTGAGGTCGAGGGTGAGGACGCGGTGTCCGGCGTCGGCGAGTCGGGCGTCCAGCCGGGCGCGGCTGCCGGGCTCGACGGCGTCGACGGGCACGGTGCCGAGCACGGGCGCGGTGAAGCGGCGCGCGAGCGGCGCGGTCCGCGGATCGAGCCACACCTGTACGTGCGCGCCGAGGTCGCGGACGGCGGCGAAGTCCTCGCCGCACGCGTCGAGGTAGCGCCGGTCCGGCCGGTGGTCCAGGTACAGGCCGCGGGCCAGCAGCCCGGCTTCGACGGCCTGGAAGACCCAGCCGTCGGGCCCGGTGGTGCCCTGGGTGAACACCCAGGTGTGCACGGCTTCGAGGACGGCCTTGCGGACGGCTTCGGCGGGGTCGAAGCGGCAGGCGAACCCGGCCGCGTACAGGCCGCGTTCCCGGTCGTGGACGAGGGCGGCCATGCAGGGCGCGAACTCGGACGGCATCTCGACGGCGTGCACCTCAAGGCCGCACCCCGCGAGGTCGTCGAGGAGCCGGGGCACCGAGGCGAGGTCGATGCCGCGGGTGGGTCCGTCCAGGTGCCACCACAGCTCCAGCGCGTCGCGTTCGACGACTTCGAGGAGGCCTCGTTCGACGGCGTCGGCGAAGCCCGCTCCGGTGGCGATGCCGGCGTAGTTGAGGTGGTGGGTGCGGGGCAGCCGGCGCCACTGTCCCTGGCGCCAGTTGAGGTGGGTGAGGGAGACCGGTGCCCAGCACGGCCGCCCGGCGTCGTCGGCCCGCGCCCACAGGGCCGGGGTGTCGGGGGTGAGGGGGCGGTAGGGGAAGCCGGGCCTGCGGTGCTGCCAGTCGGCGTATGTCGGCACCTGTCCCGGCCCGTACACCCGCTCGCCCTCGGCCTTGAGTTCGGCGGCGGTGGCGAGCCGGGGGGAGGCGGGGTGGCCCGGTGGTGCCAGGCGGTTGCCGCAGTAGCGCTCCACGGCCTCGGCGACGGCGGCGAGCCGGGCGCCGTCGGGGTCGCCGAAGGTGGTGCCGAGCGACACCCGGTCGGCGGGCCAGGCGCCGAAGCGGCGCGCGTCGGAGACGTTCGCGGTCATCGCGGTGTAGCGGGGCGGCGCCCCGTCCGGGTGCGGTACGGGGGCGACGTCGCGGACGATGCCGCAGACGGGGTCCACGAGGTGGTCGAGGGGCAGCGGCGGGTTCACGGGCGTGGTCGTCGTCATGTGCACATCTCTTCGATGGGGTCGGCTACGGCGTCGGCGCGGCCCAGGCGGGCGGCGGGCAGCAGCAGCGCGCTGCCGCCGGGGTGCACGGTGCGCCGGGAGGGAGCGAGCCGGACGGCGGTCACGGGGTCCTCCCCGGTGTGCGGATTGCGTGCGTGGGCCGGAAAGTGGTGTCCGGCGACTTCGATCCGCAGCCGGGTGGCGACGGGCAACCGCCGGGCCAGGAACCCGAGATCGACGCGGACCGCCGCGCCGTTTCGCGAGGGGCGGGCGGTGCGGGCGCTACCCACGGCGACCGGTTCGGCGCGGCCGTGGGAGTCGAGGGCGACGAGGCGGACGAACCAGTCGGCGCACGGCGTGGTGGCCTCGGCGCGCAGGCGTACGGACGCGGGCCCGAGCAGGTCCAGCGGCCGGGTGAGCGGTTCGGTGACCAGCAGGGTCCGATCGGTGCGGTCCGGGTCGACGCGCAGGTCGTCGGAGCGGACCGGGCGCTCGGGGTCCGCGAGGAACGTGGCACCGTGCAGCAGGCGTACGCCGTGGTCGTCGAAGGGGTACGCCCGGGCGTCGCCCTCCGGTACGGCTCCGTCGGCCCGGTACCAGCGGGTGGTGCCGGCGAGCGCGACGACGCCGCGGGCGCCCTGCCGCAGGGTGCCGTCGCAGGCGGCCCGCGCCCAGCGCGCGTACGCCTCCCCCACCGCGATGTGCTGCCGGGCGCCGGGTCCCGGGTCGGCGGTGAGCGCGTGTCCCCAGGGGCCGACGAGCAGTCGGGCGGGCCCGCCCCAACGGCGCCACAGGGCGAGGGTGTCGGCGGCGAACGGGTCGTGGGTGCCGCCGACGGCGAGCAGCGGTACGCGGGCCGTGGCGGCGCGGGCGACGACCAGGTCTTCGCGGCGGGCGCCCCACACTCCGCGCCAGGACGGCAGAGGTCGGCCGAGCCGCTCGGGCAGCGTCGCCACCGGCAGGTGCGCCAGCAGTTCGGGGGCGCGGGCCAGTCGTACGTCCAGCGCCGTCGGGTCGGAGTCGGTGCGGTCGCCGTGCGCCGCCCACCAGCCGGCGCGCCCGAGCAGCCGCTCCACGCCGGAGCGTTCGCGGGCGACTTCGGCGGTGCCGAGCGCGGGCACGGCGGCGATGACCGCGTCGGGCGCCTCCGCGGCCGGCGGGGCGGGGGTGGCGCGGTCGCCGGTGACGGTGACGAGTGCGCAGTAGGCGGCGTACGACGCCCCGACGGCGACGATCCGGCCGTCGCTCCAGGGTCGTTCGCGCACCCAGCGCACGGTGGCGGCGCCGTCGGCCGCCTCGTGTTCGTAGGGGCGCCATGCGCCGGGCAGGGCGGAGCCGTGTCGGCCGCGGACGTCCTGGACGACGACGGCGAAGCCGCGCGCCGCCCAGGCGCACGCCTCCGCGGTGTGGCTGCCGCGGCCGTAGGGGGTGCGGATCACGACGGTGGGGTGTCGGCCCGCTCGCCGGGCCGGCGGGAGGTGGACGTCGGTGGCGAGCCGGCTACCGGGCGCGGGCACGAGGACGGTGCGCATCACGGCGCCGCCTCGGCGGTCGGCATCGGGGTGCACGCGGGCACCGGGAGGATCGGGTGGGTGGTGAGGGTGAGGTCCCTCAAGTCCAGCCGTCGCAGCAGGAGGTGTGGGGGGTCGGTCGCGCCTCGGACGAGGTCGCCGACGAGCAGGGCGGCGGTGTAGGCGGCGGTGACGGCGGTGTGCCCGGCCCCGTCGTGCCCGTGCGACGCGGCCCAGTAGGCGTCGAGTTCGCGGTGCGCGGGGGTCGCCGCGAGCCTGCGCATGCGTACGTCGGCCGACGTCACGTCGTTGGCGTCAAAGGCGGCTGGCTCCACCCAGGCGTGGGCGCCCTCGCGGTGGCAGCGCAGCCAGGCGGTCCCTTTGCGGGCGAGCGCGTCCGCGGCGTCCCACAGTTTCGGGGGTACGGGCCGGTCCAGGCACCAGACGACGGCGCAGCGGGATCCGGCCTCGTGGGCGCGGGCGGTGAGGCGGTCGGGGTCGGTGGGTTCGGGTCGCGCTCCGACGTCGGCCGCGAGCCGTGCGACGGGCTCGGTCAGGACCCGGTCGCCCAGCAGCAGGAGGGTGGTTCCGGCGAGCGGCGGGCGGGGGCCGGGCCGGTCGCGGGGTGCGTTCGCGGTGACGTATCCGGCGTCCTGGAAGGCTTCGACGAGCCGTCCGAGGGCGCCGGATTCGTCGCGCGGTGCTTCGGTGTCGGCGCTGACGCCGTCGAACAGCCGCAGCAGCTCCACCGCGGGCACCTCGCCGGTGTCCACCCGCAAGAACGCCCCGTCGGGCGTCCGCAGCGCGAGGCCCCGACCGGGCACGGTGACCAGGGCGGCACCGGGGACGAGACGGGGCGTGTTCAACTCGGGGCTCCTCAACTGACGGCGGTCGGAACTTCTGCGGGACGTACGGGATGCGGGTACGGGATGCGCGACGTACGGGGATGTGGGATGCGGGGCGAAACCGGGGCCGCCCCGGGGGAAGCACGGGCGGGGGGCCCCGGTGGGGACCGGTCCGGGTCACCGACGTCGGTGCCCGAGGTCACATGGCTGCCCTCGGAGCGGTGATCCCGGACCGGCGGCCGTCACTGGGCGGCGTTCGCCTCGACGGCCGCGTCCGCCGCGTCCACGCCGTCCGCAGCGCCGTCGAACGGGTTGTCGACGAGCGCGTTGGAGTGGGTGGCGGACAGGTGGGCGAGCTGGGCCGGGTCGGCGACCGGGGCGAACACCTTGTGCTGGTCCATGAGTTGGATCCCCTTCGGTTGCTGGTGTGCCCGCGGCTGCGAGCACCCCTCGACACTAATGAATATGATTTTCATTCCGCAATAGCTGATGGGGGTGGGAGGGAGTGATCCGGGTAACACACCGGCCACCCGCCGCCGGGGTCGGTGCCCACCCGGCCGACGACGCCGAAGACCTCGGCCAACAACTCGGGGGTGACGACCCGTGCGGGCGGGCCGTCGGCGTGCACCCGGCCGTCGCGCAGGGCCACGATCCGGTCGGTGAACCGCGCGGCCTGGCCCAGGTCGTGCAGGACCATCACCACGGTCAGGTCCCGCTCCCGGCGCAGCCGGGCCACCGTCGACAGCACGTCGAGTTGGTGCCGCAGGTCGAGATAGGTCGTCGGCTCGTCGAGCAGCAGCACCCGGGTGTCCTGGGCGAGCGCCATCGCCAGCCGTACGCGCTGCCGCTCCCCGCCCGACAGGGACTCCACCAGCCGGTCGGACCAGTCGGCGACGCCGACGTCGGCCAGGGCCCGGGCGCACACCCCGTCGTCGGCGTCGCGCAGCATCCCGAGCGGACCGCGGTCCGCGTACCGCCCCTGGCGCACCAGTTGGCGCACCGTCATCCCGGCGACGGGCGGGGACGACTGGTGCAGCAGGGCGACGCGGCGGGCCGCGGTGCGCCGGGAGAGGCGGGCGAGGTCGTCGCCGCCGAGCAGGATCCGGCCGCCGGTGGGGCGCAGCAGCCCCGCGCAGAGCCGCAGCAGGGTGCTCTTGCCGCAGCCGTTCAGCCCGACCAGGGCGACGGACTCGCCCGCCCGTACGGACAGGTCCACGCCGCGCAGGACGGCGCGGCCCGGGTAGCCGAACTCCACCGCCCGTACGCGGATCACCGCGGGGGCGTCGCTCTCGTCCGGCACGTGCTGGCCCTCCGTCACGTTCTTCCGTCGATTCGTCGTGGTCCCCGTGCCCGGGGCCTTGCGTCCGTTCACGTCCCCTCCCCCGTCGTACGGCGGGCGACCAGCAGCAGCGCCAGTGCACCCGCACACGTCGTCAATGCGCCCGTCGGCACGCTCAGCCGGTCCGCGTCCAGGGCGTGGGTGAGCACCCGCGACAGCCCTTGCGCCGCGGCGTCGGCGCCGGTCACGACGGCCGCGCCCAGCAGCGCCGCGCCGGGCAGCGCCGTACGCAGGTCCGCACCGAACAGCGCGAACGCCAGGTGCGGCACCAGGAGTCCGACGAAGCCGAGCGCGCCGACGGCGGCGACCGCGCCCGCGGTGAGCGCCACCGCACAGACGAGGGCGGCCAGTCGGGCGCGGCCGGGACGCAGGCCGCAGGCCGCGGCCTGGTCCTCGCCCAGCCGCAGCAGCGTCAGCGGCACCGCCAGCGACCAGGCGGCGAGCAGCCACAGCACGGCCCACGGCCACAGCAGCGTCCAGTGCTCCCAGACCCGGCCCTCGGTGGAGCCGACGAGCCACTGCACCACGCTGCCCAACTCGCCCGGAGCGACCAGCAGCACCATCGCGGTGAGGCCGGTCAGCGCCGCGGACACCAGCACCCCGTGGATGGCGGCGTCGTGCGGATCGGTCCGCTGCCGGCCGGCGAGCAGCCACAGCAGGCCCGCACCGGCGAAGCCGCCGGCGACGGCTGCGACGACCACGGAGGCCGGTGACCACCAGCCGGCGAGCCCGGCCCCGGTGGCGGCGACCGCGCCGAGCACGGCGCCCGGGGTGACGCCGGTGACCTCGGGTCCGGCGAGTGCGTTGCGCAGTGCGGACTGGAGCACCATGCCCGCGACCCCGAGGCAGGCCCCGGCGCCGAGCGCGACCAGTGCGCGCGGCATCCGCAACTCCCACACGACGTGCCGGGTCAGCGGGTCGCCGCCGCCCGTCAGCGCCTCCCACACCTGCGCCGGGCCCGCGGCGCGCCCCACCACCAGATCGGCGCAGCCCACGCAGACCACCAGAGCGCACAGCAGCACGAGCCGCTTCATGCGGCGGCCCCTTCCGCGCCCTTGGCCCCGCGCGGGGCACGGCGTTTGAGCAGCAGGACGCCCGCGGGGACGCCGAAGAGCGCCGTCCACGCGCCGACCGGGGTCTCCACCGGGGCGAGCGCGAGGCGCGCCGGCAGGTCGGCCAGGGCCACCACCGCCGCGCCGAACGCCACCGACCAGGGCAGCAGCCGCACCGCGTCGGCGGTGGGCCGCAGTCGGCGGGCGAGCGCCGGGGCGAGGAAGCCGACCCAGGCGACGGGTCCGCAGACCGCGACGACCGGGGCGATCAGGACGACCGCGACGGCGAGCGCGGCGAGTCGGGCGCGGTGCACCCGGACCCCGAGGGCGCGGGCGTCGTCGTCGCCGAGCCGCAGCACCGACAGCACGGGCGCGGTGAGCACCAGCGCGGGCACGGCGACCACCAGCCACGGCCCGAGCCCGGTGACGTCGTCCCAGGTGCGGGCGGACAGGCTGCCCAGCAGGTACCGGTAGATCAGTTGGAGGTCGAGTTGGTCGGCGAGGACCATCAGCACCAGCAGCGCGGACTGGAGTGCGGCGGTGATCGCGGCGCCGCCGAGCAGCACGGCGGACGGGCTGCGGGCGGCGCCGGCCGCGAGCAGGGTGAGCGCCCCGCCCAGCGCCGCTCCGCCGATCGCGAGGAACGGCCGGAGGGCCAGCGGCACCGAGAGGGCGAGCACCAGCGGGGCGGCGACGCCGAGCGCGGCGCCGGAGGAGACGCCGAGCAACTCCGGTACGGCGAGCGGGTTGCGCAGCGCCTCCTGGAGGACGAGCCCGGCGGCGCCGAGGCACGCGCCGGCGACCAGCGCGAGCACGAGCCGGGGCAGCCGCAGCTCGGTCACCACGAACTCGTCGGCCAGTTCGGTCACCGGGACCTGCGGCGTGCCGAGGGTGAGGCCGTAGCAGGCGAGCAGCAGCGCCCCGGCGACCAGGGCGAGGGCGCGGCTCACCGCAGCTTCGCCGTGGCCTCGTCGATGACGATGCCGAGGGACCGGGTGCCCCGGCCCTTGGCCCAGACTTCGGCGTCGACCTCGTGGACCCGGCCGTTCTTGACCGCGGGGATGCGCTTCCACAGCGGGTTGTCGGCGAGCTTCTTCGCCAGGGAGTCGTCGGCGCCGGCGGGGCCGCCGAAGGACAGCGTCTCCACGAAGAGCACGTCGACCTCGCGGGCGAGGATCTCCTCCAGGCTGTAGCCGCCCTCGACGCCGCGGCTCTTCCAGGGGTAGTGCGACAGCTTGGGGAAGAGGCCGGCGGTGACGTCGGTCCCGGGGGCGGCGACGCCGAAGTTCTCGTCGCTGCCGAAGATGATCAGGCTGGTGCGGTCGCTGGGGTCCTGCTCGGCGGCGGCCAGCTTCTTACGGAACGTCCGCTCGGCGCGCTCGCCCTGTTCGGTGCGGCCGGTCAGGGCGGCGAGGTCCCGCAGGTAGCGCACGCTCTGCTCCCAACTGCCGGGCTGCACGGGCCAGAAGACGGTGGCGCCCTTGAGCGCCGGGGCGAGCTTTCCGTGGGTGTCCGTGAGGCCGATGACCAGGTCGGGCCGGTGGGAGAGGACGGCTTCGACCTCGGGGCTGAGGAAGCCGCCGGGGATCTTGGGGATCTTCGCCGCCGCGTCCGCGCCGAGGAAGCCGGGGTGGGCGAGCAGGTCCGAGTTGGTGGCGACGGGGGTCATGCCCAACTCGGCGAGCACGTCGTCGCAGAGGGCTACCAGGCACACCACGCGTTCGGGTGGCTTGGGCGTGCTCACGGTCACCTTGTGGACGTCCGTGACGCTGCGCGCCGCGGCTATCGGGGCGACCTGCACATCGGTCTTCTTCCCCGTCTCGGCCTTGCCGTCCTCATCGGCGGCGGTGGTGCAGCCCACCAGCAGGCCCCCGATGACGGCGGTGGCGAGCCATCGGCGGCCCGTCCAGGCGCGTGTACGCAACATCGCGACCCATCCCCTTCACTCATTTTTGCGGCTTTTGTCTGATCTCGCTCATGGCGACGCGTCGGGTCGACGGTCGGCACGACAACGCGCCACATGATAATCATTTCCATTAAATCGATGTTCATCAGCCTCTTGGGAGCCACCGTGACCCGCTTCGACGCCCTGCCGCCCCGTCTACTCGTCGCCGACCAACGCGCCGGCTCCATACGGGTGTTGGAGCTGCCGAGTGGAGGGTTGATCGGCTGCGTGCCGGGGCGGCACCTCGCGGAGCACGCCGGCTTCCTCGCGCTGCCCGGGGACCGCAGCGCCTTCGTGGACGACCGGGCCGGGGAGCTCGTCGTCCTCGATCCGTACGGCCCCGACCACGGCCGCCCCCTCGTCGCGGCCACCGCCCCCGTCGCCGCGCCCGCCGAGCACCTGGCCGTCGATCCGTCGGGCCGGCTGGTCGCCGTGACCACGGGGCTCGGCCACAACGAGGAGCCGTGGAGCGATCTGCTGACCGCCGTGGACCTCGGCGCGGACGGCGGCCCCCGGGCAGTCCGGGTCCGCACCCGGGTCGGGGAGCCGGGCGTCACGCTGCTGGCCCCGCCCGATCCCCCCACGTCACCGGACGCCTTCGTGGTGCTGCGCCACCGCGAACCGGGCGCGCTGGCCGCGTACCGCTTCGGGGACCTGATGGCGGCGGTGCCCTCCTGTCCGCCCGTTTCGCCCCTGGCGGAGGTGGAGCTGCCCGACCACGACGGCCACGGGGACGCCCACGACCCAGTGACGGGCCGGCTGTTCGCGGCGGCCGGCTCCGGGGTGCACCGCGCCCGCCGCACGCCCGGTGGGCTCGCCTTGGAGCCCCCGCTGCCCTGGGGCGGCGAAGGGCGCGGCTACTACCTGCGGCTGGACCCTGTGCGGCGCACTCTGTGGTCGTGCGTACGCGGCGGCCCCACCGACCCCGGGGCATGGCCGCAGTGGTCCAACTGCGCCTGGTGGCACCACTTGGACACCGGGCGCGGCGGCCGGATCGCCCTCGGTCCCGGGCTCGTCTTCCGTCTGGCGGTCACCGCCCGTCGCATCGCCTTCGCCCGGGTCCACCCCGACGGCGACGAAGTCGTCCTGGTCGACCCGCTCGCGGCGCGCGTGACGGCCCGGGTGCCCCTGCCGCCGATGGACGGGGCACCCCGCCCGGGCGGCACGCCCTGGGACGGGGTGCAGCGCAGGGCCGTCGCCGCGTCACCGGCGCACGACCTGGTGGCCGTCTCCCGCGGCGGCCACGGCGAGATCCACCTCGTCGACGCGGTACGCGCCGCCGTGCTCGGCACGCTGCACGTACCGACCCCGCTCGACGACGGAGGTCATCTCGCGCTGGTGTCACCCGGTGACGGGGCGGCGGACGACCCGGTGGGACGGTGAGCCGGCGCCGCGGGCGCTCAGCGCCGGTCCCGCCACAGCCGGCGCCGCGTACGGGGCTGGTCCACCGGCGGCTGCTCCTCGCGCTCCGGTTCCGCCATGCCCAGTTCCGCCGCCAGTTCCCTGCGCTGGGCGGGGTGGAGCCGATGTCCATGGCGATCGACGGCGTACTCCGCGAGCTGCCGCAGTCCCTGTGCCAGCAGTGCGCGCACGAAGTCCCGGTACAGCTCGGAGAACATCCGGGCACCGTCGACGATCGCATGCGCGCAGACCGTCAGCCCTCGGGCCTCCAGTCGGCCGAGGAGGTCGATGACCTCGACGCGGGACCTGGTCCTGGTGACGTCCGCCAAGGCGCTCACAACCCGTTCCTCAAGCCCCACCTCGCACAGGTGGGCCATGGCCACGACCCGCTCGTCCACACTGTGTTCGGCCCCGGTGACCAGGGCGCGGATCGCCTCGGGCGTGGGCTCCTCGACGTCGCCGGGCGGCGGGTCGGCACGCCGACGCACGAGGACCCGCAGGAGCGAACCGTCGAGCGCGGCGTGCGCCGCGTCCAGGGCCGGCAGCCGGCCGCGCGCCGCGTCCGGAGCCGTCTGCACCTGGTGCGTGAGGACCAAGAGGGCTGCGTCGTCCAGGTGTTCGGCGCGCAGGGCGGCCAAGGCGTCGACGAACATCCGGTCACCGAGGCTCAGCCAGGGGGCGAGCACGTCGGCCACGGGCCGTTCGGCCGCGTGCAGGGCGAGCGCCATCTCGGCGAGCCGGGCGAGCGGCAGGTTCAGCACGACGTCCACGATGCGCGCCCGGTCCCGTACCGCAGCCGGACCGTCCAGGAGGACGAGCAGTTCCACCACGTCCTGGTCCGAGCGGGTGGCGGCGTCCCGCAGCAGGCGTTCGGCGTCCAGCGGGCGGCCCATCGAGCGCAGGGCGATGACCAGTTCGGGGGTGCGGGCCACCGGGCGGCGAAGGGCGGCGGTGGTGAACAGCTGCAGCACGGACCCTTCGTGCCCACGGGCGTGCAGCGCCTCGGCGAGCGCGCCGACCCCGTCGACGGAGAGCGCTTCCGCGGCCCGTTCCAGCGTCACGGAGCAGCGGTCGTCCATCCCGGCCGCCCACAGCGCCTCGCACAGCGCGGCCGTCCCCTCGACCGTCGTGAACGCGTCGACGGCGGCGTGCAGCAGCCCGCCGGCGTCGGCGCGGTGGCCGCTCTCCTCCATGACCTGGAGCACCCGCACCAGTTCCTCGGGGCTGAGGGTCACCAGGACGGCCGGCTGGCGGTAGAGGTCCAGGGCTTCGGTGACGCGCTCGATGGCCACCAGCGCCTGTGCCAGACGAACCGTCTCGCGCGGCGAGGACGTCGACGCGGCGGCGAGTACCCGTTGGGCCTCCTCGTCCAGTTGGGCCGACCACAGCGCGCCGGCGAGGCCGAGGATCTTCTCCGTGGTGTGCAGTCGGTCGACGGCCACCGCCAGCACGGCGTCCACGTCCTGCTTGCGGCCCGCCGCCCGCAGGGCGCGGAGCGTGCCCGCGACGTCCTCGGGCGCCCGGCGGGCGATCGCGCGCCGCAGCCGTGTCGCGTCGTCGCCGTCGTCGTCGCCGTCGTCGCCGTCGTCGCCGTCGTCCAGGGCGTGCAGCGCGCTGAGGGCGGCGGCGAGGTCGTCCGGGGTCCGCTGCGCGGCGGCGGTGGTCAGCACCGTGTCCGCCTCGTCCGTACGCCCCTGTTCCCGCAGCATCCACACCAGCGTCGCCACCTCCTGCGCCGGGCGGGTCGCGGCGGCCAGTTCCAGCAGTTCGGCGGCGGCGTCGGCGTCCGTCTGCCGCAGTCGGGCGGCGTGTTCGGCGAGCGCCCGGGGCTGGGCGCGCAGGGCGTCCCGCAACCGCTCGGGCACGGTCGTCGCGTGCCGTGACGGCCCGGCCGCGCGGCGCGGGTCGTCGGTCAGTCCGTGCCGGTTGCGGACGAAGGCGAGGGAGCGGCCCGTGTTGCTCAGGCGCTGCTGCGGCAGGGGGAGGCCCTTGGCGCGCAGTTCGCCGAGCAGGTGGTCGTAGAGGGCGGGCGCGCCGATCAGGGGGCCCGCGCCGGGCACGCCCCGGTCGAGCAGTCGGATGAGTTCGCCGGTGAAGGCGGTGTGCCGCTCGCCCGGGGGCGACAGGGCCTGGCGGTTGGCCGCGCAGGCGGTGAGCAGATAGCTGCCGGCGATCCGGGTCTGCTCGGCGACGGTCACCCCTCGGCTCTCCCCCACGCCGTCGGGCCCGCCCATGCCGCCGGCCATCGCCACCCCGCCGTAGCAGCAGTCGAGGATGACGACCTTGTTCACCTTCCGGCCGGCTTCCAGCACCTCCCGGCGCACGGCGTCGAAGTCGACGCAGGTGTAGGGGCGTTCGGGGTCGGTCGACGACAGGGCGAGCAGCAGGCCGTCGACGTCCGGGGCGCGCAGTCCGTGGCCCGCGTAGTAGACGACCAGGGTGTCCGTGGCCCGCTGGGCTCCTTCGCGCACGGCGTCCAGGAACTCCCGGGACGTGGCGGGGTCGACGAGTCGGGTGCAGCGCTCGGGCGGCAGGCCCCACACGCTGGGGTCTTCGAGGAGCCGTCCGAGGCCGTCGAGGTTCTGCGCCACCGCGGGCAGGTCCTCAAGGGTGGGCGCGGAGTAGGCGGCGGTGCCGATGAGGACGGCGTACGAGCCCTGGGGGTCGGCGAGTTCCATCGTCAGGACGCCCCGGGGGTGGATCCGTCGGGTCTCGGTGCCGGCGGGTCCGACGGTGCGGGGGGCGCGGGCAGAGGCTCGGCCGGGGGCGTGGGCGGGAGCGTCGGCGGGGCGGACAGGACGTCGACGAGTCTGCGGACCGCCTCGTCCGAGCCGCCGTCCACGGTCACGGTCAGCCCGTCGGACGGCCGGGTGAAGGTGAGGACGGCCCGGCTGCGGCGGGCGGCGCGCCAACCGACGTACGCCAGGGCGAGGTTGGCCGCCCCTAAGGAGTGGGTGAGGACGACGTTGACGACGTCCAGGCCGCCGCTCATGGCGCCGGGCACCGGCACGGCGGCGAGGCTCACCTCGCCTGGCAGGTCCTCGTCGTCCCTGAGCCAGCGGAAGAGGTCCCGGAGCGCGGGGCCTTCCTCAGGGTCGGACACCTCGATCGTCAGCAGCATCCCCACGCCCCCTGCGCCCTTCTGGCGCCGCCCGCACGGCCGCCGGTACCGAGCCTGTCACACCGGCTCCCGGCGCGCGGGCGCATCGCGCCGATTGCGCGGCGACGTGCCGCCGTGGTGGTGGTCGAGCGGGGCGTGGGGGTCGCCCGTCACCGGGGTGTGGTCGACGTGGACGGTGGCCGCGGTCAGTCGGGGCACGGCGTGGATGAGGGCGTGTTCGGCGGCCACGGCGAGTGCGTGCGCCCGTACGACGGTCAGGTGCGGGTCGACGACGACGTCGACTTCGCCGCGCAGCCCGTGGCCGACCCAGCGCAGCCGGACGCGCCCCACGTCCCGGATGCCGGTGACGGAGCGCAGGGCCTGCTCGGCGTCGGCGACCAGGCGCGGGTCGACGCGGTCCATCAGCCGGTGGAACACCTCGCGGGCGGCGTCCCGCAGCACGAACAGGATCGCCAGGGTGATCAGCAGGCCGACGACGGGGTCGGCCCAGCGCCAGCCGAGGGCGGCGCCGCCAGCGCCGAGCAGGACGGCGAGGGAGGTGAAGCCGTCGGAGCGGGCGTGCAGTCCGTCGGCGACCAGTGCGGCCGAGCCGATCCGGCGTCCGGTGCGGATGCGGTAGCGGGCCACCCACTCGTTGCCCACGAAGCCGATCAGGGCCGCGGCGGCGACCGCCGGGAGGTGGCTGACGTCCCCGGGGTCGAGCAGCCGGTCGAGCGCCTGCACGGCGGCGAGCGCCGCGGACGCCGCGATCACCAGCACGATCACGACGCCCGCGACGTCTTCGGCGCGGCCGTAGCCGTAGGTGTGGCTGCGGGTGGCCGCCCGGCGCCCCAGGACGAAGGCGACGCCGAGCGGGACCGCGGTCAGGGCGTCGGCGGCGTTGTGGACGGTGTCGCCCAAGAGGGCGACCGAGCCGGACAGCGCGACGACGACCGCCTGGAGCGCGGCCGTCGCCCCGAGGACGGCGAGGGAGAGCCACAGGGTGCGCAGGCCCTCACGCGAGGTCTCCATGGCGGGGTCGACGCGGTCGGCCGTGGTGTGGCCGTGCGGCGCGAGGAGATGCGCCAGCCGGTGTCGCGTCCGATGGTGGTGTGCCGGGCTGCGAGGGGCTGCCATGGGACCACCATGGCAGGTGATTCCCATTGCAGCTACTGCCGTCCTACCATGGCTGACCAGGTGCGATGCGGTTGCAGTTGCCTGTGGCTCGTCAGCTGGCGGCGGTCAGCACGATGCGGCGCTGCTCCTCGCGGTGTTCGCGCAGGCTGGCGCGCAGTTCGTCGAGGTCGTCGGGGCGGCCCTCGTCGAGGGTGGCGAACACGGGGTGGAGTTCGACCAGGCTGCGGGCGGCGTTCGCGCCGGCGAACAGCAGCAGCTGCTCGGGGTCCGCGTCGGGAAGCGACCGCACGTCGCGGTAGCCGGTGAGGAAGACGTCGAGCAGTTCGGCGTGCGCGGAGGCGGGCCGGCCGTGGTCGGTCAGGTCGCGTACGGCGTGCGCGACGTCGGCGGCGTACCAGGACAGGGCCGCCTCGTCGAAGTCGAAGGCGGTGGGGGTCTCGCCCTGCCAGGCGAGGTTGTCGAGTTCGAAGTCGCCGTGCACGACGCCGTAGTGCGCGGGGTCGCGCGGCAGGCCGGCGAGCCGGGCGGCGAGCCGTTCGACGGCGGCGGTCAGGTCACGGTCGTCGGCGAAGAGCGCAGCGGCCCGGCCGATGTCGTCCAGTGCGTGCCCGAGGCCGTCGCCGAGGTCGGCGGCGGACTCGTGGGTACGGGCGAGCAGGGCGCCCCAGGCGAGGGCCTGTGCGGCGGTGAGGTCGTCGAGTTCGACCTCGTCGCCGGGGGCGCCCTCAAGGCACATGGCGCGCACGGTGCCGAGCGGGGTGTCCACCGGCTCCACGAGTCGATCGGCGGCGGAGCGGACGAGGGGGGCGATGGCGAGCCCCCGGCCGTGGAGGCGGTCCATGAGTGCGGCGACGGTTTCGAAGCGGTGGAAGGCGGCGTGGCGTTCGGGGACGAAGCGCAGATAGCGTTCCGCGTCGGGCTCGGGGGCGTCCGGGACGACGAAGACGTGGGAGGCGCTGGATCGCCACCAGCGGGCGGCGCCGGGCTCGTGGCCCCAGTGGGCGGCGACGGCGTCGGCCACCGGCGAGCGCCACTCCTCGTCAACCAGTCGGGCAAGTCCGCTTATTTCGGTGAGTTGCATCATGGCTTCCCACCCTTCAGCCCCGTCCCGGGCCGCCGCAACGTCTTTTCGGCGGCCCGGGGGCGAAGGCGGTGTGCGGGTCAGCCGGCGGCGAGGGCGCGGGCCTCCGCGGCGATCAGCGCGGCGCGGGCGGCGGGCACGCCCCGGCCGGACTGGTTCTCGGCCCAGCGGGCGAGTTGGGTGTGGTGTCCGTGGCCCAGCATCGTCGTCATGGTGGCGACGCGGTTGGCGTCGGCGCCGGAGGTGAGCACCAGGTGGGCGAGGCCGGTGCGGCTCGCGCGGACGGTGAAGGTGGCGTCGGCTGTGGTGGTGCCGCCGGGCCCGGTGGCGGTGGCTCGCAGGCGGTGTTCACCGGCGGCGAGGGAGGTGAGGTCCAGGGGCTTGCCGACGGGTACGGGGGCGCCGTCCACCGTGAGGGTGACCTTCTCGGCGCCGGTGGACTGGACGGCGGCGACGGGTGCCTGGGCGCGGTCGAGGCGGGCGCCCGGCGCGGGCGAGGTGATCTCGACCCCGGGCGCGGCCGGCCGGTTCTGGAGGTACGCGGCGTTCCACCCGGTCAGCTCGGCGGGCCGGTTGGTGATGATGCCGTCGACGCCGGTCTTCTCCAGGGCCCGCCAGCGCTCGGGGCTGTCGACCGTCCAGACCCACACGGCCACGCCCGCGGCGTGCAGGTCGGCCACGATGCCGGGGCGCTGGCGCAGCGCGTCGTCGGAGGGGTTGTAGGAGGCGAGTCCCAGTTCGCGGGCGAGGGCGACCGGGTCGGCGTCGAGGCTGCCGCGCAGCAGGCCCAGCGGGAGCTCCGGGGCCAGTTCGCGGACGTGCTTCAGGGTCTCGACGTCGAAGCTCTGCACGAAGACCCGGTCGGCCATCTTGCGCTCGCGCACGGCGGCGACGACGGCGGCGACCTCGTCCCGGGTGTGCCGGCCCTTGATCTCCAGCAGCATGTCGCCGCCGCGGGTGCGCAGGTCGTCCAGTTGCGCGACGAGGGTGGGGACCCGGGCCCCGGCGTAGGCGGGGGCGAACCACGACCCGGCGTCCAGGCGGTCGAGTTGGGCCGCGGTCAACTGGCGGATCGCGCCGGTGCCGTCGGTGGTGCGGTCGACCGTGGTGTCGTGCAGGACGTACGGAACGCCGTCCTTGCTCGGCTGGACGTCGTTCTCGATGTACTCGGCGCCGCCGCGGCGGGCCGCCTCGTCGGATACGAGGGTGTTCTCGGGGGCCGCGGACGAGGCGCCGCGGTGGGCGATCACGGTCAGCGGGGAGCCTTCGGGGCGCAGATAGCCGCGGCCGGGGAGTTCGGTGACCTTGAGGTCGTCGAAGGAGACGGTGGCGCCGTTGACGACGAGGGCTTCCACGCCCTTCTCGGAGCGGGCGAGGCGGGTGGTGCGCAGCGCTTCCTTGCCGTCGAAGAACCAGCGGGCCTTGGTGCCGTGGACCTCGACGGCGAGTCGGACGTCCCGGCCGGTGCCGGCGGCCGTGGGTGCGGCGGCGGTGTCGGTGACGTTCCAGGCGCCGGCGGCGGTGCGCTCGGCGAACTCCAGGCCGTTGCCGGCGGTGCTGTTGCTGCGCACGGTGGCGATGGACCACGGCACGGCGCCGTCGGCGGGCACGTCGAGGCCGAGTGCGGCCCAGCGGGCGGAGTCCCTTACGGACTCGAAGCGGGCGGTGACCTCGATGCGGAAGTTGTCGAGGTGTTCCCCGAAGGTGATCCTGCTCTGCTGGCCGGAGTCGGCGGATGTGCCGTGCAGCCGGCCGTCCTTCACCTGCCAGGCGCCCTCGACCGCGCGGAAGCCGGCGGGCAGGGAGGTGCCGGAGAAGTCGGTGGAGAGCACGACCCGGGCGGCGGCGGTGGCCGTGGCGGGCGTCGCGGACGTGGGCGCGGCGGTCGACAGGGAGACGACGGCGGCGGTGGCCAGCAGCAGGGACGGGGTGCGCCGCGCGCGGCGGGCGCCCGACGGGCGACGGGAGCGCAACGGGAGGCGGGTGCGCGATGTGAGGCGGGTTCTGAGCGACATGGCCGGCACCCTACGGAATGCACGGGAACGCGTGTGTACCGCGAAACGAATGTGCGCCGGCGCGGTCGTGGCCGGGTGTCGACGCCGCGGTGAACGAGGGCGCGGAGAAAGGCGCGTACCAGGTACGGGGAGGCACGGGGCAGCGGGCGAGGGAGGGGCCCGGGGCCGGCGCTCGCGCCTTCCCCGGGCCCCGGGCCCCTCCTTCACCAGACCGGTGCGGACGTCACACCAGAGAGGCCGTCACGTACCGTTTGCCGGCGTCGTTCTCGACGAACACCTCCTTGACGTCCTTGCCCGCGACGGCCGCCGAGCCGTCGAGGTTGGCGCCCTTCTCCTTGTTGCCGACCACCCAACTGCCCGCGACCTCGCGTTTGCCGTCCTTGGATACGACCACCAGCCGGCACAGCTCACCGGCGGGGATGCCGCTGACCGCCGCGTTCACCCGGACCCAGTCGGAGGTCGGGGTCATCCGCACCGCCATCCGGGCGCCGGTGGCGGTGTCGGTGCCCGAGCCGAACTTGGTCTCCGGCACCACGGGCGGCGCGGAGATCGTCGGCGGCTTGGGCACCGCCTCCGTCTCGCCCTCGTCCGCGGTGGTGCGCCCGACGAGGAAGCCCGCGCCCAACACGGCCGCGGCGACGGCGGACGCGGCCACCGCGAGCATCACCCTGCGCCGGCCGTCGGACCGCGAGCGCTCGGCGTGCACCTGGCGCAGGGTCCGTCGGAGCATCAGGTCACCGCCCTGCGGCGGCCCGTCGAGGAAGGCTTCCGGTGGCACTTCGCCGAGGGTCGCCTCCAGGTCCCTCAGGGCTTCGAGTTCCACACGGCACCCCTCGCACTCGGCCACGTGGCCTTCGATCCTGCGCTGTTCCTCCTCGTCGAGGGCGCCGAGCACATAGGCGCCGAGCAGTTCGCCGTCATGCTGCTGGATGCTCATGCCACTGCCTCCTTCAACACGACCAGCCGACCGGTTCTCGGTTTCTCCCCGTACTGCTCTCTCAGGGCCTTCAGCGCATAGTGTGACCGGGATTTGACCGTCCCGGCGGGAATTCCGAGGACCTTCGCCGCCTCGGTGACGGTGCGTCCCTGGAAGTAGATCTCCACCAGCACGTCCCGGTGGTCCGGGGACAGCTTGTCCAGGGCCTCCATCACCACCATGGAGTCGACCACCGCCTCGGCGTGGTCGTGCGCCACGGGTCCGCTCGTCGGCGACTCGGCGACCTCGGTGGGTCGCGCCGCCTTCGCCCGGCTGCGGTCCGTGATGATGTTGCGGGCCACGGTGAGCAGCCAACCGCGGACGGAGCCCTTCCCGTTGGTCAGCACCTCCTGGTGCCGCCAGGCCCGGATGAGCGTCTCCTGGACCACGTCCTCCGCGGCGCTGCGGTCCCCCGTCAACCGTTGCGCGTACGCGAGCAGGGCTCTGCCGTGTTCCTCGTACAGCGCCCGGACAAGTACCTCATCGCTCGACTTCTGCCGAGTGCGCGACCACAGTGCCGCCATCCACTCACTCCGTCCTTGGCCGGTCCGATGTCTTCAACACGGACGCGGGGCCGGGACGGTTCAGCCGGTGGACGGTCAGGGGCGCGCCGCGCGGCAGTCGCGGCCCTCGTTGAGGCAGTCGGCGACCTCGGCGCGCTGTCGGTCCGACATGACGTTCACGGACATGGCGTGGTCGGTCCTCGGGTCGCGCCGCTGCTCGGGGAAGGAGTCCACCGCGAAGGCGACCTTCTCGGGGAGGTCGTAGGTGAGGGTGATCCTCAGCTCCGGGACGGGGAAGGTGGCGGCCGGGCAGGCGCCGTTGGCGGCGGGGAAGACGATGTGCGCGCGGTGTCCGTCGCTGTCGGGGTGGAGCCCGTTCCAGCAGCTGGGGAAGGAGAACGTACGGGTCAGGTCACTGCCGGCCGGGCAGCGGGGGTACTTGGTGGTGGTGCGGTCGGGGGCGCTGGAGCAGCCCCACCTGGCCCGGACGTGTTCGTCGGTGGTGGTGGCGGCCACCGGGTCGCCGGTGATGGTCCGCAGCCCCGCCGGCTGGGGGACGACCTCGCTGACCGGGCTGCCGTGGTAGGCGATGCGCACCGACGACGGGACGACGATCTGGCCGGTGTTGCCGTGCTTGCCGCCGCCGTGGGCCTCGGCGTCCGAGCCGGCGCGGTCCAGCCGGCGCAGCACGGGCCAGAAGTACGCCGAGCGGTCGTCGCCGCGGCAGGTGGTGGGCGCGGCGGCGAGGCTGGCGTCCGTGGAGCGGGCGTTGGTGGTGGTGTTGCCGACGTACTCGTGGGTGTGGTGGGCGCCGCCGACGAGGCCGGGGGAGGTGACGAGGTTGTCGGTGTTGTAGTGGCCGCGTTCGTTGCGTCCGCACTCCACGGTGTACGTGCCGGTGGAAGCGTCGGGTCCCGGGGGCGGCGCGGCGGGGGGCGCGGGGACGTCGGCGAGGGCGACGTAGGCGCTGTCGGGCGGCGCGCCGTCGGCACCGGCCGGGCGGTTGGCGACGATCGCGGCGACGAGGACTCCGACGCCCAGCGCGAGCACGGTCACGTTCCTCGTCAACTTCTGCTTTGCCGCTCGTAGTTGAATCGCCACTCAGTAAGCGTTTCACCTTCCGTTCGGCTGTTCAACAACTTGTGGTTGAACCTTTCATCCGGCTGATCCGTGTGTCGGACACGACGGGAGCGTCCCGTCGGTTCCGCCGGCTGGAGGGCTGATGGCCGAGATTGACATGCCCGGCACGGAGGTGCAGAGCATGGGTGAGCTCCTGGGTCGGGTGATGGACCTGATCGAGACCCGGTCGGCCGGGTTCGACGCGGTCGCCGTCGGTCCGCCGCTGGCCGCGGCCGGGTCGAACTTCGACGACCGTTGGAACGACGGCCGCTTCCAGCTCAAGCGCGAGTGCAAGACGTTGAAGGACGGGTGCGAGGCGATCGTCAAGGCGTTCGCAGACGCCGACAAGGAGATGGCGTCCGCGCTCAAGGAGGGCGGCAACGGCGGGGCGAAGCAGTGAAGCGCCCGGACGACACCCGCGACACCGAGACCACCCAGACGACCGACGGTTCCACCCACCGAGGAGGGGCGCACGTCCCATGGACGAGCAAGCCGAGCCGCACACCAGCACACCCGCGCACCCGGCCGCCCCGGACCGGGCACCGGACTCCTTCGGCATCGCGATCCCGGAGACCTGGGCGCACTACGACCTCGACGGGGACGGCCTCGTACCGGTCCGCGCCGAGATGCTGCGCCAGGCGCCGAAGAAGGCCGACCGGGACCTGATCAACGCGATGTTCCGCAACGCCCGGCGCATCCTCGCGACGGCCCGGCAGCACGGCGCCCTGTACGCCGCGGGCACCACCACGATGTACGAGGACGGCCTGCTGATGGCCGGGGTGATGATCTTCAGCCTGAGCCCGCCGCCGGGCGAGACGTTCTCCGCCCAGGAGTTGGCCCGGCAGTTCTCCACCACGGGGCGCCGCCGCAAGCACAGCGGGGTGGAGCGCCGGTTCACCACGGTCGAGTTGCCACGCATCGGCCGGGTCGGGCGGCTGACGGGCGTGGAGCAGAGCGACGTGGCGCACGGTGTGTCGTCCAAGATGCTGGTGATGCACACGGTGGTGCCGGTGCCCGGCTCCCGGCGCGTGCTGGTCATCACGTGCTACAGCCCCAATCTGCCGCTGGCCGACCAGTTGAACGAGGTGTTCTCCGCGATCACCGGCACGTTCTCCTTCGAGTACGCGCCGCAGGGCGAGCCCGCCGCCGTCGGCGCCGGCACCTGACGGGGTCGCAGAAGGGCCCGGACCGTGGAGACGGTCCGGGCCCTTCGTGGTGCCGGCGCGGTGTCAGGCGGTGAGCGCCGCGCCGTAGTTCTGTGCCGTCGGGGCCGGCCTGGGCACCCGGACGGTCCGGTAGCGGCCGTCCCCGAGGTGCACGTGGGCCCGGCCCGGCTCGCTGTCCGCGCCCAGGATGCCGTGCGGCACCCGCAGCCCCACGATCTCGCCGTCCGTGACCGAGCGCGGGGCGAGCAGTGCGCCGCACCGGTTGCGCCGCATCGTGGACGGCCAGCCGGGCAGCCCGCTGAGCAGCGCCTCGTTGTTGCCGGCCACGACCAGTCCCCAGCCGTCGCCGGCGCTGCCGCGCGCCAGGGCGAACAGGTCGCCGTCGAGTTCGGAGTTCACCATCACCTCTCCGTCGTCGACGATCACCGCACCGGCCGGGCTGTCGACCCGGCCGAGGGCCGCCCGGAAGTCGGTGACGGCGAGGTCGGCGTCGCCGAAGACCTCGACCACCCCCTCCTCGTGCGCCAGCGCGCGCAGCGGCGACGCGAGCGGCGCGACCACGACGACCTTGGTGCCCTGGGCGAGCAGGGAGCGCGCCATGGTGAGTGCGACCGTGCTGCGCCCGGACCGGGGCGGCCCGGCGATCAGGAAGGACGGCACCCGCGACAGGTCCGTGCCGACCGCGGCGAGTTCGTCGCCGCCGACGCCGACCATCGCCCACAGCGGCGACGTCCGGGGCGGCCGGCTCTGCCACGCCTCGGCGAAGTCCATCTCGTCGGGCAGCACGTCCACCCGGAAGGGGCGGAGGTCGGCGGGCACGTGCCGGTCCCGCTCCCGCACCCGTTCGGCGAGCGCGGTCAGCGCCTCCGCCTGGGCCGGGCCGGAGGGGTCGGCGGCGATCAGCGCGATCTGGGCGCTGCGGCCGGTGCGCACCTCGACGGCGCGACCGGGCGGCAGGTTCTCCGGGACGGTCCGCGGGGACAGGCCCACCATCGAGTAGTCGCTGCGCTCGTTGAACCGGGTCACCAGCTTGTCCTCGGTGCTGGAGGAGAACCGGCCCTGCGTCAGCACCCGGTCGCCGGTGGCCACCACGTGGACGCCGGCGCTGGCGCCCTCGCGCAACAGCGCCACCAGCGCGTCCATGACGCTGCCCTGGTCGTACTGGCCGAAGTCCCGTTCGAACGCCTCGAAGCGGTCGATCAGCACGACGAGGTGCGGCGGGCGCTCGTCCTCGGGCAGCTGCCGGCGCAGTTCGGTGAGGTCGGACGCGCCGGCCCGGCCGAGCAGGACGCGGCGTCTCGCGGCCTCCTTGGCGAGCCGGTCCAGCAGCCGGCCCACGCGCTCGATCTGGGTGCGGTCCACGACGGCGCCGCAGTGCGGCAGCCGGCTCAGCACCGTGAGGGCGCCGTTGCCGCAGTCCAGCCCGTAGAGGTGGACGTCGGCGGTGCTGTGGGTGTCCGCGATGGCGGAGGCCAGCGTCCGCAGGGTCTGGGACCTGCCGCCGCGGGGCGAGCCGATGAGGTGCAGATGGCCCATGGAGTCCAGGTCGAAGGCGAGCGGGCGGCGGATCTGCTCGTCCGGCAGGTCGAGCAGTCCGTACGCGACGGGGGCGAGGGCGCTCGGCACCGCGGCGCCGAGGTCCACGGTCGCCTCGGGGGCGTCCGCGGCGGGCTCCGGGAGCGCCGCGGCGATCTCGTCCAGGGTCAGCAGCTCGGGCAGCGGCGGCAGCCAGGGGCGGCGCGGCGGGTCGACACCGAGTTGCTCGGACGCCTCCCGTACCGCCGTGACCAGCACCGCGAGGTCGGTGATGGGCTGCACGGCGGTCGGCTCCGCCGCCGTCGTGCGCCGCGGCGGCGGGTCGCCCAAAAGCTCCCAGTGGACCTCGGTGAGCGTGGGCGCGGGGCGTTCGGTGCGCTGGGTCGCCTTCTGGGCACGCCGGCCGCCGATGCGTCCGGTCTGGAAGGGCAGCAGGGCGGCGTGTCCCAGGCGCGCGTAGGCGCGGCCGGGGGTGCGCGGCGACAGTTCGCCGGCGTCGGGGCTGTCGATGATGTCGCGGCTCTCGCTGACGTCGGTGGTGCGCAGCGCGATCCGCAAGTTGGTGTTGGCGCGGATGTCGGCGGTGACGGCGCCGGACGGCCGCTGGGTGGCGAGGATCAGATGGATGCCCAGCGAGCGTCCGCGCTGGGCGATGTTGACGAGCCCGGAGACGAAGTCGGGCAGTTCGCGCACCATGGAGGCGAACTCGTCGATGACGAGGACGAGTCGGGGCAGCGGATCGAGCCCGGCACCGCTGGCCGTCTTGGCTGCTTTGTCCATGTAGTCGTCGATGTCCTTGGCGCCGGCGTCGGCGAGGATCCGCTCGCGCCGCTTGAGCTCCGCGCCGAGGGAGACCAGGGCGCGCTCCACGAGGTGGGTGTCGAGGTCGGTGACCATGCCGACGGTGTGCGGCAGCAGTTCGCACTCGGCGAAGGCGCTGCCGCCCTTGTAGTCGACGAGGACGAAGTTCAGCTCGTCGGGCCGGTTGGCGACGGCGAGGGAGGCGACCAGGCTCTGGAGGAGTTCGGACTTGCCGGAGCCGGTGGTCCCGGCGATCAGCGCGTGCGGGCCGTCCGCGGCGAGGTCGACGGCGAAGGGGCCGTCGACGCCTTCGCCGAGCACGGCCCGGGTGGTGCGTCCGCCCAGGGTCCAGCCCGCGGCGACCGCGTCCGCCGTCGGCGGCTCCAGGCCGAGGACGTCCAGGAGCCGGGCGGAGGACGGCAGCAGGGTCTCCTCCGCGTCGTCGCCGACGTCCCGTACGGGGGCGAGGGCCCGGGCGACGCCGACGGCCCAGCCGCGGTCGGGGGCGTCCATCAGCACGCCCGCGACGGGGTCGGCGGAGTCCTGCTCGACGCGTAGCCCCTGGGCGGTGGCGACGGCGACGGCCTGGCACTCCTCGGGCAGCATCCGGGCCTCGTCGTCGATGCACAGCGCGTACACGCCGTAGGCGGGGCCTTCGCGCAGCAGCGGGATCACTCCGGGCAGGGAGCGCAGCCTACGGGCCCCGTCGAGGACGACGAGGACGTCGGGTTCGCCGGCGGCGCCGCCGCGCGGTGCCCGGTCGCCGGCGGCCCGCCGGGCGGCGACGACGGCGGTCAGTTCGGCGATCCGGCGCCCCACGGACTCGGCGGTCGGCCCGGCCAGGCTGAAGGTGTCCTCGCCGATGGGGGCGGTGTGCGGCAGCCAGTGCAACCAGGACCAGCGCTCGGCGTCCCCGGCCCGGTCGCGGTTCCCCGACAGTACGCAGATCCGCAGGTCGGAGGGGCTGTGCAGAACGGCGCTCTGGCCCACGAGCCAACGCACCAGCGGGTCGGCCACCGCTCCCCCGGCGACCCCGATGACCCCGGCGGCGCGCAGCGAGACCGCGACCGGGACGGCGTGGGTGGTACGGGTGAGCATCCGGCGGTGCTCGGCCTCGGTGGGGTCCTCCAGCTCCAAGTACGCCGGCCGGTCGGCCACGCCGAGGCGCAGCACCAGGAAGTCGTCGTCCCGCCAGCGCCGTTCCCACAGCCGTTGGCGGGGGCCGGTGGCGATCAGGGTGACGAGGGCGGGGTCGGGGCAGGCGGCGCGCCGGGCGCGCTGTTCGGCGAGGACCGCTTCGGCCACGTCCGCGTCGAGTTCGGTCTTGCGCTGCTCGTACTCCTTCATCTGGTCCTCGTAGTTCTCCTTGCCGCGCCGCTTGTTGGACACCTGGCTGGCGATCGCGATGACCGGGGAGAGCAGGCCGAAGACGAGGAAGCGGATGTTGCCGAAGACGACGACCGCGACGAGCGCCATCGCCAGCGGCGCGAAGATCATCACGAGTTGGAGCGGGTTGCGCGGCGGCTTCGCCGGCGGCATCGGCAGTCGGAACTTGTCCCGCACGGGCGGGGGCAGCAGCCGCGGCGGCCGGTTGTAGTCGAGGCCCGCGCCGTCCTCGGAGGGCTGGAGGGCCGCGTCGGGCCGGGACGGCTCGGCGAGTTCCAGCAGCACGGGACCTGCGGTGAGGATCCCGCCGACGGGGAACGGCGTCCACTCGGGCACGGGTGCGTCGTCGAGTCGTACGCCGTCGGCCGCGGCGCGCACGTTGGCGGTGCCGTCGGCGGCGACCTTGAGGTGCGCCGCGGTCCCGGGCAGCCCCTCGGCGGCCAGGTGCAGGGGGTGGTGCGGATCGGACCCCACGGCGTACTCGCCCGGCGGCAGCCGGAAGACCGCGCCGGCGCCAGTCCCTCCGACGGCCCTGAGTTCGGCCACGCCGTCCGGTTCGGCGCCGGGCAGCGGCAGGGGCCCGCCGATGCCGAGCAGCCCCCCGGGCCGCAGCTCCAACTCGCCGACGGGCCGGTCGTCGGGGAGCCGTTCGGCGCCGCGGTAGAGCGCCGGTCGAGGATGGGACTGCGTGCCGTGCAGGTGGTGGGCGATCTCCGCGGCGAGGTCGCCGGCCGGCACCGCGGGGTCGGTCTCGATCAGGAAGTCCGCGCTCTGTCCCTCTTCGGGGTCGACCGCGGTGACGGTCAGCCGCATGGCGCTCCTCATGCTCGCGTGGGCGGTACGGGGTCGGTCGGGGGCGGGGCCGGGGGCGGGACGCATCGCCCCCCGGGGCGGGCGGCGGTCAGCCGCGCAGGCTGGCGCCGAGGTCGCGGTCGAGCTGGGCGAAGCCGTCGCCGACGCCCTTCATGTACTTGGACACGCCCTGGAGCCCCTGGACGACCGAGTCGTACCCCCTGAAGAAGTCCTCGCAGAAGTCGGTGAAGTCGGTCTTCGCGGAGGGGGTGTTGTAGCCGTCGGCGACCAGGGCGCGCAGTTCGGTCTGGATCGCCTGGAGTTGGGCGATCGCGGTGTCGTACTGGTTCATGGTGTTGGCGGCGGTCTGGTTGAGCTTCTCGTCGTTGACGATGTAGTCGGCCATGGCTGGTCCTTCGGGTGTGGGTGACTGACGGGATGTCGGGTGGGGTGCGCGCCGCGCGGCGGTCTTCGGGCCGTCACCGGGCCGGGTGGGCCCGGTGACGCCTGCGCACTGTGAACACGTGCGGGTGTGCGGTGCGGTTCAGCGGATTCTCAGGACGTCGACGACAGGGCCGGATCCGGGGTCGGATTGAGGTTCTCCGTGTCCTGGTTGTTGTTCAGGTTGCCGATGGTCTTGGTGGGAATGCCGGCGAGTCCGGTCTCCAGTCCGTTGGTCTTGAAGCCGTACTGGTTCTCCAGCTTCTTGTTGGCCAGGCCGTTCGCGAGGCCGTTGCCCGCCTTAACTCCGGCGTTCTCCAGGGCCGTCTGCGGATCGACGCCGAGCTCGTTGATCTGGTATCCGGCGGTGACGAGGTTGCTGATCAGGCCCTTGATGATGTTGGTGGCGGCCTCGTATCCGTAGTCCTGGTACTCGTTCACCGCCGTGGGCGAGCCGGCGTAGGCGTCGTACTCGTGGGAGGCCGAGTGCTGCTCCTTGAAGGAGCCGCCCGGGTCGAGCTCCAGCGTCTTGCCACCGCCGTCGGTGACCTTCACGGCGCCGCTGTCGCCGGCCTTGACGGTGAAGGTGGCCGCGTTGTCGCCGCCGGTGTTGACGGTGCCGCTGACGCCGCTGTTCTTCACGGTGAAGGTGTCGGTCTGGCCTCCCTTGGTGCTCTGGAAGTCGGCGGAGCCGTTGGGGTTCTGGGTGATGGTGATTCCGCTGCCGGCGTCGGTCGTGGTCGCCGTTCCGGTGTTGGTGTTGAAGGTGAGGGTGGTGTTGCCGCCGGTGGGCGGGGTGAAGGTGGGCGGGTTGCCCGCGGTCACCACGCCGCCGTTGCTGAGGGTGATCGTCGCCGGTGGCAGGGGGCCGCCGGCGGTCGGTGCCGGGGGCTGGACGACGCCGGGGCCGACGAGGTTGCCGCCCGGTGTCACGGTGACCTTGTCGTTCGCTCCGCCGGCGGCGCCGGGTACCGAGACCTCGAAGAAGGGCCCGCCGAGGCCCTTCACGTCGAAGGTGTCGCCGTGCACCGTGGACCCGCCGCCCTTGGTGGGGATCTCGACGCTCGGTCCGGCGTTGTCGCTGCCGCCGACGGTGAAGGTGGGCTGGGCCTTGGGCGCCGGGTTGTTGGGGTTGTTCGGTCCGTCGAAGAGGCCGGATTTCTGGCCGGCCGTGCCGGCGTTCTCCACGAAGCCGTCGGAGGTCTTGACGATGGTGGTGTTGCCGGTGTTGACGGTCGTCGGGCCGCCGAAGAACCCGCTGTGCGCGATGCTGCCGCCGTCGCCGAACGCGGGCACGTTGATCTGGCCCTTGCCGTCGCCCGTCACCGTGCTGACGGTGGTGTCGCCCGGCTGGTCGCCCACCGGGTTGCCCGCGGTGTCGACGGTCGCGCCGTCGACCACGTTCCCGGAGGGCTTCAGTTCGACGACGCCGCCGGGGGCGAAGGAGCCGGTCGCCGGGCCGTGGTTGACAGTGACGACCCCGTCGAGGCCGTTCACCTGGGTGGGGTGGTGCACGGTCGTGGTGCCGGGGTCGAAGGTGGGGTCGGAGCCGGGGGTGGTGATGGTGATGCCGCCCTGCCCGTTGTTGAGGGTGTTGCCGCCGCCTTCGAAGGTCGGCACGCCGAGGGCGCCGGTGTTCGGCGGGGTGGTGACCGTGCCGCCGTTGTTGGCGGCCGTGATGGTCGCCTTGCTGGGCGAGTTCTGCACGGTGACCTGGCCGTTGGGGTCGATGCTGTGGCCGATCCCGCTCTTGTCCTGCACGGTGTTGACGGTGGTTCCGTTGTCGCCGCCGGTGAAGGTGGTGGTGAAGCCGTCGTTCTTCACCGTGGTGGTGTTGCCTGCGGAGGCGATGGAGTCCCCGTTGGCATTGGTGATCTTCGCGTCGCCGGGCGTCGTACCGCCGCCGCCTTCGGCGGGCGCGGTGCCGAGCGGACCCACGTCGGCCTGGTCGCCGCCGGGTGCGTTGACGGTGAACGAACCGTCGTTGCCCACGTTGACGGTGGTCGGCGCCGCGCCCTCGCCGGGCGTCGGGGTGATCTGGGCGTTGCCCCCGCCGGGGGTGGTGACCCCGGCCCCGGGGGTGGTGATGCCCCCGGGGGTGACGGTGGAGTTGTTGGTGCCGCCGGCGCCGTCGGGCGTGGCGATGTCGACGGTCGGCTTCCCCGCCGGGTCGGTGCCCGTGGTGACGGTGGCACCGCCGGTGTTGACGGTCTGGGTCTCGTCGATGCTGAAGCCGCCGTCGACGTCCGATGCGGTGGTGTGGTCCGGGGTGTGCACGACCGTGGTGTTGGCGCCGGCGGGTGCCTGGCTGGTGGTCTGCGGGCCGCCCTGCCCCGCGTTCACGGTCGCGGACGCCGCGGGCTTGGTGTTCACGGAGGTCTGTGCGCCGCCGTTGTTCAGCGTCGAGGAGCTGCCGTCGGAGGTGGTGACGGTGACCGGGCCGCCGTTGGCCCCCGGAGCGACCGTGACCGTGGGGTTGCCGCCGCCGGCGACCGTGGTCTGTCCACCGGGGCCGGTGGTGAGGGTGGTGTTGCCCTGTCCGACCGACGTGGTGCCGTCGGGTGCGGTGGTGACGGTGCCGGTCGGGTTGGCCCCGGGGGTGCCGGGCAGCGTGGTGCTCTGTCCGCCCGGCCCGTTCACCGAGGCGAAGGGGCCCGAGGTGACCGTGGTGCTGGCGCTGTTGATGGTCAGCACGGTGCCGTTGCCGGGGTTGACCGTGATGACGGGCGCGCCGGTGCCGTCGAGGCCGATGGACGCGTCGCCGTGCTGAACCGGTTGGGCGGCGGTCGGCTGTGCGGAGTGCGGCCCGGTGGTGATCGCACCGCTGTCGTAGGTCTTGACGGTGAGGACGCCGTCGTTGCCGACGGTCACGTCCAGGCCGTCGGCGGTGACCACGGTCGGTCCGCCGCTCCCCGAGGGCGCGACCTTCGTGGTGCCGGTGTCGGCGGTGCCGTCCGGGGACAGCTTGATGCCGCCGTTGTCGAAGGAGCCGTCGGGCCCGATGGTGAAGGAGGTGCCGTTCGGGCCGGGTGTGCTGAGGGTGTGGCCCTGGGGTCCGAAGGCGACCGTGCCGTTCGGGCCCGCCAGGTTGCCGGTGCCGGGGCCCGTGCCGGTGGTGTTGCCGACGGTGACGGTGCCGGCCGGGTCCACGGTGACCTTCGGGCCGGTGCCGGGGGTGATGTCGAGGGTGCCGGCCGGGCCGTTGAACTGGACCGTGCTCGGGTTGGCCGCGCCGGTGTTCACGGAGAAGCCGTTGCCGTTCAAGGCGGTGCCGACCGGGCTGCCGCTGGTGTTGACCGTGGCCGTGCCGTCCGGGTTGATGACGGTGGTGGTGGCGCCGTCCTGCACGGTGACCGGGTTGGCGCTGCCGGCCGGCGGCAGGGTGACGGTCTGTCCGTTGTCGCCGCCCGTGAAGGTGACCTTGCCGGCCGCGTCGATCCCGATGGGGTTGTTGTCCAGGTTCACCGTGCCCGGGGCGTTGGCGTTCGTCGTGATGGTGTGGTTGCCGCCCACATCCAGCGTGATCGTGCCGTCGCCCTTGTTGACGCCGGCGACGGGCAGCGCGGTGCCGGGCGGGTTCGGGACGTCGAAGACGGAGATGGTGTTGTTCTGGTTGTCGATGGACGCCGTGTCCGTGTTGACGGTGTTGAACTGACCGTTGTTCGAGACCGAGAGGCCGCCGTCGGGGGTGCTGATGCCGCCCTCGTTGAAGATGAACTTCGGCGGGGCCGGCACGTCCGGCTGGGGTCCCTCGGCGTTGTTCTGCTGCGGAACGTTGACCTCGGGGGCGTTGTTCTGCGGAAGGTTGACCTGTGGGGCGTTGACGTCCGGGACGTTGCCTCCGGGGAGGTTTCCGCCGCCCTGGATGACGTCGTTGTTGACGGGCAGGGGGTCCGGGAGGATCAGGTCCGGGTCGTTGAGGTCGACGCCACCAATGTTGCCGATGTCGCCGGCGTTCCCGTTGTTCCCGTTGTTCCCGACGGGGTTGTTGCCGCCGTTGGCATTCGTTCCGTCGGGGACGTTCACGTTCGGCGTGTTGACGTCGGGCGTGTTGACGTCGGGCGCGTTCACGTTCGGCGCGTTCACCGTGCCGTTGTTGCCGCCACCGATGTTGCCACCGCCGGCGTTTCCGCCACCGGGATTTCCGCCGTTGGCGTTCCCGGGCAGGTTCACGTCCACCTCGCCGGGCTGCGCCCCCTCCGCGGGCGCCGGGGGCGGCGGCTTGGGCCCGGCGATCGTCGTGCCGTCCGGCCCCCGGGAGATCTCGCCGAAGGGCCCCGAGGTCGTGAACCCGCCGGGGTTCAACGTCGTGTTGAGCGACGAGCCGCCCTTGACCGGAGTCTCCACCGTGGTGGTGGTGCCGTCGGAGATGACCTTCTCGCCCTTGGGCGACTCGATCGTGTTGACCCCGCCGGTCGTCTCGGAGCTGAAGCCGTCCGGGGTGTCGGTCTTCGTCGAGACCACGGGCGCAGGCGCGGGCTTGTCCTTGGGCGGCTTCTGCCCGCCCGGGTCGATCTTCGTCTCGGTCTTCAGCCCCCCGGGCGTGGTGATGGCGGTCTTGATCGCGCCCGTCTCCGGGTCGGACGACGTCTTGCCCTTGATGCCGTGGAAGCCGGTGTTCTGCGAGAAGCCCACGCCGTCCACGAAGAGGAGGTTCTTGAACGCGAAGTTCCCGTCCGCGCCGACGCCGAAGCTCTTGGTGGAGAACGCCTTGTCGATGTTGCTCTTGAACTTCCCCTTGACGGTGAAGGCGTTCTTGATGTTGTTGGCGAACGTCGTTCCGCCGAAGGCCCCGAGTGCGCCTCCCACCGCGGCCCCGATCGCCCCGCCGATCGCCGCCGCCTTCGCGTCGAAGGCCTTCTTCTCGGCCAGTGCGGTGATGCCCGACGCGGTGAAGCCCAGGGCGAACTCCGTGCCCGCGTCGATGACGATCTTGCCCGCCAGCGCCTTGGCCGGGGTGATCTTGATTCCGGCGATGCCCTTGCCGAGCGGTCCGAAGAACTTCCGGAAGGCGGTGGACCCCTGGAGGATCTTGGCGATGGCCGCCGAGCCCTTGCCCACGCCCGCGCCGGCCTTGGCGAGCAGCGGCGCCAGCTTCGACAGCTTGGCGATGCCCGCACCGATCTTCCCCAGGCCGCCGAGCAGCACGCCGCCCGGCACCAGGGTCAGGATCCCGATGATCAGCTCGCCCACGTCGATCTTGCCCTGGGAGACCATGCGGATGATCGAGAAGGTGAGCAGCGCGGCCCCTAGGAGCAGCCCCACCACCGGCAGGAAGATCGAGATGATGCCGACGAGGATGCCGGCGATGATCTCGATGAAGGGGTTGTCGGCGAGGAAGTCGCCGATCTTCTTCAGGTCGCTGCGCTCCGGGATCGCGTCGCCGGCGGCGTCCCGGAGCGTGACCGAGGCCCGGTTGGAGGCGTCCTCGCGCAGGTTCCGCGCGTCGTTGGCGAGCCCGGTGGCGCGCTGCATCTCCTGCTTGGCCGCATCCACCCGGCCGCGTTCGGCATCGTTCGCCGCGACCTGCTCCGGCGTGGCGTCGGCGGCCGGATCGGCGACCTCGGTCTTCGCCGCGTCCTGGTTGGCGAGCCCGATGTCGATCGCCTGGTCCAAGATGCCCTGGGCGTTCTCCAACTCGCCGGCGTAGTCGTTGTACGCGTCGGAGGCCCGCTGGAAGGAGTTGCGGGTGGACTCCAGCATCCGCGGCACTTCCTTGATGCGCTCCCGCAGGGCGTCCATCGCCTGGCCCTTGCCGTTGCGGATGCGTCCGTCGCCGCGCAGCAGGTCGAACGCCTCACCGGCCTTGTCACCCAGTTCCCGGTAGGTGCCGGAGAGGGTGCGGATGTCCTCGGGGCTCCCTGGGGTGGGGTCCTCGCCGAACCCCAGGATCTCCCATCCCGTGGTGTGTCGTCGCGCCATCTGTCGGCCTCCTGGCTCCTGGTCTGCTCACCGAGCCAGGCACGTACCGGGACCGTCGAGCGGTTCAGCGCGGTCGCCCGGCACCGGTCGTAGGGCTTCCTGCGCACTCCGGTTGAACCGAACCGCGGGCCCCGCGCGTGTGGACCGCGACGCGCGCCGGCGGCGTGCGTGCGCACCTGGCGGAGGAGGAGACAGGAAGATGCGAGACGCCCCCATGAGTGAAACCGGTCAGGGCACGGCGCGACGGCGACAGCGACACCGGCGGCACGGCCGACTGCCGGCCGCGGGCCCGGCGGTGGTGTCGGGTCTGGTGCTGTGCACGGTGCTGCTGCTGCCGGCCCCGGCGTACGCGCTGGCCGTCGGCGGGCCGCCGGCCCGGGTGGACACCCTCGCGGCGGCCAACGACCTCACCAAGTTCTACGTGGTCAAGTCGCCGGAGGAGAACGGCGGTCGGGTCGACGGCCTCGCCGACATCGCGGGCCGCACCCTCGGCGACCCGGACCGCTTCCAGGAGATCCTGGTGCTCAACACCGGGCGGCAACTGCCGGGCGGCGAGGTCTTCGTCAGCGCCGAGCAGGTAGTCCCCGGCTTCGCGCTGCGGCTGCCCGTCGACGCGGAGGGCGCGGACGTGCAGTTCGGCGCGCTGCCCGACGAGGCGGGCCAGCAGGGTCCGCAGCAGCAGTCGGGGAACGGCACCCAGTCCCCGACGGGCGCGGCGGCGCCGCTGACCAACCCCAACCGGTCCAAGAGCCCCCTGGACAAGCTCAACGACCAGGTGCCCTTACCGCTGCTGTTCGGCGGCATCGCCGGCGTCGCCGCCCTGACCGTGGCCATCATCGCCCGGCGCAAGCTGGCCCGGGGCCTGCGGGCGCTCGGCCGGGGCATCGCCGCCGTCGCCCGGGTGCTGCGCCCCCGGCTGCCGCGCCCGATGGCGCTCGCACTGCTGCGCCGTCGGCGGGCCGCGCTCGCGCGCAGGCTGGCCGCCGACACCCGCACCCCGGTGGTGATCCGCAGCGCGCTGGACGAGTTGGTGCGCACCGGCAGCAAGGAGTCGCCGACCCGGGTCTACACCGTGCGCGCCGCGCCGTCGGGGCTGACGGCCGCGGTGTCGGGGGCGGGCCGGGCGCCGGCGCCCTGGACGGCGATCGCGCCCAACGACTGGCGGCGCGAGGGCCTGCCGTCGGCGCTCGCGTACAACGGCGCAGCGAAGAGGACCGATGCGAAGGATCCGACGGGGATCGGGGAGCTGACCGTCATCGCATCGGCTGGCGCGGCCGAGGGCGAGGAGGAGCCGGAGTCCTGGGCCGCGCACCTGACGCTGCCGCACCTCGCCCGCGTCGGCGTCGACCCCGACGGCGCCCAGGTGATGGTGGGCCTCGGCCAGATCAACGGTGCGCTGAGCGTACGGGGTGATCTGCGGGTGGCCGGAGACACGGTCACCGCACTCGCCCACGGCCTGCTCGAACTGCCGTGGCAGAACACGGTCGTGGTGGCGGTGGACCCCGATGCGAGCGCCCTGCCCGGGCTGCACGGCGTGGTGCGCGTCCGCTCGGTCGCCGAGGTGCGGGACCGGGCGCCGGCCGCGGTGTTCGAAGCGGCGGAGGACCTGGGGCTCGGGCTGGTCCGCTCGGCCACCGGCCGCGGCGAGGTGACCGGCTTCCTGTTGGTGCTGCGGCCCCCGAACGGCGAAGAGGCCCGGGCCCTCGCCGAGCTGACGTCCCCGCGCGGCGGCTGGACGGTGCTCACCGTCGGGGATGTCCCGGGCGCGCACTGGCGCTGGTACGCCGAACCCGAGGGCACGGTGGACCTCGGGGTGCTGGGGCTACGGGTGACGGTGCCCGCCCCGCTGGCCGCGGCCGGCGATCGGATCTGACACCTGCGCACCGAACGCCGTCCACCGAGCGATCGCCTGAACGACTGAACGACTGAACGACTGAGCGCCTGACCGACTGGCCGATCCCCTTTTCCCGTATTCCGGAATCGCCCCGGTGTTCCTTTGCCGCGGGCGCATTCCGGCATGCCGGCAAATTGGGTCAGAGCACCCCGCGGAACGCCGCTGGAAAACTCTTCCGGATTTCCTTCGCAATGGCTGAACCGCTCAGCGCAGCAGATCGTGTTGATGGCGAGACCGAACAAGGAACGGCACGAAAGCGCCGGACAGTGAACTCCGTCCCGGCGGCCGGCGGCCTCCTCCCCGGCCCCGGGACGGTCCTGAGCACCAAGAAAAACCCATCGCAAGAATCGCGTCCCGCACACGGACTCACCGGCGCACGGCATGCCCAGGGCAGCCCGGTTGCGCACACCCGAAGGACGTGGCGCGGTGCACGCGGAAATCCGAGAAGGAACTGAGGAGCAGTCATGCGGAACTGGCGGATCGCGACGGTCACGGCGACGGGTACGGTGGCGGCGCTGCTGCTGCTCACCGCCTGCGGTGGCGAGGACGGCGGCGACAAGAAGGCGGACTCGGTCGCCCAGACCCCGGTCGCCGCCCAGGGGCAGGCCGCCGGTGTGCGCCCGGTGACGGCGGGCAAGCTGAGCATCTGGAAGAGCGGGCCGCTGGGTCCCGTGGTCACCGACAGCGCCGGCTTCACGCTCTACCGCTTCGACAACGACACCGCGTCCCCGTCCAAGTCGACGTGCGACGGCGACTGCGCGAAGGCGTGGCCGCCGGTGCTGGCCGCGGACGCGGCGGCGGCCGAGGGTATGGACGCCAAGCTCCTCGGCAAGGTCACCCGCTCCGACGGCACGCAGCAGCTGACCTTGAAGGGCTGGCCGCTGTACCGCTTCGCTAAGGACACCCAGCCGCGCCAGACCAACGGGCAGGGCGTGGGCGGCACCTGGTTCGCGGCGGCTCCCGACGGCAACAAGGCGACGGCGGCTGCGGCCGGCGCCACCACGGGCGGCGGATCGGGCACCGGTACGGGCACGGGCTCGGGCGAGCAGCCGGGAGCCGCGCTTCCGCCGCTGTCGGTCCGGGACGACGCCAAGCTGGGCCCGATCGTCCGGGACGCCAAGGGCCGTACGCTGTACCGCTTCACCAAGGACACGGACTGGCCGATGAAGTCCAACTGCACCGGCCCGTGCCTGGAGAAGTGGAAGCCGGCGAAGATGCTCGACAAGGCGGCCCTGAAGGGCGTCCAGGGCATCGACCCGAAGCAGGTCATCGAGTTCAAGCGCCCCGACGGCACCCGTCAGCTGACCATCGACTGCTGGCCCCTGTACTGGTTCACCGGTGACAAGGCGCCCGGTGACACCAGCGGTCAGGGCGTGGGCGGCACCTGGTTCGCGGTCCGGGCGGACGGCAAGCTCGCCAAGTGACGTCCGGTCGTACGCGAGGGGCGGGGCGGTTTCCCTGGAGGGAGACCGCCCCGCCCCTTTGTGTCGGGCCGGCGCTTGAGGGCCGGCCCTTGAGAGTCGGCCCCTGAGGGGCGTCCCGTCAGCGGAAGACCTGGCCGCGGACCGCGCCGCGCGGGAAGTCCGCCGTGTTGAGGGTGACGTAGAAGCCGCCCGGCTTGGCGGCGAGGTCCCGCAAGGTGGCCGGGTCGGTGACCTCGACGGTGCCCGAGACGGCGATCAGGGTGCGCGGCAGCGGAGTGGTGAAGAGCGGGACGGCGACCTCGCCGCTCTGCCCCAGCGCCCCCCGGTGGACCTGGGCGGCGGTGGGCGGTTCGAGGTTCACCCAGGCCAGGGAGTAGTTCAGGGCGCCGCCCTTGCCGGGGTCGAGGGAGACCGTGGTGTGGGCGTCCTTGTCGCCCTTCGGGGCCCCTTCGCCGCCGGACTCCTGGCGTCCGTCCGCGAGCGCCCGCAGCGCGCCGTCCGGGATGACGCCGAGCGGATCGACGGGCTGGCCGGACTCGGTGAGCGGCCCGCGCAGCACGCCACCGGCCGGCACGGATCCGTCGCCCGTCGACTCCCCCGGGCCCAGGTCCACGGTGAACTCCCCGGGCCGGGTCCTGAGCCGTTCCGCCTGCGCCGGGTCGGTGACGGTCATCCGCCCGGCGACGGAACGCGCCCCTGCGGGCAGGCCGTTGCCGAACAGCCCCGCCACCGCCTGGTCGCCGCCCGCCCGTACGCCGGCGGACCGCGGCGGGCCCGTCCCGCTCCACGTGAGCGAGAAGGTGACCCGGTCACCGCTGATCCTGAGCAGTGCGACGACCCTCGCCCCCCGTCCGCCGTCGAGCCGGGCGATCAGCGAGGTCCCCTCCTCGGTGGCGGCCGGTGAACTTCCCCGCGCAGCGGCGGCCTGGGGCTTCGCCCCCGCGGCCGGCGCCCTCGACGTGCCGTCCAAGCCGGCGCAGCCCGCCACCGAGGCGGTCAGCAACACGACTTGGGCGGCGACCAGCACTCTGCGCATCTTCGTACGTCCTTTCACCTGGACCACAGCGGGCGCCCGAAGGCGCCGACGGGTCCGCACATCCGGGTACACGAAGCACGCACCCCGGGCGCCGGGGGTTCACCGGCAAAATCCTTCGCGGCCCGGGCGCGGGCGCCGGTAGCGTGCGGCGATGACCCACGAGAATCCGCTCGCTTATCTGTTGGGCCTCGAAGGACTCGCGCTGCTGCGGACCTTCACCGGGGAGTACGACGGCGAGTTCGCCGCGGCGAGGATCGCCGAGGTGCGCAGACTGCTCGACGACGAGCGGTTGGCGCGTGCGGGCGTGGAGGTCGACCGGATCGACCCCGGCGAGGGGTACCGGATCTGGTCGCGGACCTACGACTCCCCCAACTCCGCCTTCGACACGGACGGTCCCGCGCTCGGGGACCTCCTCGACGGCCTACCGGCCGGCACCGCGCTGGACGCCGCTTGCGGCACCGGTCGCATGTCCGCCGTCCTCGCCGACCGGGGGCACGCGGTCATCGGTGTGGACGGCTCCCCCGACATGCTCGCCCGGGCCCGCGAACGCGTCCCCGACGGCGATTTCCGCACCGGTGACCTGCACCGGCTGCCGGTCGCTGACGCATCGGTGGACCTGGTGGTGTGCGCCCTGGCGCTGACCCACGTGCCCGATCTGCGGCCGGTGCTGGCGGAGTTCGGCCGGGTGCTGCGCCCGGGCGGACACCTGGTGACCTCGGACGTACATCCTGAGCAGGTGGCGCGCAGTGCGGTGCCGGCGCTACGGGACGACGACGGCCGGCCGGGTCGGTTGGCGAGCCACGTCCACCGGATCGGGGACTACGTGCGGGCAGCGCTCGCCGCGGGGTTCGCCGTGCGGAGTTGCGAGGAGCCCCGTCCGGTCGTGACGCGTCCCGAACCCTCGCAGGCAGCGGGCGACCCGGGCACGGCGGTGGCGAACGGTCCTTGGGAGCTGTGGCCGTGGTCGCTCGCCGCGCTGGTGCCCGAAGCGGCCCGGGCGGCGTCGGCCGACGTGCCGGGTGTGGTGGTGTGGCACTTCCAGCTCGCCGAGGGGTGAGGTGCTGCCTGGGGCTGCGCTGAGGTGCTGCCTGGGGCCGCCCTCAGCGCAGCCCCAGGCAGGGCAGCCAGGCGCGGTCGCCGTCGTGGGCGGCGGTGAGCAGGGCGCTCAGCACGCCGGTGGCGCCGCCCAACAGCCCCGGGTTCAGCTTCGTCCGTACGGCGGGGTCAGCGAGGCGTCGTTCCAAGTGGTGCAGGAGCCGGGTGCGCAGGAGCACCGCGACGGGCAGGCGGGCGTGCCGGGCGAAGGCGTCGGTGACGGCGAGGATGCCCGCCGCCCCGTGGCAGAGCCCGAGGAGGTCGATCGGCTCCTCCCCGAAGAGGTGGAAGTCCTCGTCGAAGCCGTCGGCGAAGGTCGTGAAGGCGTCCAGCGCCCACTCGGAGGTCTCCTGGTCGTCGATGGTGCGGGCGCCGTCCCACACGGCCCAGGCGACCCCGGGGTTGCCGTAGCACCACGCCTGGCGGGGGCGGGGGCCGGGCGGCGGCGGGCCTTCCAGCCCCGCGCCGTCCCAACTGCGGATGCCCCGGTCGTCGTCGAAGGACTGGCGGGTCAGCCAGTGGACGGCGTGGTGCAGGGCGCCGGTGAGGTGCGGCTCGGGTCCCAGGCGCCGTACGGCGGCGGTCAGCGCGGTCGCGACCCCGGCCACGCCGTGGCCCATGCCGGTGTTGATCCGGCCGTGCAGCCAGGACAGCGTGGGGTGCTCGGCGTACGGCCCGGTGCGTAGCCGCGGCAGGTCCGCGTGGTCGCAGAGCGCCGCGAGGTGCTGGGCGAACGTCAGCAGGGGTGCGGTGCCCGAGGTGCCGGCGGACAGGGCGAGGAGGACGCCCGCCGGGCCGGTGATGAGGTCGTAGTCGGGGAACCCGACGGATTCGGTGCCCCACGGGCGGCGCTCGGCCGCGTCCACGAGGCGGTCGCGAAGGCTGTCGGCGACGCGCTGCAGCGGTGGGTGCAGGCGCGCTGCGTGGTCGAGCCCGACGAGGGTGCCGGCCAGGCCGTCGTGGAGTCCGTGGCGCGGTGAGCCGTGGCCGATCGTCTGCACCCACTGGGCGACGGCGCGGCGCGCACTGGCGGTCGCCCGGGGCGCGCCTGCCGCGGTGACGATCCAAGCGAGCACGGGGATACCGGGGTCGGCGCCGGCGTCCGGCCCGGCTCGGTATCCGTCGAGCAGGTCCACGGCCAGGGCGAAGGGGTCGAGGTCGGGGGCGGGGGTGTGCTGGGCGCTGGGCGACATCGGCTCTTCTGTCGGTGTGACGGGCCTGTGGAGGAAGGGCTGGGTGAGCCGCCCGGTAACCGTGCCCGGGCGGCTCTGTTCGATCAGCAGACGCCGATGACGCTGCAGATCAGGACGGTGCACAGGCCACTGCAGGCTCCGACGGCCGTGACCGCCTGGTCGGCGGTGGTGGGCAGGTCGGTGCTGGTGACGCGCTCGTCGAGCTGGTCGATCAGTTCGTCGAGGTCCGCGATCTTGATCAGTTCGTCGGTGGGCATGGAACCTCTCTCCTTTCGGGTGGATGGGTGGTGACCGTCCCGGCCGCCGTCCCCCGTGCAGGGGTCGGGGCGGGAACGCCTTGGGTGAGGGCGGCTGCGGCGAGCGCCGCGAGCGCCTCGGGGTCCCGGGTGCGGGAGATCCTCAGCAGCAGTTGTCCGGCGACGGCGGCGCCCTGGTGCGTGGGGTCGCGCAGCGTCAGGTGGTCCGGGCCGGGCAGCATCTCTTCGACCAGGAGCTCGTCACCGGGCCGGCTGGCGCACATCCGTTCGACGAGCGTCAGCGTGGGCAGCGCTTCCAGGTCGACGGGCATGGGCTTGGCGTCGTGCGCGGGCCGGACGAAGACGAAGCGCGGCAGCCGGGCCGAGTGCCGCAGCGCGGCCAGGGCGCGGGCCTTGGCGAAGTCCCCGACGCGGGGCGACCACAGCAGGGCCCGGGGCACCCGCCAGGTGGCCGGGGCCACGACGAGGTCGCCGCCGACCGTCAGCCGGGGCATCCGTACGACCTCGTCGGCCGGGCGGTCGAAGGCCGCCGCGGGACAGTCGAGCCGGATGACGGTGCCCGCCGCGGGGTGGCTGGCGCGCAGCAGCAGCCCGACGAGCAGGTTGTACGGCGGCATGGGGGCGCGGGTGGCGTGGTACACGGGCACGATCCGCTCGCCGTCGGCCTCCGCGACGGCGCGGGTGCCGGGTGCGGCGCCGAGCGGGGCGCGGCGCAGGGTGATCCGGTCGAGCGGAAGGTAGCGCTGGGGCGGGCCGCCGGGGGTGCAGTACGCGGCGTGGTGCGGATCGCCCGTCCACCAGCGGGTGGTGACGGGTCGTCGCACCGCGTTCGCCGCGCGCTCGCCGACCGGTGGCACCAGCAGTTCGACGAAGCGGACGCCGGCACGGCGCTCCACCGCGGCGAGGAAGGCGCGGTAGCTCTCGACGGGTCCGTAGCGGCCGTGCAGGGCCTTGAGTCCGTCGGCGAACCGGGCGTCGAGGACACCGGCGGCGGACGCGGTCTCCAGGACGGCGACGGGGCCGGTGGGGCCGACGAGCGGGCGCAGCAGGCAGTCGAGCGGCCAGGCGGGCAGGGCTTCGGCGGTGGACGGCGCGCCCACCGAGTCCAGCAGGGCGTGGTCTAGGTCGATCGTCTCCTCGCCCCGGTGGCGGTCGACGTGGGTCAGCAGACGGTCGTAGCCGGAGCCGGGGACGTGGGCGGGGTGCCAGCCGGTGTACCGGCTGGGGTGTGCCCCTGCGGGCACGGCGTCCTGTTCGGGGAGCAGTTGGGCGAGCAGGGCGCTGAGGGGACGGGGGTGGTCGTCGAGGGCCTGGGCGCCCGGCGGGGGTGCGGGGGCGGGCGCGGTCAGCTGGTCGGCCTGGCGGAGCGCCACTACACGGGCGGCCACGGCGAGGGCCCGTTCGACCCGGGCGACGCCCGCGTCCGGGACGGTGGCGTCCACGGCGCGGTACGAGTCGACGAACCAGCCGTCGCCGTCGGCACGGGGCCGGGGCCCGGTTGCGGCACTGGGGCCCGGGGACGGGGCGGGGCGCGGCTGGGGCAGGGCTTCGGGCCCGGTCACGTGCACGGGCGGGACCCAGGCGCTGGCGTGGTGGCGCGGGGTGCCGCAGGGCTGGAGCACCCCGAGGCGGACGAGGTGGCTGAGGAAGGCGCGCAGCGCACCGGAGCTGCCGGGGCCGGCGGCTCCGGTGAGGGTGCGCTCCAACTCCGCGAGCGGGCGCGGTCCGTCGGCCAGCAGGGCGAGCACCGCGTCCAGCGGCGGGGTGCGGCGCACGGCGACCTGACGCATCCGGCCGGGTTCGTCGGGGTCGACTCCGTAGCAGCGCAGGCGTCCGTCGGGGTCGGTGACGTGCAGGGCGGCGGGGGCGTACGCGACGGGGGCTTCGGTGTCCCACGGGTCGGCTGCGGTGAGCCGGGCGCGCAAGCCGTGGACGTTCTCCGCGGTCGTGGCGGCGAGCGCGCCGACCACGGCCCCCGGGGGCAGCAGCCGGGCGCCGGCCCAGCCGTTGACCCCGCCGACCGGGACGAGCGCGACGTGACAGGCCCACCCCCGGGGCGTCGTCTTCACCGCCGCGCGGGCGACGGCGCGCCACAGGTATCCGCTGCGCTTGCGCAGCCGCTTGCCGGTCCAGGTCTCGCCGCGGGCGAGGTACGCCGTCACTTCCTGGGTCAGCCCGGGCGTCGCCGCGTCGACGAAGGTCCGCAGCACGGGACTCTGGTCCAGCAGGGCCCACGACAGGGCGCCGATCCGCTGCCGCTCGGCGACCAGCGCCCGCTCGATGTCGGCCTGGACGACGTCCGCTTGCTGGGCGGCACGCACCAGGGCGGTGCCTTCCCTGGCCAGTCGTGCGGGCGCCGCCGTCAGCCGGTCCAGCAGTCGGCACTCCTCGGGCCGGGGCGCGGCGCCGGAGTGCAGTCGCCTGCGCAGCGCCAGCAGCGCGTGCCGTTCGGTGTCGGACAGCCGGGGGTCGGGGACGACTTCGCCCAGCTTCTCGGCCAGGCGCCGGGCGCGCCCGGTCTGCCGTACGGCGGCGTCGGCGTGCGCGGCGAGCCGGGCGAACAGCAGGGGATTGCCCGCGCCGGTCCACAGCGAGCAGGGGACGGCGGCGACCCTCGCCAACGCCGCGGTGCCCAGCAGCGGGAAGGGCACCCTGCGAACGGAGCCGACGTCGACCATGTCAGACCACCCCGTCGTCGGCGAGGGCTTCGGTGAGCAGACACTGTCGGGAGGCGGGAATCAGGCCCCGGTTCCAGTGGAAGATCACGGCGTACGCGGCGGCGCGGCGCGGGCCGCGCACGGCTTCGCCGGATTCGAAGTAGCCGCGGCGCCACCCCTCGGCGGCGCGGGCCACCGCGGTCCGGTGCTGCGCCAGCACCGCGGGCCAGTCCCCCGGGAGGGCGGCGAGGGCTTCTTCGCGCGGCCGGCCCCACCACTGCCGGATCCCCTCGGCGGCCCGGCGCCGCTCGGCGTCCGCCAGCCCGCCGGGGAGCGCCCGCCCGGTCTCGGCCCGGACGGCCTCCCACACCCCGCGGTGCTCCCACCCGACGACTTCGAGCCCGGCCAACAGCTCGCGCACCAGCAGCAGGGACACCCGCCACGGTGCCGGCGCGGGCTCGCCGCCGCTCCCGGTGTGCAGGTCCAACCAGGCCAGGGAGTCCGCGGTGAACAGCTCGTGCACCCACGGCATGGCGGCTTCGCCGCCGAACAGATAGCTCTCCGGCTCGTACACCGCGGCCACCGGCGGTGCCGCGAGCTCGTCGAAGGCTTTGGTCCGCTCCAGCAGTTCGGCCCGCAGATCGGCGGTGTCCGCCACCTCCGCGGCCTGGAAGCGCACCCTGAGCCCGGGGGGCTTGTGCATGAAGAAGAAGGCGCTGGCCCCGTCCGCCAGGACCTCGCGGGCGGTGTCGGCGAGCTTGCCGTACAGATCCACCAGGGACGATTGACGGGGCGTCACATTGAGCTGCACCCAACTCGCCTCGGGATGCGGGGCCTTGGTCACCGCTCCCCCTTTCGCCGCGCCGCGGGCTGACGTTCCTTTCCAGAGAGAGAATTTCCTGATATCCATGGCATTCAAACGAATGCCGCACTAAGTCATATAATGCGCATCATGCTCTTTGCGTATCTGTGTGACGCCGTCACCGAGGACGCGCTCCAGTGACCGCCGTCGAGAACGACGGCCGGGTGCGCCGGGTGAACCGCCCCGGTGCACCTACCTGAGGAAGTCCGAGCAGACGTACGTGGCGGGATCCCCCTCCTGGGGCTGGACCGTGATGGGGACGTCGTCGGTCCGTCTCGTTCCGCTGACGTCGAGCACGGCGCGCGCCCGTGCCATGCTGCACACCAACTGGCCCACCATGTTGCGGTCCTGGACCGAGAGGCCGTCCAGGTGCGGGAGCGGCACGTGGACCGTGACCCGGTCGGCTCGGACCCTGACGTCGTACCTGCCGTAGTAGAAGTCCGCCCCCACCAGAGTGGAGAGCCCGGACTCGCGCTCCGCCTGCGTCGGCCCCTGCCCGAGGAGCTTGAGGACCTGGACGGGCTCGGACAGCGTTTCCAGCGGAATGTCGGGGCGCGCCACCGCCTCCAGGCGGCCCGCCTGGGACACGAAGTACAGCCGCAGCCCCTTGGTCAGCCCGCCGGCGGACTGACCGCCGTCGACGACGCCGGTGGGGCGCACCCCGCACCCGGCGAGCAGTACGAGCACCACCGCCACCACGGCCGCCAGGGTCCTGCGCCTCACCGCTCCTCCTCGCAGGTCGCCCGCCACGGTATGCGCAGGGTGAACACCGCGCCGCCGTCGGGGCCGTTGGCCGCGTCTATGGTGCCGCCGTGCAGTCGGGCGTTCTCCAGCGCGATGGCGGTGCCGAGACCGCTGCCCTCCGAGCGGGTGCGCGCGCTGTCCGCCTTGTAGAAGCGGTCGAAGACCTGCGCCAGGACCTCGGGCGCGAGCCCCGGGCCCCGGTCGGCGACCTCGACGGCGATCCGGGAGCCGGCCCGGTCGGCGGACAGGGTGAGGGTGACCGGTTCCGCTCCGTGCCGCAGCGCGTTGCCCACGAGGTTGGCGACGATCACGTCGATGCGCCGCCGGTCCACCGCGGCCACGACCCCGTCGGGCAACTCCACGCCCACCCGGTCGGTCCAGCCGCGCAGGGAGAGCGTGGCGCGGACGGCCGCCGCGAGGTCGGTGTCGGTCACGTTGAGCCGTGCCGCGCCCGAGTCGAAGCGGGACATCTCCATCAGGTCCTCCACCAGCCGGGCCAGCCGCGCGGTCTCCGCGCTGACGGTGCGCGCGGCGCGGGCCGCGTCCGGCGGCAGTTGCGCCGCGTCCTCGTCGAGGACGGTGGCGACCATCGTCATCGCGGCGAGCGGGGTGCGCAGTTCGTGCGAGACGTCGGCGACGAAGCGCTTCGCCCGTGCGTCCTGCTCGCGCAGCTCCGTGACGGACGCCTCCAGGGCGTCCGCCGTCTCGTTGAAGTCCCGTGCCAGGTCGGCCAGTTCGTCCCGGCCGCGGACCCTGACCCGGATGCTGAGGTCACCGGCCGCGTGGCGGCGGGTGGCGCGCCCGAGTTCGCGCACCGGGCGCAGCACGGTGCCGGCGGCGAGGAGCGCGAGGGCGGTGGCGAGCAGCACCACCGGCACGATGCCGGTGCGCACCGCGTCGACCACGCCCGTGGTGTCTTCGAGCTCCGCCCGCAGTGAGGTGACGGCGAAGACGTCGAGGCCGGACGGCACGCCCCCGTCGGCGGTCACGGGGGTGCCGACCACCAGGTACGGGCTGCCGTTCCACTCGACCCGCTGGAAGCTCATCCGGTTGCGGGTGCTGACGGCCTCGCGCAGCCCGGGGGTGATCCGGGAGCGGTCGGCGGACGCGTCGGACGAGGCCGTCAGCGCGCCGTACTGGACCACCACGAGGGCGTCGTCGCCGAGCCCGTCCGCGACGCCGTTCGCCAGCTCGGTCAGCGACACCTCGTCCGGCGGCATGTCGAAGTCCGCTGCCGCCTGTTCGACGCGGTTGCGGAAGTCGTTGCGCACGGCGTCCTGCTTGCGCTCCAGGACCGCGGTGCGCGACTCGCGGTAGGCGAGCGCGGTCGCGGTCACGCCGCTGGCCAGGGCCACGAGCACGAAGGCGACGACGAGACGGGTGCGCAGCCCGCCGAGCCGCCGCAGGGCCCGCAGCACGGGGCGGCCCTCGCCCCGGGCGCGCTGCGGGCAGCGGCGCCCCAGGCGGCGGCGCACGCTCACACCGGCCCGAAGCGGTAGCCGAAGCCGCGGACCGTCTGGATGTACCGCGGCTGCGCGGGGGTGTCCTCGATCTTCGCCCGGAGCCGGCCGACCGCCGCGTCCACCAACCGGGAGTCGCCGAGGAAGCCGTGCTCCCACACCGCTTGCAGCAACTGCTCGCGGCTGAAGACCCGCGCCGGCGACGCCGAGAGTTCGAGCAACAGGCGCAGCTCCGTGGGCGGCAGGGTGATCGGTGCGCCGCGCTTGCTGACGGTGAGCCCCGCCCGGTCGATGACCAGGCCCGCGTGGTTCTCGCCGCGGGCCGACCGCACGGGCTCGGCGCGGCGCAGCGCCGCACGGATCCTGGCCTCCAGCACCGGTGCGGTCACCGGCTTGACGACGTAGTCGTCGGCGCCGGCCTCCAGGCCCCGGACCACGTCGCCGTCGTCGCCGCGGGCCGTGAGCATGATCACCGGCACGGTGGAGCCGGTGGCCCGCAGCTGTCGGCAGACCTCGAAGCCGTCGATGCCGGGCAGCATCAGATCGAGCACGGCGAGTTCGACGGCGGCGCCCGCCGGGCCGGCCAGCAGGGCGAGCGCGGCTTCGCCGGTGGCGGCCGTATCGACGTCGTAGCCGTGCCGGCGCAGCACCAGTTCCATGCCGTCGCGCACGGACACGTCGTCCTCGATGAGCAGTACACGGGCCATGGAGCCGATTATGCGTGACGGTTTTCGCTGTTCAGGACCGGTGGGAGCGGTCGGCTGGGCAATCTCGCGCATTGTTACCTGCTCATCATGTGGCGATGGTCGAATCACCATCTGGGCGGCTGACGGTCGTGCCATGACCATCCACACCACCTCCCGCGGCGCCGCCCGGCTGCGGCTCGCAGCGGTCGTCGTCGCCCCTCTGCTCGCCTTCTCCGTCGCCTGCGGCGACGACGGCGAGGGCGTGCGCGCGGACGGCGGCGAGATCGCTTCCGTACCGCTGGAGCCGAGCCCCGACGCAGCCAGGGGCAAGGGCGAGGGGCAGGGGTCCGCGAAGCCCTCCGCGCAGGGGAAGAGCGCCTTTTACGACGCTCAGATGGAGTACGTCCGGTGCATGCGGACCAAGGGCGGCTCGAAGGACTACCCGGACCCCAAGCTCAGCGGCTACCTGGACTGGGACGCGATCAACGAGATGCCCGACCGGGTCGGCGGCGGCCAGGGCCACAAGGGCGGCAAGGACGGCATCTGCGGCCCGGAGCTGCGCGCGGCGGGCAACCTGGAGCCCCAGCGCGACAAGCAGCAGGACTACGAGTCGTTGATGGCGCACGCCACGTGCATGCGCGACGAGGGCGTCTCCCGGTTCGCCAGCCCGACGCTGTCGGGCGGCGGGGTCATGCCGGGCGGCGAGCCGAACCCCGTGTCCCCGGTGCTCGACGAGAAGTCACCCGTGTACAAGAAGGCCCGCGAGGCGTGCAAGGGCAAGCTGCTCGAAGGTCTGGACGGGATGCAGTAGATGAAGCGCCGTACCGGTTTCCTCATCGGCGGCACGGCGGTGGCCGCCGCACTCGGCGCGGGCGCCCTGGTGTACGACGGCGGGAACGTCGAGGCCGCGGACGGCCGCGGCGACCTGCCGCCGGCCACCGCCACCGTCACCCGGGCCGACCTCGTGCGGTCCACCACCGTGGACGGCACGATCGACTTCGCCCAGCGCCGCGCGGTCAGGTCGGCCGCGCCCGGCACGGTGACGGTCGCGGCGCGGGAGGGCGCGAAGGTCACCCGCGGCCGGGCGCTCTTCGAACTCGACGACAAGCCCGTCACCCTGCTGTACGGGCCGGTGCCCGCCTTCCGCGAGATGAAGGTCGGCGCCCGCGGCAGCGACGTGCTCCAACTGGAGCGCAATCTCGTCGCCCTGGGGTACGGCAGCGGGATCCACGTCGACCCGCGCTACGACGAGGGGACGGCAGCCGCCGTCAAGCGGTGGCAGAAGTCGCTGAACCGCACCCCGTCGGGCACGGTCGGCCACGGGGACGTCGTCTTCCAGCCCGAGGAGGTCACCGTCGTACGGGCCGACGCGGCGCTCGCCGACCGGGTGGGTCCGGAGACGACCGTCCTCACCGTCGCCTCCACCCGGCCCGTGGTCCGCGCGGAGCTGGAGCAGGGCGACGTGTCGCTCACCGCCCCGGGCACCCGGGTCGAGGTGACCTTGCCCAGCGGCGCGCGGGCACGGGGCGGGGTCACGGGGACGGTCCGCCCGCAGGAACCGGGCGGACCGGCCGACGCGCCGGCACAGAACGGCATCACGGTCGAGGTCGCCCTGGACGGCGGCGCGTCCGCGGTCTCCGAGGAGGACGCCAAGGCCACGGTGAGCGTCCGGTTCGTCCGCGAGAGCCGCAAGGGCGTCCTCACGGTCCCGGTGGAGGCGGTCGTCGCGCTGCGCGGCGCGGACGGCGGCTACGGCCTCCAACTCGTCGAGGGCGCCACCTCCCGGATGGTGCGGGTGGAGACGGGGATGACGGCCGACGGCCGCATCGAGGTCAGCGGCGCGCAGCTCGCGGAGGGCCAGGAGGTCGGGGTGGCCGAGGAATGACGACCCCGCACTCCCCGGACGCCGCCCCCGACCCCTCACCCGCGCGCGACGCGCTCCCCGTCGAGACGGTCACCGTGCCCGGAGCCGTCCCCGTCGTCGAACTGCGCGACGTCGGCAAGTCGTACCCGGGCGGCGTGCACGCCCTGCGCGGGGTGAGCCTCACCGTCCACGCGGGCGAACTGGTCGCGATCGTCGGCCCTTCGGGCTCCGGGAAGTCGACCGTGCTCAACGTCGTCGGCACGCTCGACGCGCCCACGACGGGCACCGTGCGGGTGGCCGGGTACGACGTGGCCGATCTGTCCGACGCCCAACTGTCCGCGCTGCGCGCCCGCCACATCGGCTTCGTGTTCCAGCACTTCCACCTGGCGGCGGGCCGCGACGCGGTCGACAACGTCGCGGACGGGCTGCTGTACGCGGGGGTGCCCCGCCGTCGGCGCCGGGCCCGCGCCCGCGCCGCACTGGAGCGGGTACGCCTCGGTCACCGGCTGGGCCACCGGCCCGCGGAGCTGTCCGGCGGGGAGAAGCAGCGGGTGGCCATCGCCCGCGCGCTGGTCGGCGAGCCGGACCTGCTGCTCGCCGACGAGCCGACCGGCGCCCTGGACACGGCGTCCGGCGAGGTCGTCGTGGACCTGCTGCACGAGCTGAACGCGGCGGGCACCACCGTCTGCGTGATCACCCACGACCAGGACGTCGCGGACGCGCTGCCGCGCCGGGTCCGCTTCCGGGACGGCGAGGTCGTCTCCGACTCCCGTACCGGGCAAGCCGGCTCCCGCACCGGGAAGGCGGGTGCGCGATGAACGCCCGCGACCCACACGCCCGCGCCCCGAGGTCACCGCGACTGCGGCCCGCCCGGCTGGCGCCGGCCGACGTGCTGCGCCTGGGGGCGGTCGGGCTGCGCGCCCGGCGCGCCCGCGTCGTGCTGTCCGCGCTCGGCATCGCCATCGGAATCGCGACGATGGTCGCCGTGGTCGGGCTCTCGCACTCCAGCCGGGCGGACCTGATGGCCCGGCTCGACCGGCTGGGCACCAACCTCCTCACCGTCGAGGCGGGCAAGGACGCCGAGGGCAACGAGGCGAAGCTGCCGAAGTCGGCGGTGGCCATGGTCGAGCGCATCGGCCCCGTCCAGCACGCGACGGCCACCGGGGACGTGCCCGCGCAGGTCCGGCGCAGCGACGTGGTGCCCAAGGAGCGGACCGCGGGCGTCAGCGTCCAGGCGGCGCGCACGGACCTCCTGACGGCGCTGAACGCCGAGGTGGCGCAGGGGACGTGGCTGACCGCGGCGAACGAGCGGCTGCCGGTCACGGTCCTCGGCTCGATCGCGGCCCGGCGCCTGGGCGTCACCGCGCCGGGCGAGAAGGTGGTGATGAACGACGAGTACGTGGTCGTCGTCGGCGTGCTCGAACCCGTGGAACTGGTGCCCGTCCTGGACCGGGTGGCGCTGGTCGGCTTCCCCGCTGCGGAGGAGTACCTGGGTTTCGACGGGCATCCGTCGATGCTCTTCGAGCGCTCCCCGGACGCCACGGTCGAGGACGTGCGCACCGTCCTGCCCCGTACGGTCAACCCCGGTGACGCGGGTTCCGTCAAGGTGTCGCGGCCCTCCGACGCGCTCGCGGCGAAGGCCGCCACCGACGAGGGCCTCACCGCGCTGATGCTGGGCCTGGGCGCGGTGGCGCTGTTGGTCGGCGGGGTCGGCGTGGCCAACACCATGGTGATCTCGGTGTTGGAGCGCCGGGCGGAGATCGGTCTCCGGCGGGCGATCGGGGCCACCAGGGGCGCGATCCGCGTCCAGTTCCTCACGGAGTCCCTCCTGCTGTCGGCCATCGGCGGCGCGGGCGGCGCGGTCCTCGGTGCGGCGGCCACGTTCGGCTTCGCCCTGGCGCAGGGCTGGACCCCGGTGGTGCCGGTGTGGTCCTTGGCGGGCGGCTTCGCGGCGACGCTGGTCATCGGCGTGCTGGCGGGGCTGTATCCGGCGGTGCGGGCGTCGCGGCTGCGGCCCGCGGTCGCCCTCAGCGCGACGTGACCTGCTGGCCGGTGGATCCGTCCGCCGGCCGGTCGTCGTCCGGTACGGCGGACAGCGGTCTGGCGACGTCCTCCAGGGCGCGGCCTTCTGCGGCCACGGCGAAGAAGGCGGCGACGAGTCCGGAGGCGACCATGAGGGCCGCGCCGATGCCGAAGGCGAGCACGGCGTCGGAGACGACGCCGCTCTCCGTCAGCCCGGCGAAGACCAGCGGCCCGGTGATGCCGCCGGCCGCGGTGCCGATGGCGTAGAAGAAGGCGATGGACATCGCCCGGGTCTCCATCGGGAAGACCTCGCTGACGGTCAGATACGCCGAACTGGCGCCGGCCGATGCGAAGAAGAGCACCACGCACCAGCACAGGGACATCGTGACGGCGTTCAGCACGCCGGCGCCGAACAGGGCGGCGGTGCCGAAGAGGGCGGCGGTGCCGAAGAGCAGCAGTCCGGAGAGCAGGTACGTGCCGGCGATCATCGGCCGTCTGCCCCAGGTGTCGAAGAGGTGGCCGAGCAGCAGCGGGCCGAGGAAGTTGCCGAGGGCGATGACGGCGAAGTAGTAGCCGGTGCTGCCGCTCGGCACGTCGAAGAAGCGCACCAGGATGGAGCCGAAGCCGAAGGTGATGGCGTTGTAGAGGAACGCCTGGCCGATGAAGAGGGCGAAGCCGAGGACGGCGCGCCGGGGGTAGCGGCGGAAGACCGTGCGGGCGATCTCGCCGAAGCCGATGGTGCCGCGCTGGTGGATCGTCATCGTCGCGGTGGCGCGGGGCACCGGGCGTCCGCGTTCCCGTTCGATCCTGTACTCGACGTCGTCGACGAGCAGTTCGGCGTCCGGGGCGCGGCCGTGGATCAGCATCCACCGGGGGCTCTCGGGCACGTTGCGGCGGACCAGCAGGATCACCAGGCCGAGGACGACGCCGAGGCCGAAGGCGAGGCGCCAGCCGACGTCCGCGGGGAAGAGCGCGGTGTTGAGCGCGACGACGGACAGCAGCGCGCCGCCCATGGCGCCGAGCCAGTAGCTGCCGTTGATGATGAGGTCCACCCGGCCGCGGTACTTGCTGGGGATCAGTTCGTCGATGGCGGAGTTGATGGCGGCGTACTCGCCGCCGATGCCGAAGCCGGTCAGGAAGCGGAAGAGGAAGAACCACCAGGCGGAGAAGGAGAGCGCGGTCATCGCGGTGGCCGCGAGGTAGACCGCGAGGGTGACGAGGAAGAGCTTCTTGCGGCCGTAGCGGTCGGTGAGCCGGGCGAAGAACAGCGCGCCCGTGCAGGCGCCCGCCACGTACAGGGCCGCCGCGACCCCGGTGACCTGGGCGTCGGTGATCGTCAGCCCGCTGCCGCCCTCGGAGATCCGACTGGCGATGGACCCGACGACCGTCACCTCCAGGCCGTCGAGGATCCACACGGTGCCGAGGCCGACGACGATCATCCAGTGCCACCGCGACCACGGCAGCCGGTCGAGGCGTGCGGGCACCGCCGTGGTGACGGTGCCCGTCGCGTCGTGTGCCTGCCGGGCCATCGCCGCGCCTTTCGTCCTGGCGCCGGCCGTCCGCGAGCCGCGGGCCGGCCGTCGCGCCGATCAGCCGTACCACGTACCCCACTGGGGCAAACCCCCGCACCGGCATGCGGCCCACACCTTTGGGACGCCTCCATGGCTGGCGAGTGCCGCTGCCTCGGCAGCGCAGTAGCACCGCGATGGGTGTGCACTGATGGCGTCTGCGGCCCGGTGGTGGGCTTGTCGCGCAGTTCCTCCCCCTGTGCCCTGCGGGCACGGGGGCACCCCCACCTACGCCCAGAGGGCGTGGGGGGGGACCCCAGCGCCACCTGTCTCACTACCCCCGTCATTCGCCTGCGGGCCGGGGTGAAGGTTCTTAGGGGCGCGGGGAACTGCGCGAACAGCCACAGACGGGCCGCAGACGCCATGACCGCACACGCACCACGGCGCCCCGCGCGCCAGTCAAGGCGCGGCACTGACGCACGGGCCACGCGGGGCCTTGCGGACAGGGCCTGGAGCGCAGGTTATCGGCCAGAGATCCGGAAGCGCTTGACTTCAAGTCAAGTTGAGGTTGCACGCTGGGATCATGACGCAGACGACGACGGCGCACAGCCGCTCCACCACCCCTGCCGGCTTCGACGACCTCGGGCGGCTGATGTCCCTGATGACCGGGGACGAGAAGCACGGTCCCGCTGCCACCTCCACCCTCGACGCGCTGTGGGTGCTCTACGACCGGGTGCTGCGGGTCTCCCCCGCCACCGCCGACGCCCCCGACCGGGACCGCTTCCTGCTCTCCAAGGGGCACGGTCCGATGGCGTACTACGCCGTGCTCGCCGCCAAGGGCTTCTTCCCCGAGGCGCTGCTGCCGAGCTTCGGCGGGTACGACTCCCCGCTCGGGCACCACCCGGACCGGGTGCTGGTGCCCGGCGCGGAGATCGGCAGCGGCTCCCTCGGGCACGGGCTGCCGCTCGGCGTGGGCACGGCCCTCGGGCTGCGGGCCCAGGGGCGCACCGACTCCCGGGTGTGGGTGCTGATCGGGGACGCCGAGTTGGACGAGGGCAGCAACCACGAGGCCATCGCCTACGCAGGACCCGCCGGGCTCACCGCGCTGCACGCCCTGGTCATCGACAACCGTTCGGCCACGCACGGTTGGCCCGGCGGCATCGCGTCCCGCTTCGAGGCCGCGGGGTGGTCCGCGACGACCGTGGACGGCCGCGACCACGAAGCCCTGTACGCCGCGTACACCCAGCCCCACCCCGGGCGTCCGCACGCGGTGGTCGCCGTGGTCGACCCCAAGGAGGACATCGGCGAACCCAAGGCCGCCTGAGCCTCCGCTGGCATCCACCGAACGACCCGACCCGATCTGATCTGAGGAACTTCCGCCATGGACACCATGCGTGACCGCTTCATCTCCACCACCTCCCGGCTGCTCGACGAGGACCCGCGCCTCGCCGTCGTCCTCGCGGACATCAGCGCCGACGGCTTCGAGCCGGCCCGACGGGCCCACCCGGACCGGGTCGTCAACGTGGGCATCCGCGAACAGCTGTTGGTCGGCGTCGGCGGCGGTCTGGCGCTCGCCGGCCTGCGGCCCGTCGTGCACACCTTCGCCAGCTTCCTCGTGGAGCGCCCCTTCGAGCAGGTCAAGTTGGACCTCGGCCACCAGGACGCCGGGGCCGTGCTGGTGAGCGCCGGCGGCTCGTACGACTGGCCGGCCGGCGGCTTCACCCACATGTCACCGGGCGACGTGGCCCTGTTGGACACGCTGGACGGCTGGACGATCCACGTGCCGGGCCACCCGGACGAGGCGGAGGCGCTGTTGCGCACCGCGGTCCGGGGCGACGACCGGGTGTACGTGCGCCTCTCGCTGCAGGAGAACGAGCAGCCGCTGCCCGTCACCGGCGGGGAGTTCCTCACCCTGCGCGAGGGCCGCTCCGGCGTCGTGGTCGCGGTGGGCCCGATGCTGGACGCGGTGACCGAGGCGGTGGCGGATCTCGACGTGACCGTGCTGTACGCCACGACCGTGCGCCCCTTCGACAGCGCAGCGCTGCGGCGGGCGGTCGAAGGGGCCGCCGCCGACGTGGTGATCGTCGAGCCGTATCTCGCCGGCACCTCCACCGCCGCCGCGAACGACGCCCTGGCCCACGTGCCCCACCGGGTCCTGGGACTCGGGGTGGGACGCAAGGAGCTGCGCCGCTACGGGCAGATGGCGGAGCACCTCGCGGCCCACCGGCTGGACGCGGCCTCCCTGCGCGAGGACGTCACCCGCTTCCTCGGGCCCGGCGCGCGCTGACGTGGTCCACCGGGCGCCCGGGGCGCCGTCACGCCCACAGCAGCACGGCGCCGAGCAGCAGCAGGTTGCACACCCCCTGGGCCGCGGCGCAGGCCAGCGCCGACCCGGTGACGGCGCGGCAGATGCCCAGGGCGAGGCCCATGAAGAAGACCGACGGCAGGACGCCGCAGACCACCTTCACGTTCAGCGGGTTCAGTCCGTAGTCGCCGAGGTGGACCGCCGCCCAGCCGGCGGCGGTGGTGACGATGGCGACGTGGGTGTTCCAGCGCTCCTCGACGGCGCGGAAGAGGACTCCGCGGTAGCAGACCTCCTCGACGAGGGGGACGAGGACGCCCATGGCGAGCACCATGGCCACCGCGTCCGCCCAGGGCGCCCCGGGGACGAGCCCGTCGAAGATCCTCGGCACCCACGAGGTCCAGTTGTCGTCCGCGGTGCCGAAGACGGCGCGGTTGGCGAGGAACGCCTCCGCGTAGACGAGGGCCACCACCACGGTGCAGACGACGAGTGCGCCGGTGCGGTCGCTGCGGCGCACGCCCATGGTGGGCCAGCGCTCCCGGCCCACCACGAGCAGGGCTGTGGCGCTCAGCGCCACAGAGAGCGCCATCAGCACGAAGCTGAAGGCGCCGGCGACCCGGACCGCGGCGAGCAGGGCGAAGAGGACGACCGCGGTGGTGAGGAGGTCGGCTTCGGTGCGCCGGTGCAGCCGGGTGAGCGGTCCGGGCCGCCGGGTCGGCGGCGCGGGGCGTCGCGTGGTCACGGTTGCTCACCCCGCTCCGGCGCGCCGCGGGGTGCGGCGCCGCAGGGTGGGGAACCACCAGTTGTAGCGCCGTAGCAGCAGCAGGGTGGCGGGCACGAACAGGATCCGGATGACGGTGGCGTCCAGGAGCACCGCGGTGCCGAGCCCGGCTCCGTACTGTTGCAGCATCAGGGTGGAGGACAGCGCCATCGTGCCGAGGCTGCCGGCCATCACGAGGCCGGCGGCGTTGATGACCCGGCCGGTGTCCACGACGGCGGCCAAGGTGGCCTCGTCCTGTGGATGTCCCTTGCGGATCAGATCGCGGACCCGGGTGACGAGGAAGATCTCGTAGTCCATGCCGAGCCCCATCATCAGCACGGTCAGGAAGATCGGCAGGTCGTCGATGACGACCTCCCCGCGCAGGTGGTGGAAGATCAGCACGGTGATGCCGATGGCCCACACGTTGCTCAGCATGATGGTGGCGATCAGCCGCAGCGGGACGAGCAGGGACCGCAGGGTCAGTGCGAGCATGACGAAGACGCCGATGCTGACCAGGGCGACCATCTGCCAGAAGCTGGTGCGCAGCGCCGCCCCGTACTGGAGGTCCACCTGGGTGGCTCCGCCGATCGTCAGCTTTCCGACGTCCCCGCCGGCGGCGCGCAGCGCGTCGTCGATCCGGTCGACCGTGTCGGCCGCCGCGGACGAGTAGGGGTCGTCCGCCAGCACGACGACGAAGCGCAGGGTGCCGTCGCGGGCGACGTGGTCGCCGAGGAAGGCCCGGTCCTGTCGCTGTTGGGCGGCGTCCCAGGGGCGGCCGAAGGGCTGGGTGGCGGAGTCGACGCCGGCGACCCCCTCGACGGCGGCGATGCGTTCGGTCAGCCGTGCCACGGCGTTGCGTCCCTCGTCGGTGAGTTGTCCGTCGCGCACCACCCCGTCCGCGGCTTCGCCCACGACGGTGGTGGGCAGCACCGCGCTGTCGCCCCAGGCGGAGGCGAGGGCTTCGTACCCCGTGCGGGAGTCGGTCACCGGGCTCAGCTTCACCGGGTCGGACGTCGAGCGGTTGCCGGCGGCCAGCAGGGCGAAGGGCACCGTGGCGGCGAGGAAGACCAGGACGACGGCGACTTTGCGGCGGCGGGCGAACTCGGCCGTGCGCCGCAGGTGCCGGCCCATGGCCCCCTGTCGCTCCAGGTCGGACAGCGGGGCGCGGCCCAGGGCGAAGAAGCGGTCGCCGAGCAGCACCAGCAGGCAGGGGGTGAGGGTGAGGGCGGCGGCGAACACGATGGGGATGCCGACGAGTCCGCCGTAGCCCAGCGGGGGGATCCAGTCGACCGGTGACAGCAGGGTCGCGCCGAAGGCGAGCACCACGGCGCCGGCGGCGAGCAGCATGCTCTCGCCGGCGTGGACGGTGGCGTGCAGCGTGGCGTCCCTGGGAGACCGGCCGGCGAGGCGTTCCTGACGGTAGCGGGAGGACAGCAGCATGCTGTAGTCGACGCCGGCGCCCAGCATCACGAACTGCATGATGGTCATCGTGAACTGGGTGAGCGTCACCTGGTGGGAGAGGCCGAAGAGCGCGGCTTCGCTGACGCTCATCGACAGGCCCACCACCGCCAGGGTGAGCACGGCGGGCACGAGGGCGCGGAAGAAGAACAGCAGGACGACGAAGATGATGCCGTACGCCACCGTCTCCATCAGCACGGTGTCCGACTCGGCCTTGTCGTAGGTGTCGTGGATGAGGGCGAGTTCACCGGTGACGTGGACCTTCGCCGCGGCGTCCGCGCCGTCCGCTTCGGCTGCGGCCAGTGCGCCGCGGGCGGCCTTGCGCAGCCAGTCGACGTCCGGGTCTCGATCGCCCTCGACGGGATGGGCGACGGACACCACGGCGGTCCTGCCGTCCTTCGCGATCAGACGGTCCACCGCGTCGGCGGGCACCGGGAGGGGGAAGTCGCGCCAGTCGGCGGCGATGGCGGCGCTGCGGGCGACGTCTGCCACCCGCCCCTCGTCGCCGGCCGCGGCGGTCTCACGCGCGGCGGGTACGAGGGCGGGCGGAACCGCGCCGCGGCGGGTCAGGGCGTCGACCGCGGCGGCGCGTTCGGCGGCCGTCGCGGTCGCGCCACCGGCCTGCTGCCACAGCCGGGTGAGGAACTGCTCGGTGGCGTCACGGAACACGGTGTACGCGGACGAGGTGGCGGCGATGTCGCCGTCGCGCCGTCGGGCGTCGAGCTCTTCGTCGAGGTCGGCGAGGGCCGCCTTCAGCTGCGGGGCGTGGACGTCGGGTGCGGTGAGCACCACGTTGAGTTCGCGCTCGGAGCGCTGTGGGAAGGAGCGTTTGGTCAGCTCGTCTACGCGGGCGCTGCTGGTGCCGGGGACCACTTTGGACGCGCCCTGGTCGGTGAGTTGGGACGTCAACTGCCCGCCGATGGGCATGCACACCGCGATGAGCACGGCCCACAGCAGGATCACGGTCTTGGGGCGGGCGATGAGCCGGCGGGCGAAGGCGTGCAGTGCGCGGTGCACCCGGCCGCCGTCGGGCGGGGAGCCGTCCGCGGCCGGCCCCGCCGGCGGCGCGGGCCGGGTGACAGGGGGGTTCGTCATCCGACGCCGACCTCCTCGCCGCGGGCGTCGGGCCGGCCCTGACGGGGTGCTGCGGGCTTGTGCCCGGTGACGGTGACGAAGGTGTGCTCGATGTCGAGTCGGCCCTCCCGGCGCAGCAGGTCGGCGAGGCCGTCTTCGACCCGGCTCAGGACGAGTTGTTCCCGGCCCCGGTCCACGGCGGTCTTGAAGCCGGCCGCCGCGCCCGAGCGCTGGACCCACTCCAGGACGGCCGCCGGGGTGTGCGCGGGGATGACCTGGCTGCCGTCGCGTTGGACGTCGACGGTCAGCCCGGCCTTGGTGAACCAGCGCGCCACCACGGCCGCGTCCTTCGGCAGGGCCACCCGGATCAACCCGGTGAGCAGGGAGGGGTCGTCGGCGAAGACCTTCTCCAGTCGGCTGGTCAGGGCTTGGTGGGCGTCCGCCCTGGTCTCGATCACCATGACGTGGCCGCCCGGCCGCAGGACGCGTTCCACCTGGGCGAGGAGCCGGGCCGGTTTGGCGTAGCAGATGGCCCAGCCGACGACGACCACGTCGGCGCTGCCGCTCGGCAGGCCGCGGACGAAGCCCTCCATGTCGCCGTCGGACATCTCCACGTGCAGCCCGGGCGACGCCTCGACGAGCGGCAGGACCTTGCGCCGGGCCACCTCCAGCATGCCGAGCGACTTGTCGACCGCCAGCACGGCGCCGTGGCCGTCGAGTCTGCGGACGATCTCGGCCGTCAGGTGGCCGGTGCCGCAGGCCAGTTCGACCACCGTGTCACCGGGCGCGACGGGGACCTCGTCGAGCGCGGCGGTGGAGTGGCCGCCCATCACGGGGCTGAAGTACGTGTCGTAGTCGGAGCTGGCGGCGTCGTAGTCGGCGGTCGGGTCGGCGTGCGACCGACTGAGGGTCAGGCGCAGTGCGCGGGCGGCCAGACCTAAGCGGGACATGAGGACTCCTCGGTGCGGAAGGGTGTGCGGGAAGGGGGGCACTACGGGGTTCATGGCGGGGGCGGTGTGGTGCGGTGGGCGTGGGAGGTCGCGGCCAGCCGCAACAGTGCGCAGGCGCAGGCGAGCGCGCTGGCGACGGCCCGGGTCTCCGGCAGTCGCCACAGGCCCAGGGCGCAGCCGACGCCCACCGCGGCGGTCAGCCACAGGGCCGGGTACGCGGCGCCCGTCCGGCTGGGGTCCGCACCGGCGGGGCCCCGGGCGTCGACGCCGAGTACCCCGGTGACGAAGCCGGTGGCCACCGCGGTGACCAGGAGCGGAACGAGGGCGGCGGCGCCTGCGTCGACGGGGACGGCGACGGCGATGCTCAGGGCGAGCAGTGCGGCGGCCACCGCCGTGCCGCGGCCGTCCGGTGTGCGGGCGCCCCGGCACCTCGCCGTCGCCCGGGCCAGGGCCAGGCCCGCGGCGAGGGCGAGTGCGGCGCCGGGCAGCAGGATTGCTACGCCGCCGAGGGCGCCGGGCTCCTGCGACGCCGCCGCACCGCACGCGCCGGTGCCCAGACCGGCGGCGATCAGTGCCGGTACGTGGCCGCGGGCGCGGGTACGGCTCGGGGCCGGGGTGCCGTTCACGCGACGTCGGGGCCGCGACCGTGCTGCTCCGCCGAGGTGAGCAGCGGCTTCTGTGCTGCGCAGACCTCGACGACCCGGTCGAGTTGGTCGAGGGTGTGCGACGCCATGTAGCTGGTGCGCAGCCGTGGTTCGGCGGCGGGCGGCAGGACCGGATTGACGTACACGCCGTCGTCGTACATGCGCTGCCAGGCGGTGAGGGTCTGCGGCGTCCCCGGCGCGGGCAGCGCGACGATCGGCGTGCTGCTGGGGACGGTGCGCACGCCGGCTTCGGCCAGTCCGCGCCGTACGTGGGCGGCGTTGGACTGCACGGTGGTGGCCAGGTGGGGCTGGGCCCGCAGGATGCGCAGGGCGGCGAGCGCCGCCGCGGTGTTGGGCGGCGTGGTCGATGCGCTGAACATCAGGCTGCGGGCGTGGTGTCTGAGGTAGTGGATGGCCTCTTCGCTGCCGGCGACGGCGCCGCCGAGGGAGGCGAGGGACTTGCTGAAGGTGACGGTGATCAGGTCGACCTCGTCGGTGAGGCCGAAGTGCGCGGCCGTGCCGCGGCCCTCGGCGAGGACGCCGAGGCCGTGGGCGTCGTCGAGCAGGAGGCGGGCGCCGTAGGCCGAGCACGTCTTCACGAGGGCCGGCAGGTCGCACACGTCGCCCTCCATGGAGTAGACGCCGTCCACGACGACGAGCCGTCCGGCGTCGTCGGGCACGCGCTCCAGGGCCCGGCCCAGTGCGTCGGCGTCGTTGTGCGGGAACCAGCGGATCTTGGCGCCGCTCAGACGGGCGCCGTCGAGCAGCGATGCGTGCGCGCTGCGGTCCAGGAAGACGTGGTCGCGGGGGGTGAGGACGGAGCCGAGTACGCCGAGGTTCGTCTGGTAGCCGGTGGACATGACGAGTGCGGCGGGCTTGTCGAGGTAGTCGGCCAACTCCGCCTCCAACTCCTCGTGTAACTCGGTGTTGCCGTTGAGGAACCGCGAACCGGTCCGGGAGGTGCCGTACTTCTCCAGGGCCAAGCGCGCCGCGGCCAGCACCTCCGGGTGGCCGGTGAGTCCGAGGTAGTTGTTGGACCCGCACATGATCAGGGTCCGGTCGCCGCGACGGACGGCGGGGCCTTCTTTTCCCTCCAGGGGCAGGAAGAAGGGATAGCGGTCGGCCGCCATGAGGTCCCGGGCCATGGTGAAGGCGGAGAAACGCGAGTAGAGGTCCGCGGGATTACCCCGCTTGGACAATGCAGATATCGCACTCATTACCTTTGTTCCTTGATCGATCGATCAATGATGAACGTGCCGGGTGGGCTCGGTGTGCAGCCGGCCGCACACCGAGAGGCGGGGCAGTGGCATGGTTGTGCGCACACCAAATGGAGGCACGCGAAATGCCCGTGTACGTACGGGCCCATGGAATACGCGCGACAGCCAGGGGGCCAACGCCGGTGTCCCCTTGTCGCGCGTAGGTGATCGCCCGCTCTCCGGGCGGCGTCTGCTAGGCGGAGTTTCCGATCATTCTATCCCCCGTTGGTTCCGCGATGCTGGCAGTAAGCCAGTGACGATGCCTGAAAGTACCCTTGCTGGACGAAAAGTGTCAACGTCGACTTGCGTAAAGCACTTTGACTCACCTGGAATTAATGAATCCGGTTGATCGCAGACACCTTCCCGATCACGTCCGGACTCATCTGACGACATGGTAGGCTTTCGCGACCGTCCAGACGGTCGGGAATGCTGAAAAAGTCAAGAAGGAGCAGGTGGAAGCGTGCGCGACCGGATCCTCGACGCGGTGGAACGACTGCTGGTGAAGGGCGGCGTCGACGCGGTCCGCCTCGACGCCGCGGCGGCCGAGGCCGGTGTGAGCAAGGGCGGGCTGCTGCACCACTTCCCGTCCAAACTCGCCCTGGTCCAAGGCGTCGTCCGACGGCTGGTGGCCCGCTTCGAGGCGGTCCTGCCCGGCCCCGACGCACCCCCGGGCGCCTTCACCCGTGCCTGGTTGGACGCCTCGATCCCGCTGGTGGCCCCCGACGGGGAAGAAGCTCCGCAGTCCGCGGTGCCGGTCGCCCTCCTCGCGGCGGCGGGCGGCCCGGAAGTCCTCGACGTGCTCCGGGAGCGCTACGCCCACTGGCAGGAGCGGCTCGACGCGGACGGACTGCCGCCGGGGGTCAGCTCCCTGGTGCGGATGGCGGTCGACGGCTGGTGGACCGCGCGCCTGTTGGGGCTCGCCACGCCCCGGGGCGTGGACCACGAGCGGCTGCGCGCGCTCGTCGACGAACTGATCGCGCCGCGGCACCCGGACGGCGCGTGATGGGGTACTTACTGGTCGCGGCGGCGATCGTCGCGGAGGTGGCGGCCACGCTCGGTCTGCGCGCCTCCCACGGACTGACCAGGCTCGCCCCCAGCGCCTTGGTCGTGGTGGGGTACGGGACCGCCTTCGTCCTGCTCGCCCAGGCGCTCAAGTCCCTCAACGTCGGGCCGGTGTACGCGATCTGGTCGGGCGTCGGCACGGTCGGCGCCTTCCTCGGCGGCCTCCTGCTCTTCGACGAGGAAGTGCGCCTCGCCACCGTCGTCGGGGTGGCGCTGGTCGTCATCGGCGTGGCCGTGATGTACCTGGGCGGAGGGCTGGAGCACTGATGGCGACGACCCCCCGCGGCCTGCGCGCCGTCAAGACCGCGATGCTGGTGACCGACGTCGGATTCCTGCTGTACTGGTCGGTCGCGCTGCTCAACCTCATTCCGCCGGAGCACGCCTACAAGGACTACCGCGATCCGGTGATGAGCGACTGGAACTACTCGTTCCTCCCCCTGGACGTGGCCGCGAGCGTGACCGGGCTCGCCTCGCTGTACCTGGCCGGCAGCGCCCGACGCCGCCACGACCTCCACCTCCCCCTGATGCTGCTCTCCCTGGCGCTGACCAGCGCCGCCGGGCTCCAGGCCGTGTCCTTCTGGGCCCTGCGCGACGACTGGTCCCTCGCCTGGTGGATCCCGAACTTCCTGCTGTTCGCGTTCCCCGTCCCCGCGATCGTCTACGTACTGCGCGGGCCGTCTGCGCAGCGCGCACCGACGCACAGCTCCGCGTCGAGGGAGGATTCGACAGCGACGACCGCCCGCCCTTGACCGTCCGTCGCCTCCTGTGACGGGTCGCCCTGTTCGGCCGGGTCGTCCGTGACCGGGACGGCCCGGAGGAAGACCGCGGCGAGCACGGCCGCGCCGACCAGCCCGATCGCGCTGAGCACCGCAGCCGTGCGCAGCCCGTCGGCGACGGCGAGCCGCGCCGCCTCGCGCAGCGCCGCCCCCACCCCTTCCGGTAGCCGCTCGGCGACGGCCAGGGCGCCGCCCGCCGTCTCCTTCGCCTCCCGCAGCGCCGAGGCGTCGAGGGACGCCGGCGCCGTCTGGTCCAACCGGCCCTGGTAGACGGCCATGGAGACGCTGCCGAGGAAGGCCATGCCTGCGGCCAGCCCCAACTCGGCTCCGCTCTGGGAGATCCCGGAGGCGAGGCCCGCGCGTTCGGGCGGTGCGGAGCCCACGATGGCGTTGGTGGTGAGCGCGAGCGTCGGGGTCACTCCGGTGTAGACGACGGTGAAGGCGGCAACGGTCCAGGCGAGGCTCGCTTCGGTTGCCGTGGCGGCGACGACCACTGCAGCCGCGCCTGCCGTCGCGAGGCCGCAGGCGATCACCGCGGCCGGCCGCACCCGCCGGACCGCGGCGGGCACCAGCAGCGTCGCGGCGATGCCGCAGAGGACGGACGGCAGGGTCCACAGCCCCGCTTGGAGCGGTGTGAGTCCGATCGCGACCTGGAGGTACTGCATCACCAGCAGTTGGGAGCCGGCCATCGCGCACACCGCGAGGGTCTGGGTGCCGAGCGCCGCGCTGAACGCGGGCAGTCGGAACAGCGTCAGGTCCACCAGCGGCTCGGCCGACCGCCGTTGGCGGCGCAGGAAGACCGCGCCCACCAGCAGGCCGCCGACCACCCAGGCCAGGACCTCAAGGCCGGGGCCCGCGCTGGCGAGCCGCTTCGCCCCGTACACCACCGACAACACGGCCACCAGCGACAGCAGGGCGCTCGTCAGGTCGAACCTACCGGCCCTCGCCCCGCGCTGCTCGGGCAGCAGCAGCGGGCCGGTGACCAGCAGCAGGAGCATCACCGGCACACCGATCAAGAAGACCGAGCCCCACCAGAAGCGTTGCAGCATCGCCCCGCCCACCAGGGGGCCGATCGCCTCGCCCGCGGTGAAGCAGGTCATCCAGATCGCGAAGGCGAAGGTGCGTTGCGCCGGGTCGCGGAACATGGTGGTCAACAGCGCCAGAGTGGACGGCATCACGGTCGCGCCCGCCGCCCCGAGCAACGCCCTGGCCAGGATCAGCAGTTCGGCGCTGGTGGCGAAGGCGGCCAGCACGGACGCGAAGGCGAACGCCGCTGAGCCCACGAGCAGCAGCCGTCGACGGCCGATCCGGTCCCCCAGGGTGCCCATCGTCATCAGGAAGCCGGCGACGAGGAATCCGTAGACATCCAAGATCCACAGCAACTGCCCGCCGGTGGGGCCGAGGTCGGCGCTGAGGCTGGGGGCGGCGACGTGCAGCACGGTGAGGTCCATGGCCAGGACCGTCGTCGGCAGCGCCAACACCCCGAGGCCCAGCCACTCCCGTCGTCCGGCCCGGGCGGGCGGATCGCTTTTCATCAGGGTCATTCTTCGACCATTCCTCACTGAAAAGGAGCGGGAACGGGAAGGGCGGCGCCCGAGCCAACGGGTGACGCACTCCCGCGAAAGGCGCAGCAATAGCCCTTCTTGCGACGTCGAGTGTAAAGCACATGACGGTCGATTAATTCCCTGGAGGAGTAGCGAAAAGTACGCCCTGAGGTGCGAAGACGCAAAGGTGGAGCCAGGTGTGGAAAGGTCACCGAAGTCACCGGGAGGCGCCCAAGTGCGGAAGGAGGAGCCATCCGACCGAATGGCTCCTCCCTTTCGCGCTTTTTCCGTCTCACTTCGGCAGGGTCAGCGCAATTCCTGGTTGATTGCCGAAGCCTGGGTCACCCGGAGAAATGCGTGGGCGAACATGGCGAGGGTGATGTGGCGGTACCAGGCCCGCCATTTCCGCACCGCGTAGCGGTCGAGACCCGCCTCGCGGCGCGCGGAGGCGAAGTGGGACCGTACGGTCGACTCCTGGGCCGCGACCGCGACGAGTTCGTCGAGTCCGGTGCCGGCCGGTGCGTAGCACTGGTACGACCCGCCGCCCGTGCGGCCGATGCGCCACCGCACGAAGCCGTCGGCGGTCGGCTCCTTCGTCACCGGCGGCCCGCTCATGAGGCTGGCCAGCGCATAGGGCGTCCGGCTGGCCTCCAGCGCCGCGCGGAAGGCGGCGCTGTCCCCGTAGTACGGGGTGTCGGCGACCACCCAGCGGGCCGGCGCCCCGGCGTCGAGCGCGCGTTCCACCATGGCGAGGGCGAGGTCTTCGCGGGAGGTCCCCGCCGTCTCGGGGATGCCCGCCCGCTTGCGGTGCACCGGGTCGTCGGCCCGCTGCGGCGGTACGAGCAGTTCCCGGTCGATGGCGCAGCTGACCCCGCGCGGGTCCACGTGCAGGAGGAAGAGCCCGATCTGGTAGTTGTCCATCCGGCCGGACGCCGCGGAGTACTGTCGGGCGACGCCCGCCGAGTCGTGCCCCTTCTTCAGGAAGGCGTCCTCCGCGATGACGAGGACGGACTCGTCGGAGCCCATGCACGCCAGGACCATGTCCCGGGTCCGGTCCCGGACCCGGTCCTCGCTCCACCGGGCCGTGGTGAGCAGCCGGTTGCGCCCGTCGTCCGCCCCTGCGGCGGTCCGCTGCGGGTCCGGCGGGGTGAGCAGCCCCTGGAGGTAGTCCTGGGCGTGTCGGCGCGGCTCGGCCCGGGTGAACTGGTCGTCCAGCCACTCGAAGAAGTAGCTGAGCGGGCCCGGCGCTCCGCTTTCGACGGGGTTCTCCCACATGATTCCTCGGCCTTCCGGGGGTCGATGAACTCGCCACCGGTCGGCCCCGGCAGGACGATCGCATCCGTCGACCCTATGCTGCCGGCGCTCGCACCCCCGGCGGTCGCACCTCCGGCAGTCACGCCTCCCGGCGGTCAGGCCGGGAGCGAGCGCAGCGCCTTGGCCAGGTGCGGGCCGATGACGGCGAGGGCGTCCGGTTCCATCATCCGCAGGTGCTCGGCGGCCACCGGCACGACCGTGAGGTCCCCCTCGACGTGGGGGCGCCAGCGGTGCGCCATGCCGGGCCCTTGGTCGCCCTCTGCCGAGGCGAAGACCGTGAGGGCGCCGTCGTACGGATGGGTCGCCGATGCCGCGTCCAGCAGCCGGATGTTGTTCCGGGTCACCTCCAGCAGCCGCGCCTCGACCTGTTCCCCCCTCCCCCCGGGGCCCTGCCACGCGTGCCGGCCGTCGAGCGCCACCGCGCGGACGTCGCGGGGGTCGGCCGCCGTCTCCTCGTGGCCGCTGCCGACGGGCCACGCGTCGATCGCCGCGAGCAGCGCCACCCGGTGGCCGAGGGCGCGCAGCCGCAGGGCGAGGGAGTGCGCCACGGTGCCGCCGAAGGACCAGCCCGTCAGGAGGTAGGGGCCCTGCGGCTGCTCGTCGGTGATCTGCCGGCAGTAGTCGGCGACGAGTTCCCCGTAGCTCCGGGCGAGCGGGGCCGCGCCGTCGAGCCCGCGGGCCTGGAGGGCGAGCACGGGGTGTTGACGGGGGACGTACGGCAGCAGCCCCGTGTAGCTCCAGCCCACCCCGCTGCCCGGGTGGACGCACCACAGCGGCGCGCCGTCGCCCTCCCTCAGCCGCAGCAGCGGGGCGAACGCCGCCGGTGCCGCCTCGTGGTCCCGCAGCAGCGCGGCGACCGTCGGCCGCAGGAAGACCTGCTGGACGGAGACGTGGACGCCGGCCGCGTCCCGGGCCCGTTGGACCAGTCGGGGGACGAGCAGTGAGTGTCCGCCCAGTTCGAAGAAGTTGTCGTCGACGCCGACGCGGTCCGCGGCCACCTCCAGCACCTCGGCGAAGACCGCGCGCAGCGCCGACTGCGCCGACGTCAGGGGGGCGGCCGGGCCGCTGCCCGCGTCCGTCGCGGCGGGCGACGCCGGCGGCGCGGGCAGGGCCGCTCGGTCGAGTTTTCCGCTGCGGGTCATCGGCAGCGCGTCCAGCGCCACCACCGCAGCGGGCACCATGGGCTCCGGCAGGGTGTCGGCCAGCGCCCGTCGGACGCGGGCGGGGTCGATCGGCTCCGCGCCGTTCGCGGGCACCACGTAGGCCAGCAGTCGACGGTCGTCGGCGGAGCGCTCCTGGACGACGACCGCGCACCGGGCGACCTCGGGCAGGGCGCCCAACGCGGTCTCCACTTCGCCCAGTTCGATCCGGTGGCCGCGGATCTTGACCTGGTCGTCGACCCGGCCGACGTACTCCAGTGCGCCGTCGGGCAGCCGGCGGGCGAGGTCGCCGGTGCGGTACAGCCGTGAGCCGGCCGGGCCGAAGGGGTCGGCGACGAAGCGTTCCGCGGTGAGCGCGGGGCGCCCCAGGTAGCCGCGGGCCAGCCCCCACCCGGCCACGTACAACTCCCCCACCGCGCCCGGCGGCAGCAGTCCGAGGGCGGCGTCGAGGAGATACAGCCGCATGCCGTCGAGGGGTCGGCCGATGGGCACCGGGCCGGGCGGGGTGGGGTCGCCGGGCGCGATCCGGTGGTCCGTGCAGTTGACCGTGGTCTCGGTCGGGCCGTACAGGTTGTGGACCGCCACGTCGGGGTGGCGCCGGCGCCAGCGCTCCAGCACCGGGCCGTTGAGCGCCTCGCCGCCGAGCATCAGCGTGTGGCTGGGGTGGGCGGCCCGCGGCAGGGTGTTCATGAGTTCCAGGTGGCTGGGGGTCACGTCCATCTGGGTGGGTGGCGTCCGCTGCTCGGCGACCGGCCCCGCCCCGGCGTCGACGCGCACCCGTCCGCCGCTGACCAGCGGTGGGTAGAGCCCGGTGACCGCGGCGTCGAAGGAGATCGACGCGGTCAGCAGGCTCACCCCCGCGGCGCTCGGATAGCGCGCGCGACAGTCCCGCACGTAGGCGGCCAGTGAGTGGTGGGTGATCACGACACCCTTGGGGCGGCCGGTGGAGCCGGAGGTGTAGATGACGTACGCGGGGTGGGCCGGCCGCAGCACCCGCACCCGGTCGGCGTCCGCCACCGGGGCCGACTCCCCCTGTGCGCCGGCGTCGACCTCCATCACCGGGCAGCCGGGGGCGGTGCCGGGCGCGCACCCCGGCTCGGTCAGCAGCAGTCGGGGGGCCGCGTCCTCGATCATGTGGGCGATGCGCCGCTCGGGGTGCTTCGGATCAAGCGGTACGTAGGCAGCGCCCGACGTCACCACCGCCAGCAGCGCCACCACCAGGTCGAGCCCGGGCCGCAGCAGGACGGCCACCCGGTCCTCGGGGCCGACGCCCCTTTCGATCAGCGCCCGGGCGAGCCGGTTCGACCGGGCCGCCAGCCCTCCGTAGGTGAGCCGGTCCGCCGCGCACTCCACCGCGACGGCCCCGGGGGTGCGCGCCGCCTGCGCCGCGAACAGCTCCGGCAGCAGGTCCCCGTCGACGGCCGGCGACGAACCGCCGGCGCTCAGCTCCGCCCGCTCCTCGGGGGTGAGCAGCTCCACCCGGCCGATCCGCAGGTCCGGTTCGGCGGTCACGGTCGTCAGCAGCCGTAGGTACCGTTCGGCCAGGAGCGCGACGGAGCCGTGGTCGAACAGGTCGCTGGCGTAGTCCACCGCGCCTTCCAGTCCGGCGGCGGCCACCTGTTGCCCGGTGCGCAACTCGGTGAGGTGGACGGCGATGTCCACCTTGGCGCCCTGTCCCCTCAGCGGCACCACGGACGCGTCGAGGCCGGGCAGCGCGGGCACCGCGTGCACGTCCTCCACCAGGCTGAGCGCCACTTGGAAGAGCGGGTTCCAGGAGGCGGAGCGGACCGGGCGCACCTCTTCCACCAGCCGGTCGAAGGGCAGGTCCTGGTGGGCGTACGCGGACAGGCCGCGCTCGCGCACCCGGGCCAGCAGCTCCCGGAAGGTGGGGTCCCCGCCGGTGTCGGTGCGCAGCACCAGGGTGTTGACGAACATGCCGACGAGGTCGTCCAGGCCCTCGTCGGTGCGGCCGGCGACGTCCGCGCCGATGGGGATGTCGGTGCCGGTGCCGAGCCGGGTGAGCAGTGCGGCCAGGGCCGCCTGGAGGACCATGTGGAGGGTGGCGCGCTCGCTGCGGGCCAGCTCCAGCGCGGCCCGGTGGAGTTCGGGGCCGATGGACAGGGGCACGGAGCCGCCGCGGTAGGAGGCGACGGCGGGCCGCGGCCGGTCGGTGGGGAGCGGCAGGCATTCGGGGAGCCCGGCCAGGGCGTCGCGCCAGTAGGCCAGTTGCTCGCTGACGAGGCTGTCGGGGTCGCGGTCGCTGCCGAGGAGTTCTCGTTGCCACAGGGTGTAGTCGACGTACTGCACCGGCAGCGGCTGCCAGTCGGGGGCGCAGCCGCTGGTGCGGGCGCGGTACGCGTCGGCGAGGTCGCGCAGCAGCGGGGCCAGTGACCAGCCGTCGGCCGCGATGTGGTGCACCAGGACGAGCAGTACGTGGTCCCGCTCGCCGAGCACAAACAGGTCGGTGTGCAGGGGTGGTTCACGGGTGAGGTCGAAGGGGTGGCGCACCGCGGCGTCCAGGGCAGCCGCCAGCTCCGCCTCGCGCACGGTGCGGACCCGCAGCGGCGGGCTCGCGCCCCCGGCGTCGAGCACCACCTGCCGCGGTACGCCGTCGGGGGCGGGGAACACGGTCCGCAGGCTCTCGTGCCGTGCGACCAGGTCGGCGAAGGAGGCTTGCAGGGCGGCCCGGTCCAGGGCGCCGCGCAGCCGGTAGGGCAGGGCGATGCGGTAGCCGGTACCGCCGTCGAGTCCGTCGAGGAAGAGGGTGCGGGCCTGGGCGTACGAGAGGGGGATCACGGCGTCACTCCCCCCGGGGCATCGGACGCAGCGCCGGCCTGCGCCGTCGACCGCCGTCGGACCCGGGCAGGGCGGCGGCGAGCGCGGCCGGCGTCGGCGACTCGAAGACGGCCCGCACCGACAGCTCCACGCCGAGCGCGGAGCGGACCCGGCTGGTGAGCCGGGTCGCCAGCAGGGAGTGGCCGCCCAGGTCGAAGAAGGACTCGTCGATGCCGACCCGCTCCAGGCCGAGGAGTTCGGCGAAGAGCCGGCACAGGGTCTCCTCCTGCGGGGTGCGCGGCGCGCAGACCTCTACGTGTCGGGAGAAGTCCGGTGCGGGCAGCGCCCGGCGGTGCACCTTTCCGCTGAGCGTCAGCGGCATCCGGTCCAGGAACACCAGGGCGGACGGCACCATGAAGTCCGGGAGCGCGTCGGCGGCGAAGGCGCGCAGGGCCTGCTCCGTGGTCCGCGTGCCGGGGTGCGTGACGACGTACGCGACCAGGCGCCGGCCGGCGGCGGTGGCGGAGCCGTCGTCGCGGACGACCACGGCCACCTGGGCGACCTGCGGATGGCGCGCGAGCACGGCTTCGACCTCGCCAGGTTCGACCCGGAAGCCGCGGACCTTGACCTGGTCGTCGGTGCGGCCGGCGAAGGCGAGCCGTCCGTCTTCGGTCCAGCGCACCAGGTCCCCGGTGCGGTACATCCGGGTGCCGGGCGGGCCGAACGGGTCGGCGACGAACCGTCCGGCGGTGAGCTGCGGCCGGGCCCAGTAGCCGCGGGCCAGTGCGGCGCCGGCGATGTACAACTCGCCCCGCACGCCCGGGGGCACCGGTCTGAGCCGTCGGTCCAGCACATGGAGTCGGGTGTTCCAGATCGCCGCGCCGATGGGTGCGGTGGGTGCCTCCCAGTGGGCGAGGTCCGATGCGGTCAGGGCGAACGCGGTCACCAGATGGGTTTCCGTGGGGCCGTAGAGGTTGTGCAGCCGGCGCCCCGGTGTGAGGGCCAGGAACTCCCGTAGCCGCGCGGGCAGGCGCAGCGCCTCGCCGCCCTGGTTGACGTCGCGCAGCGCGGGCAGCGCACGGCCCTGTTCCAGCGCGGCGTCGGCGATGGCCTCCACCATCACCTGCGGGGCGCAGATCTCCTCGACGCGGTGCTCGTCCAACCAGCGCACCAGCGCCGCCGGGTCCCTGCGGACCTCGGCGCCGGGCACGGCGACCTGCTTGCCGGCGGTGAGCGGTTCGACGATCTCCCAGGCGGAGACGTCGAAGCTGAAGGCGGAGAACTGGGCGACCGGCCCGCACGGCGGGGTCGGCAGGCCGTCGGCGATCCACCGGGTGTGGAACTGCACCAGGTTCACCAGGGGTCCCGCGGTCATCACCACCCCCTTGGGGGTGCCGGTGGAGCCCGAGGTGTGGATGACGTACACCGGGGAGTGCGGCAGCAGCGGCCCGGTGCGCTCCTTGTCCTGCACGTCGTCGCCGGGGTGCCCGGCGAGTCGGGCGCTGACGGCCGGGTCGTCCAGGAGGATGCGCGGCGCGCCGGACGGCAGGCCGGCCGCAGTCGGCCCGGTGGCGACCAGCACCGTCGGGCGGACGTCGGACAGCAGGAACGCGATGCGCTCCGCCGGGTATCCGGGGTCGAGCGGTAGATAGGCCGCGCCCGCTTTGAGGACGGCCCAGACGGTGGCCACCAGGTCGGCGCAGCGGGGCAGCGCGATCGCCACCACCTGCTCGGGCCCCGCGCCGTGCGCGATCAGTTCGCGCGCCAGCCGGTTGGCCCGGGCGTTGAGTTCGGCGTACGTCAGGTGCTCGCCGTCGGCGGTGACGGCGGTGCGGTGCGGCTCGCTGGCCGCCCAGGACTCCAGCAGTTGCGGCAGGGTGACGTCGGCGATCTCGTGCCCGGTGGCGTTCCACCGCGCGAGGACGCTTTCCCGTTCGCCGGGGAGGAACAGGTCCAGGGAGCCGAGCGGGGCCTCGGGGCGGGCGACGACCTCGTGCAGCAGGAGCAGCAGCCGCTGTGCCGTGCGCTCCACCGTGGGCCGGTCGAACAGGTCGGTGCGGTAGTGCACGTGGCCGTCGAGCCCGGCGGGCTCCCCTGCGGAGGGTGAGGTGTCGTCCAACTCGACGACCAGGTCGAAGTGGGCCGTGCCGGTGTCGACGGGCTCCTGGCGCACGGCGATCCCGGGCAGCTCCAACCGGCCCGCGCGGGTGTTCTGGAGCGCCAGCATCACTTGGAACAGCGGATGGCGAGCCAAGGAGCGGTCCGGCACCAGCTCTTCGACGAGCTGTTCGAAGGGGACGTCCTGGTGGGTGAGGGCGTCCAGGGCCCGTTCCCGTACGCGTTCCAGCAGTTCGGCGAAGGAGGGGTCACCGGTGAGGTCGACCCGCAGCACCAGCGTGTTGCTGAAGAAGCCGACGAGTTCTTCCAGGGCGACGTCGGAGCGGCCGGCGGTGGGGAAGCCGACGGGGACGTCGTCGCCGGCGCCGAGCTTGCTCAGGAGCGCGGCGAGCGCGGACTGCACCACCATGAACAGGCTGGCGCCGCGGGACCGGGCCAGGGCGTCCAGGTCCCGGTGGAGGGCGGCGGGGATCGTCAGGGGGACGGCGGAGCCGCGGGGGGAGACGTCGGCGGGCCGGGGCCGGTCGACGGGGAGGTCGATCTCCTCGGGCAGCTCCGCGAGCGCCGTCTTCCAGTAGGCGAGTTGGCGCGCCACCACGCTGCCCGGGTCGTCGACGGTGCCCAGGGCGTCCCGCTGCCACAGGGCGTAGTCGGGGTACTGCACCGGGAGCGGCGGCAGGGCCGGGGCGCGGCCCGCGCGCCGGGCGGCGTACGCGGCCGACAGGTCCCGCATCATCGGCCGCAGGGACGAGCCGTCGCCGGCGATGTGGTGCATCACCATCAGCAGGACGTGCTCGTCGGGGCCCTGGGCGAACAGCGTCACCCGCAGCGGTACGTGGCGATCGAGCGCGAAGGGCAGCACGGCGAGCCGGGTCAGTTCGGCTGAGAGGTCTCCCGCGGGGGCCGGGGTGAGGGGCAGTGCGGTGTCCACCTCGTCGAGCGGAAGCACCCGCTGGTGGGGCTGGCCGTCGGCGGCGGGGAAGACGGTGCGCAGCGCCTCGTGGCGGTCCACCAGGTCCCGCAGTGCCGCCCGGAGGGCCGGCACGTCCAGCGGTCCGCTCAGCCGGAGCGCGAGGGGGTGGTGGTAAGTGGCGGCGGCCTGCTGCAACTGGTGCAGGAACCACAGCCGTGACTGGGCGTACGACAGCGGGATCCGCTCGGGGCGGGCGGCGCGCACCGGGCCGGACGACGGCGCCGCGGCGCGGGGCGGTGCGGCGTCGGCGTCGAGGGTGGGGTCCGGGTCGAGGCGGGGTGCGAGGGCTGCGACGGTGGGGGCCTCGTACACGGTGCGGATGCCGATCTCCCGGCCGAATTCGGCGCGGACGTGGCCCAGGAGCCGGGCCGCGGACAGGGAGTGGCCGCCCAGGGCGAAGAAGTCGCCGTCGCGCCCCACGCGTGCCGCGTCGATGCCGAGCACTTCGGCGAAGAGCGCGCACAGGGTCCGTTCCGCCTCGGTGACCGGCGGGCGGGCGGCGTCGGCAGGCTGCGGCGGCGGTACGGCGAGCGCCCGCCGGTCGACCTTGCCGTTGGCGTTCAGCCGCAGGTCGTCGACGGCCACGAGTTGGGCGGGGACCATGTGCGGCGGCAGGAAGGCGGCGACCTCCCGGCGTACGGCGTCGAGATCCGGCACCGCACCCGGCACCGGGACCACGAAACCGACGAGCCGTCCGCCGGCGGGGCCGTCGTCCGCGGCGAGGGCCGCGGCCTGGCCGACGCCGGTGCACCGGGCGAGCGCGGACTCCACCTCGCCCAGTTCGATGCGGAAGCCCCGCACCTTGACCTGGCCGTCGGCGCGGCCGACGAACTCCAGGGCGCCGCCGGCGCGGCGGCGGACCAGGTCCCCGGTGCGGTACATCCGGGTGCCGGGCGGGCCGAACGGGTCGGCCACGAAGCGTTCGCAGGTCAGCGCGGCCCGCCGCAGATAGCCACGGGCCAGGCCGGCGCCGGACAGGTACAGCTCCCCCACGACGCCGTCCGGCACGAGTTGGAGTCCGTCGTCGAGGACGTGGGCCGCGGTGCCCGCCACCGGCGGGCCGATGGCCGGGTCGACGCCGAGCGCGGGGGCGGTGCACCGCTGCCGGGTGGCGTCCACCGTGGTCTCGGTGGGGCCGTACGCGTTCCACAACTCGCGGCCGTCGGTGGCCCACCGGTCGACCGTGTCCGCCGGCATGCGCTCCCCGCCGGCGGTGACCATGCGCAGCGCGGGCAGCTCCGCCGGGCGCAGCGCGGGCATCGCCCCGGGGGTGAGGTGGGCGACGGTGACCCGCTGTTCGGCGAGGAGTGCCTGGAGGGCGTGGGGGTCGATGCGCTGGGTGTCGTCGGCGATCACCACGGTCGCGCCGACGGTCAGCGGGACGTACAGGTCGAGCACGGCGGCGTCGAAGCCGAAGGAGTGCCAGGCGAGCACGCGGTCGTCGGAGCGGATCTCGTGCTCGGCGGCGGAGTTGTGCACGAAGGCGGTGATGGCCCGGTGTTCGACGACGACGGCTTTGGGGCGGCCGGTGGAGCCGGAGGTGTACAGGGCGTACGCGGGGTGCTCCGGTCTCAGGTGCGCCAGCGGCGCGCCGGTGTCGAGGTGTGCGGCGGGCGGGTCGTCTCGCGGGTCGGCGCGCAGGTCGTCGGGGAGGTCTTCGGAGAGGTCGTCGAGGACCAGCAGGGGGCCTGCGGGCCATGCGGCGGCAGCCTGCTCGACGAGTTCGGCGACGGTCACCACCAGCGCGGGGGCACAGTCCTTGAGGACGTAGGCGATGCGTTCGTGCGGGTGGTCGGGGTCGACGGGCACATGGGCCGCCCCCGCCTTCTGCACGGCGACCGTCGCCACCACGGCGTCCAGCGAACGGGGCATCAGCAGGGCCACGAACGTCTCGGGAGCCGCGCCGCGGGCGCGCAGTGCGCGGGCGAACCGATCGGCCCGCGCGTCCAGTTCGGCGTAGGTCATGGTCTCGCGCCCCAGCACCAGCGCCGTGTGGTGGGGGGTGCGGGCCGCCTGCGCCGCGAACAGCCGGGGCAGGACGTCGTGTTCGGGCACGAGGGCCGCGATGCCCCGGCCGTCGTGGCGGGCCCGGGTGCGCTCCTGCTCGGTCAGCAGTCCGACGCGGCCCACGGGCGTGTCCGCGCCGACCTCGGTCAGCCGGTGGAAGAGCCCGGTCAGCCGGGCCAGGTGGTCGTGGTGCGCCCGCTCGTCGTACAGGCGGGGGTCGGCGTCGAGCGCGAGGCGCAGGCCGCCTTCGGGGACGTCGTCCCACAGCAGCAGCGAGAGGTCGTGGAAGGGGCCGGCGGACACGTTGTGGGTGGTGTAGGTGCCGCTGGCGAAGATGCCGTGGCAGGGGAACGGGATGACGTTCACGGTCATCGGCCACAGGCTGTCCCCGGGCACCACGCCGAGGTCGCGGCAGAGGTCTTCGGAGCGGTAGCGCTGGTGGCGCAGGGCGGTGCGGATCTGTCGGGAGACCTGGTCGGCAAGCTCCCCGAGGGAGGCGCGGGGGCGGACCGTCAGCCGCAGGGGGACCACGTTCGACATCATGGCCGGCACCACCGGCGGTCCGTCGGCGGCCGACTGGCCCGGGGTGGCCGGCTGGCCCGGCTGACCGGGGGTGCGGCGTCGCACCGCCCGGCGGCCCCGGCCGGCGACGGCGAAGCCGAGCACCACGTCCGCTTGACCGGTGACCCGGCTGACGTAGAGCGCGGTGGCCGCCGTCACCAGCCCCGAGAGGCTGGTGCCCAGGGATCCGGCCGCGGTCCGCAGCCGTTCGGTGTCCGCCGGGGTGACGGGCCGGCGCTCCCTGCGCCCTTCGCGGGCCGGCCCGTGCGGGCGCAGTCCGCTCGGGCTGCGCGGATCGGGACGGTCGGCCAACTCGGCGGTCCAGTGGGTCCGGTCGGCGGCGAACCGCTGCGAGCGGCGGTAGTCGGCCTCGTCGTCGATGAGGGTGCGCAGGGGAGCGAAGGCGCGGCCGGCGTCGGTGCGGCCGGCGGCCACGGCCCCGTAGGTCTGCGCCAGGCGCCCCGCCAACTGGGCGAAGCTGTAGCCGTCGTAGAGGATGTGGTGGCACCCCAGGTAGAAGAGATGCCGGTCGGGCCCCAGTTGGAAGAGTGCGTGGGTGGTCACCGGGCCGGTGCGCAGGTCGCGTAATCGGCGCAGGTCGGCCCGCATCCACTGAAGGGCAGCCGCACGGGGGTCGGCCTCGCCCCGGACGTCGACGACCTCCAGCCGGTGGCCCCCGCCCCCGGTCTCGTCGGCGACGTACTGCCACGGCCCGTCGTCCCCTTCGACGAAGACGAGCCGCAGGACCTCGGCCTCCTCGATGACCCGGTCCAAGGCCGTGGAGAAGAGCGTCACGTCCAAGGGCGCGGAGATGTCCAGGTATTCGGCGACGTTGAGGATCGCGCTGTCCGGATCGAATTTCTGGGCGTACCACATGCTGCGTTGGCCGGCCAGGAGGTCCAGGCGTGCCACTCGACGATCCGGCATCTCACACCTCATATCCATGACAGCGATGACGGCGGCGCGGAAGAACTCCCGGCGCTCTGCGGGAATGGGGCGAAGAACGCAGCCGGGTTAGGAAATCGGGGTGACTCCTGCGGGTGGGGTGCGCGCGGCGGGGCGGTGCCCGCCCGGCCGGCACCCGGGCCGGCGGTGCTACCGCGGAGGTAGCGCGGGCCTGCCGCGGGGCCGGCGGCGACAGCCCGTGCGGAGGTCCGGTCGGGCCGGCCGCGGAGAGTTCCCGCCCCGTGCGCGCTCACCTCGATGCGGTGTTTCGCGTGTCACTGCGTTCCCCGTTCTGACGACGGCGGCAGCCGTCTCCCAAGGCGGTCACGGGCGAAGAAGTGGACATAGTGTGACCTGAGGTCCCACGAAGGGCAACCCCCGTGTTCACCGTGGTCATGCGAAGGGCCCCGGCGCCCGAGGGCGGGCCGCCCCCTCGACAAGGGCACGTGCCATGGGCATCCTGTCACTTGCCCGCACACGGTCGTCACACCGCGAGGGGAGAAATCCGGTCGCCGCCTTCCGGGCGCCGGAGTTCAGCGACGGCGACCGTCCGCGGGCACCGTTTCTCTGCTTCTCTGCTTTCTCTGCTCTCTCTGCACGGAAGTTCTTTCCGCACGGCTCTTCCGCACGGCACGGTTTCTCTGCACAGTGTTGCTTTCGCACAGCGAGTTCTTCGCACGGCGAATTCCCTGACCCATCTGCACGGTGACCTGGGGGGAGCGAGCGGGCATGACGATCGAAGGTACCGAAAGAAGAGCGGTGGCCCACATCTACAATTCGGCCGTGGCGGCTTCGGCGCTCAGCGCCGCGTGGGAACTGGGCGCCCTGGACGAACTGAAGTCGAAAGGGGCGCTCGACGTCACGGCGTTCGCCGGCGAGCGGCGGCTCGACGTGGCGGCGACGACCGGCCTCTTCCGCGCCCTGGCCGCGGTCGACATCGTCGAGCGCGTCGACGACAAGGTCACCCCGGCGCGGAACTTCGAAGAGGCGTACCGCACGCGCTCGTTCTTCCACTGGCTCTCCCGGGGCTGCGGCGACCTCTTCCGCCGGATGCCGGAGCTGTTGCCCGAGCGGAACCGCACGGGCGACTTCTACCAGCGCGACAGCGCCGCGATCGCCCTGGCCTGCCGGGAGATCAGCTCGTTCTGCTACGACCCCTGGTTCGACGAGGCCCTGGCCGGGCTCGACTTCGAGCCGGCCCTGGTGGCCGACCTGGGCTGCGGCAGCGGCGAGCGCCTGTTACAGGTGTTACGCCGCCACCCCGGCGCCCGCGGGCTCGGCATCGACATCGCCGGGCCGTCCCTCGAAGTCGCCGCGGCGGCAGCGGACGCCGCGGGGCTGGCGGACCGGGTGTCCTTCGTCCGGGCGGACGTCCGGGAGATGCCGGCGCGCGACGACTTCGCCGAGGTGGAGTTGGTGACCTGCTTCATGATGGGCCACGACTTCTGGCCCAGGTCCGCCTGCGTGGGCACGCTGCAACGGCTGCGCACCCTCTTCCCCGGCACCCGGCGGTTCCTGTTGGGCGACGCCACCCGCACGGTGGGCGTCGCCGACCGCGACCTGCCAGTCTTCACCCTGGGGTTCGAGGTCGCCCACGACCTGATGGGCACCTTCATCCCGCAGGCCGCCGACTGGGAGTCGGTCTTCGCCGAGGGCGGCTGGCGGCTGCGGAAGAAGCACGCGATCGACGTCGCGGTCGGAGAAGTGATCTACGAGCTCGAACAGCTCTGATCCGTCGCACGCCGACCGAAGGGATGACCGTGCCCCCGCCCGCCGCGCCCCGACTGCACCACATCGCCGTGCAGACCGCCGACCTGGCCAACTGCGTCGCCTGGTACCGGGAGTACTTCGGCTGTCGGCCGACCTGGTCGACCGACGTGTTCTCGCCGCTGACCCGCAGCAGGCTCCCCGGCATCGTCGCGATGGCCGAACTGGAGGCGGACGGGGTGCGGTTCCACGTCTTCGAGTACGACGACGGGGTGGACGGCGCCGCCGGCGACGCGCCGCCGCCCGCCGGTCCCCGGTTCCAACACGTCTGTCTCGTCGCGTCCTCGTCTGCGGAGCTGCGCGCCCGTCATCGCCGCTGGTGGGACGTCTTCGAATCCGGCCGCTTCGCCTTCGCCCGCAGCGAGGGCCCCACCGAGGTCGTCGTCGACGAAGGCGGCGTCGAGAGCTTCTACTTCTACGACGTCAACGGCCTCGAATTCGAGTTCACCCACGTCCCGGGAGGAGCGCAGTGAAGAGCTCGTCAGCACAGGCCGCCCTGGGCTTCTCCGACCGTCCGGGCTGGGACTTCGGCGACTACCCGTACGCCCTTGAGCCCCTGGCGCTCCCCGCGCCGCACCGCTCCGTCACCCTGCCGGCCGGCGCCCTGCCCGCCGCGGCGCGGGACGCCGTGGACCGCTTCCTCGACGAGGCGCACCGGGGGTTCGGCACGACGGACCCCGTGGACGCCGACTCGCTCGAACAGCTCTTCTGGTTCCGTTGGATGGTCGGGCACCACGTCTCGTTCGTCATCTGGCGGCTGCTCGCCGACGCCCTCGCCGACGTCGCCGACGGCACCGGTGACCAGGACGCCGCCGCCGTACGCCTGACCGAGTACGTCCGCGCGTACTGCGGCATGCTCCTGTACACCGGCTCCAGCACCCGGACCGTCTACCAACGCACGATCCGCCCCAGCATGTACCGCCAGCACAACAAGTTCAGCGGCACCTGGGCGCCGGACTACCCGGCCGTACGGAGCCTGTTCCGGGGCCGCAGACCACCGCCGGTCGTCCTCTCGCGGGCGCCCGCCCTGCTGCGGGAGATCGCGCTGACCAACCGGATCCACCTGGGGGTGGCCTCCAAGCTGGTCGACCAGGGCCGCTCACTGCTGCAACACGCCGTCCTGGAGGGCGACGTCGGCAGCCACCGCACGTGGGGCGCCGTCTTCGACTGCTACTTCCTCACGCTGCGCGCGCCGGTGACCCCGTTGGACGTGACCGCGCAGCTGCTGCGCCGGCAGAAGGCGATCGCCATCGACCTGGCGACCAACGGCCTGTATCCGGACGTCGGCGAGGACCCGGACCCGGTGCCGGAGGAGTTGCGCGACCCCGCGGTGGCGCAGTGCGAGCAGGACCTGGTCCCGGCCCTGGTCCGCACGGCGGCGCTGGCGGCCGGGCGCGGCCCCGTCCAGGAAGCGACGGGGCGGGGCGCGACGGGGCGGGTGCGGTGAAGGCCCTGCGCCACGGCGTGGTCCTGCTGCCCGAGCACCGCTGGGAGACGGCCCGGCGCCACTGGCTGCGCGCCGAGGAACTCGGCTTCGACCACGCCTGGACGTACGACCACCTCAGCTGGCGCTGGCTGCGGGACCGCCCCTGGTTCGGCGCGGTTCCCACGCTCGCCGCCGCGGCTGCCGCCACCAGCCGCATCACCGTGGGCACGATGGTCGCGACCCCCGCCTACCGCCATCCGGTCCCCTTCGCCAAGGAGATCGTGACCCTGGACGACATCGCCGGGGGCCGGCTGGTGTGCGGTCTCGGTGCCGGCGCCGGCGGCCACGACGAGGAGGCGCTGGGCGCGCGCGTGCCGACGCCGTCGGAACGGGCCGACCGCTTCGCCGAGTTCGTCCACCTGACCGAGCTGCTGTTGACGCAGCCCGCCACCACTTTTGACGGCACGTACTTCCGCTGTCGCGACGCGGCCGTGAACCCGGGCTGCGCACAGCGGCCCCGGGTGCCGCTGGCCGTCGCCGCCATCGGCCCGCGCGGCCTTTCGCTGGCGGCCCGGCACGCCGACGTCTGGATCACCGCGGGCCGCCCCGGGTGGGGTGAGCCGCTGCCCTACGAGCAGGCCCTGCCGCAGCTCGCGCAGCAGGTCGACGCGGTGGACGCGGCCTGCGCCGCCGTCGGGCGGGACCCCGCCACGTTGCGCCGGCTGGTCGTCACGGGCGCGATGATCAGCGGGGTTTCCACGTCGGCGGACGCCTACGTCGACGCCTGCGGGCGGTTCGCCGAACTCGGCTTCACCGACGTCGTCCAGCACTGGCCCCGCCCCGACTTCCCCTACCAGGGGCGACCGGAGGTCATCGAGGAGATCGCCGGCGCCGTGCTGAAGCCGGAGGGCCACGGGTGATTCCCTACGAGATCGTCCACATGTTCACCAGCCGCCCCTTCGCGGGCAGCGCGCTCGCGGTCGTCCCGGACGCCGCCGGGCTGGGCGAGGGCGCGATGACGGTGCTCGCCGCCGAGTTCCACGCCGCCGAGACCGCGTTCGTCCTGCCCGCCGCCGACGCACAGGAGGACTATCGCGTACGGGTCTTCCAACCCGGCGGCGAGTCCCCCCACGGCAGCCACAGCGCAGTGGGCACCGCGGCGACGCTGGTCAGGCTCGGGCTGCTGCCGGCCGGGGACGCGGTCCAAGGGTGCGGCGGCGGACGCCAGAGCCTGTCCGCGACCGCCGCGGGCGCCACCCTCGTCAGCCGCGGCACGGTGACCACGCGCGCCCTCGATCCGGGGCCGCTGCTGGCCGCCGCCGGCCTGGACCGCGGCGACGCCACCGACGACCCGGCGCTCGCCACCGGCTTCGGGGCCGGCTTCGCCCTCCTGCCCGTACGGGACGTTGGCCTGGCCCGGGCCCGACCGAACCTCTCGCAGATGGCGGCCGACGGCCTCGGCGCGCTGTGCGTCTTCGCCTGGGACCCGGGGAGCCGGACCGTGCGGGCGCGGCTGTTCGCCCCCGGCTTCGGCATTCCCGAGGACCCGGCGTGCGCACCGGTCGCCACCGCGCTCGGCCTGTGGCTGACCGCGACCGGGCGGCTGCCGGCGCGCGACGGCACCCATGCGTACACCGTTCACCAGGGTGTCGAAACGCCCCGGGACGCGCTGCTCGGGTGCACGATCACCCTGGTGAACGGCCGCCCTGTAGAAGGCAGCGCGACCGGCGACGTCACACCGGTCGCCACCGGCACCATCGCCGTCCCGCCCGCACCGCCCCGCTGACCACCACCCGGGAGGACCCTTCGTGCTGCACCGCCCCGAACTCCACGGCACCCGTGGCGCCGTCGCCGCCACGCACTGGCTGGCCTCCGCGACCGGGATGGCGATGCTCGACCGCGGAGGCAACGCCTTCGACGCGGCCGTCGCCGCGGCGCTGGTGTGCCAGGTCGTCGAGCCGCATCTGAACGGGCCGGCCGGGGACGTGCCGATCCTGGTGTACGAGGCGGCGAGCGGGCGCACCCGGGTCGTCTGCGGCCAGGGCCCGATGCCGCGGGCCGCGACCCCCGCGGCGTTCCGACACCTCGGTCTGGCCGCCGTGCCCGGCTCCGGGCTGCTGGCGGCGTGCGTCCCGGGCGCCTTCGGCGCCTGGATGCACGTGCTGCGCGACTACGGGCGGCTGCGGGTCGAGGACGTCCTCGAACCCGCGATCGGGTACGCCGCCGACGGCTATCCGCTGCTGCCGAAGGCCGCGGCCATGATCGAGACGATGGCTCCGCTCTTCCGCGACGAGTGGACCGAGTCGGGGCGCACGTTCCTGGTCGACGGGAAGGCCCCGGCGCCCGGGGCGCGGATGCGCAACCCGGCGCTGGCCGCGGTGTTCCAGCGCATCCTCGCCGAGGCCAAGGCCGCCACCGCCGACCGCGCGGGCCAGGCGGACGCGGCCGTCGCCGCCTTCTACGAAGGCTTCGTCGCCGAGGCGATCGACCGCTTCACGGCCACCACGGAGGCGATCGACTCCACCGGCCGGCGCCACCGCGGGCTGCTCACCGGCGCCGACCTGGCGTCCTGGCGGGCCGGCAGCGAGCCCACGCTGACCTACGACTACCGCGGCCACCAGGTCCACAAGGCGGGCCCCTGGTCCCAGGGCCCGGTGTTCCTCCAGCAACTGGCCCTGCTGGAGGGCTTCGACCTCGCCGCGACCGGGTACGGGAGCGCGGACCACCTGCACACCGTGGTGGAGGCCGCGAAGCTCGCCTTCGCCGACCGGGAGGCGTGGTACGGGGACCCGGACCACGCCGACGTACCCGTACGGGACCTCCTGGACCCCTCCTACGCGGCGGCCCGTCGGGCGCTGATCGGCCCGCACGCCTCGCAGGAGCTGCGGCCCGGGGCGCCCGGTGGCCGCAAGCCGTGGATCCCGCCGGTACGTGACCTCGCCCCCGTGCCGGGCGAGCCGGACTGGCTCCACCAACTGGGCGACGGCATCCCCGCCGTGCTCCAGCGCACCGCGGCCAAGGGCGACACGACGTGCGTCAGCGCCACCGACCGGGACGGCAACATGATCGTCGCCACCCCCAGCGGCGGCTGGCTGAAGAGCTCCCCGGTGGTGCCCGGGCTGGGCTTCCCGCTGGGCACCCGGGGGCAGATGGCGTGGCTGGAGGAGGGGCACCCCAACACCCTCGCCCCGGGCAAGCGGCCCCGTACGACGCTGAGTCCGACGCTGGTGCTCCGCGACGGCCGACCCCTGCTGGCGTTCGGCACGCCGGGCGGGGACCAGCAGGACCAGTGGACCTTGAACTTCTTCGTCCACCACGTCGACTTCGGCATGGGCCTCCAGGCCGCGGTGGAGGCGCGGACCTTCCACACGGACCACGTGCCGACGTCGTTCACCCCGCGCCGCGCGGACCCGCTGACCCTGGTGGTGGAGGACGGCTTCGCCCCCGAAACCCTGGCGGAGCTGCGGCGACGCGGGCACCGGCCGAAGGTGGTGGCGCCGCTGTCGCTGGGCAAGGTCTGCGCGACGGGGGTCGACGCGCACGGCGGCGTGCTCGCCGCGGCGAGCCCCCGCGGCGAACAGGCGTACGCGGTGGCCCGCTAGCCGCACCCCGCGAGGTCCCCTCTGCCCTGGCGCGCCCGGCAAGCGCGGTTTCGCCGTGCGGCGCGCTGTACTGAGGCGTCTGCGACCCGTCTGTGGCTTGTCGCGCAGTTCCGCGCGCCCCTAAAACCCGTTCTGCGCCTGCCCGCAGGGCACAGGGGGCGGAACTGCGCGATCAGCCCACCACCGGCCGGTGGAGGCCAACGCTCCCGCAGGGGAACGGCGGCTATGTCCAACCGTCACGACGAGGTCGCCGCGGGGGCTGTCGGGTCAGGCGCTGCCGTGGACGTCGCAGCCGTGGACGCCCCATCAGGCGGGATGCGATAAGCCCGCAGCGGCTTGTTGACCGCCGCCACCACCGCGACAGCCACCACCGCGGACAGCCCGCCGGTCACCAGGGCGAACGGCGCGGAGGTGACCGACGCCAGCAGTCCGCCGCGGAAGTTGCCGAGTTCGGGGCCCGCGACGCCGATGACGTGCTCCGCGGAGGACACCCTCCCCCGGTAGGCGTCGGGGGTCTCCAACTGGACCAGCGCGCCGCGGGTGATCACCGACACGGTGTCCGCCGCGCCGGCGACGGCGAGGCAGCCGAGCGTCAGCCACAGGGGTTCGGCCAGGCCGAAGCCGGCCAGTGCCAGGCCCCACCCCGCCGCGGCGGTCAGTTGGACCAGGCCGGCGCGGCGCCAGCGCGTGACCGTGCCGGAGAACAGGCCGGCCGTGATGCCGCCGACCGCGACGGCCGTCAGGAACAGTCCGAGCGTCTGCGGATCGCCCCCGAAGCGGACCTCGTTGACGAGGGGGAAGAGCGCGATCGGCATGGCGAGCAGCGTCGCGGCCAGATCGGTGGCCAGCGAACCCCACAGCGTGGGCCGGTTGAAGAGGACGCGCCAGCCGCCGCGTTCCGGCCGACGCCTGGCCGTGCCGCGGGCCGCTGCGGAGGTTCCGGTGGCTCCGGTGGCTGCGGTGCTTTCGGGGGGCATGGCCGGCATGCGGAGCACCGCGATCATCGCGAGTGCGACGGCCACGGCCTGTGCGGCGTAGGCGGCCGAGAAGCCCCAGCGTGCGATCGTCACCCCGGCCAGTGCCGGCCCGACGAGCATGGCCGCCTGGAAGGAGACGTTCGCCAGCGCGAGTCCGGAGGCGACCTGGTCGGCCGGCAGCAGTCGGACGGGGAAGGTGCGCCGGGCGGGTGCGCCGAGCGCGCTGCACGTGCTGCCGAGGGCGACGAGCACGAACAGCAGCAGGACGTTGCGGTTGTCCGCCGCGGCCTGGGCGCAGAGCCCGACGGCGACCAGCAGTTGCCCGACGGTGGTCGCCCGGACGATGGCACGGCGGTCGACCGCGTCCGCCAACACTCCGCCGACCAGCCCGAACACCACCATCGGCAGCCCGACGGCGAGCCCGATGGCGCCGGTGCCCACCGGGCTGCCGGTCAGCTCCCAGACCTGGGCCAGCACCGCCACGGTGGTGATCTGCGCGCCGAGTTGGGAGGCCGAGGTACCGATCCACAGATCGCGGAAGGGGCGGCTCTCGCGCAGCGGCCGGACGTCGAGGAACCGTATCCGCCGCTTCATCGCGGCTCTTCGAGGTGGTCGAGGATCCGCTGGCGCATGGGCCGACGCTCCAGTGCGCGCCGCACCTCCCGGACGACCGCGGTCATCGCGTGCGGCACCTCGGCGTCCAACTCGGCGACGGTCGCGTGGGTGGCCCGCCACTCGGCCTCCAGGAACGGCACGAGTTTCCGGCCGCGTTCGGTCAGGTCGATCTGTCGGGTGCGGGCGTCGGCCGGCCCCGGTTCGGAGGTGACCAGTCCCTCCTTGCGCATCGCGGCGACGGTCTGGCTGACCGCGGAGTGCGAGCGGTCCAGGGAGCGGGCGAGTTCGCGGATGGTCAGCGGTCCGGTGTGCGCGAGCCGGATGAGCGGATACGCGAACCGCGGTCGCACCCCTTGGATGCCGCGGGCCAGGTAGATCTGCTCGATCTCCGCGTCCATGTCGGCCAGAAGTCGGTGCAACGACTGCCAGGGGTCGGGCAGCACCGTGGGATCAGTAGGTGTCACAGCGCTAATATAACAGCGCTGCCACATCTCTCCGAGGCAATTTCCGGGGACCGCCCCGTAGCCGCTTCAGCGCCGTCGGTGGCGTCACTGTCGAGGGGCAGGCCCCTCCCCGCCCGGCTGTTGCCCCCACCCGGGCTGCTGCTGCGGCAGTCCGTACCCGGGGTGGGGGTGCTGCGGATAGCCGGGCGCCTGCTGGTGCGGCGGCGAAGCGACGGGCACGGTGGTCACGGTCTTGCGCCCCATGGCGGCGGCGATCGGCCAGCCGGTGATCGCCCAGAGCCCGCAGGTGAAGATCGACAGGACGAGGTGGAGCGTGTGGTTCGCCCCGCGCTTGTTCACGTATTTCTGCTGGTGCATCAGTTCCCCCCAGTGCGTGGTGGGGGGGGATCGTGGCACGCGGGCGCACGATGTGTCACCGCTGTAAGAGTTAGGTGAAAACCGCTGGTGAACGACAGGGCCGCCGGGCGGAATCAGCTCCGCCCGGCGGCCCCGGCCTCAGGCGTCGGGACCGCAGCAGGCGTCCCGCCGCATCAGTCGTCCCACCTCGCGCCAGCGCTCCTCCTCGTCGGCGCCGAGCCGCCCGGGGAAGATCCGACCGCCGGTGGCGAGCGCGCGTTCGGCGCCGGTGGCCAGGTCGCGCCGGTAGATCCCGAGGAGCCCGTCGCGGTCGTCGCCGTACAGCAGGGAGCGGCCGTCGCGCGCCCACACGGGCCCCAGGAGGTAGCGCCCGGGGGGCGACTGGCGCAGCTTCGTCGGCGGGCCGCCGGAGGTGTTGCCGAGCCAGAGCGCGCCCAGCGCGGCGAACGCGATCTGCCGGCCGTCGGGCGACAGCGCCGGCAGGTGGATCCCGCGCACCGGTCGGGTCCTCGCCTCGCCCAGGTCGTACTTCTTGACCCGGTACGCGGGCCGCTGGACGGGCAGCACACCAGCGAACGGGACGGTCCGCGGGCGCTCGGGCTCGGTGGGGAGTACGAAGGTGAACCGGCCGTCCACGGTGAGCAGCAGTTCCCCGGCGGGGGTCCAGCGCGGGGGCACGGGTGCGACGTCCCCTGCGACGGCGACCGGGCGGCCGTCGACGACGAGGGTGCAGGAGCCCGCCGGCTGCGGAGTGGTCCGCAGGTACGCGAGCAGCGCGCGGCCGGCGCCGGGGCCGAGTGCCGGGGTCATGATCTGTGCGGCCGTCGTCTCGGTGTGTTCGACGGTGACGGGGCCGGCGGCGTCGGCGGGGACCGAGGCGACGGTGCGCGCGTCCAGGGCGACGCCGGTGGCCGTGGTGGTGCCCCGGGCGCGGACGAACCAGATCCGCCGCCCGTCCGGCGACCAGGTGGGATCGAAGTCCTCGAAGGCGCCGTCCTGGTGGGGTCCGTCCTGGTCGGGCAGTCCGGTGAGCCGGGTCGTCTTCCCGCTGCGCAGGTCCAGCACGTGGATGCGGTACGGGCTGCCGGTGACCGGGTCCCCGCCGCGTTCGGACGCGAAGGCGAGCCGGGTTCCGTCGGGCGACCAGGCGGGGCCGCGGTCGTCGAAGGGCCCGTCGGTGCGGCGGCGCAACCCGGTGCCGTCGGTCCGTACGGTCCACAGGTGGAAGCCGCCGTCCCGGTAGGCGGCGAACGCGACCGAGCGGCCGTCCGGGGAGTGCACGGGGCGGTTGGGCTCCAGGCCGGCCGGCGTCAGGGCCCGCGCCCTGCCCTCGTCGGGCGGCACCGACCACAGCACGCTCTGCACTTCGGCGATCAGCCCGCCGCCGGTGGGCGACGGGCTGGCGGCGCCGTTGGTGGCCGCGGTGAGCACCAGCGGGCGGGGCCCGGCCCGGACTTCGGCGGCGCCGGCGGGGGCCGGGACGGTCGCGGCGGCGCCGGTGGCGAGTGCGGCACCGACGGCGCCGGTGGCGGCGAGCAGTCTGCGGCGGGTGAAGGCGGTGTTGCCGGCGGCCTCGTGGTCCATGCGCATGGTCACTCTCCTCGTCAGGGGCGAACCCCGTCGGGGGTGGAGCGCTCCCGGACCGACGGGCCTCCCCGCGGCCGGGCCCCGGACAGCATGGCTCTTCCCTTGCGCCACAGCGGCACCGAGGACGCGTCATTCACCCATCGTTCACAGACGGCGGGTGGTCGGCGGGCCGTCGTTCACGGTGCGCCGCCCAGCGCCTTGCGGCGCAGTTCGCGGCAGGTGGCGGTGAGGATGCGGGAGACGTGGACCTGGGAGAGCCCGAACTCGGCGGCGATGCCCGCCTGCGTCATGTCCCGGAAGAAGCGCAGGTAGAGGATGTGCTGTTCCCGTTCGGGGAGGCGGGCGATGAGGTGTCTGACCGCTTCCCGGTCGACGACCGTGTCCAGGCCGGGGTCCGGTTCGCCGAGGGTGTCGGCCAGGGCGGACACCCCGTCGGGCGCCGTGCCCAGCGGCGCGTCCAGGGAGAGCGCGGTGTGGGAGTGCAGCGCCCGCAGCCCTTCTCGTACCTCGCACTCGTCCAACTCCGCGTGGTGCGCGATGTCGGCGGCGGCGGGCTCGTGGCCGCCCGCGCTCAGCTCCTGGTGGGCGATGCGCACGCGGTTGCGCACCTCCTGGATGCGGCGCGGGACGTGCAGCGCCCAGGAGTGGTCGCGGAAGTGGCGGCGCACCTCGCCGGTGATGGTGGGTACGGCGAAGCTCTCGAACGCGCTGCCCCGGCTCGGGTCGTAGCGGTCGACGGCCTTCACCAGGGCGAGCGCCGCGACTTGGCGCAGGTCCTCCATCGGCTCGCCCTTGCTGCGGTAGCGGGCGGCGATGCGGTGCGCCATCGGCAGCCACGCCTTCGTCACCTCCTCCCGGACCCGGTCGCGCTCGCGCCCCCGGGGCAGGGCGGCGAGTCGGTGGAAGGCGGTGGTGGTGTCGGGGGCGTCGTCGTGCGGACGGGTTCGCCGTGCGGCACGGGTGGCGGGCGTGCTCATGAGACCTGCTCCAACGAGTCGGCGTCACGGTGCTGGCCCGCGGGGCGCCGGTGGTTGGTCGGGCGCGGTCGGCCGCGCCCGCCGGCCGTACGGACCGGCTGCGTCCGGCCCCGGCGGGCCGTGCCTGCGTTCGGAAGCACGTACTGCGCGCGTGCCCCGCCGACACCGGCGCAAACCCCCGCTCCGCCCGCCGCCGGTCGGTCTCAGCGCCCGAGGGCTCGGGCGAGTTGCTGTTTGTTCATCGTGGACCGGCCTTCGACGTTGCGCTTCTTCGCCTCCTCGTACAACTGGTCCTTGGTGGGGCCCTGCGCCCCGCTGTGGGAGCGCTGTCCCCCGCGCTGGGAGGCAGACTTGGGGTCGCGCAGCGAGGTCCGGCTGGCGGTCTTCGACTCCCCGGCGCGGGCGCGTTCCTTGTTGACCGTGCGGGCGGCGATCTCCTGCGCCCTGCGCGGTGACTCGCCGCGCTTGCGCGCGGACTCCTCGACGTGTTGGTACTGCCGTTCCCTCTTGGCGCTGGAGCCTCGCGGCACGTCCGTTCCTCCTCGTCCTGCGCGCGACGGTGGTGTCCCGCGCTCCCACCACCGTGGGCCGCGCCGTGCCAGGGCCCGCAACGGCCACGGCCCGGCCGGCGGCGCACCGCCACCCCTACGGGTGACCGGAGCTCCGCTTCCCGTCCGCGGGAGAGGCGTGGTGCGCCCGGGTCCACAGCGGCAGGGCGAACCAGCACAGGACGAACCAGAGCGCCATGGGAAGGACCAGCCAGGTGACGAGGGAGTTGTGGAGGGCGACCCTGAGGATCAGCAGGAGGGCACAGACCATGGTGCACAGCAGCAACACCAGGCCGACGACGGTGAGCCGGGAGGCCCAGTCCACGGTCTGCGGCTTGACCCGCCGGCCGGTGAGCATCCGGTGCAGCGCGACCGGTCCGACGAGCGCGCCGGTCGCGGCGGCGCCCAGGAAGACGGTCACGACGTAGATGGTCCGATCCGTTTCGGACAGGGTGATGAAGCGCGGCTGGAAGACGACGGTCAGCAGGAAGCCGAAGAGGATCTGTACGCCCGTTTGGGTCACCCGCACCTCTTGGAGGAGTTCGACCCAGCGCCGGTCCGCCCGCTCCTCCTCGGTCTCGTGCCGCCCCCGGTCCCGTTCGTCCCGGTCCCCGCCTTCGTCGTCCGCGTCGTTCCCGTCGTTCACCGAGTCCCGCCTCCCTTCCTGGCGCACCGGCAGCGGCAGACACCACCTCAGCACGCCTTCCCGCACCCGGCAGGGCGGGCGCCGGGCGCGCGGGGGCCGACCCTTACGATGGCCCGATGATCACGGGGCCGTCCCCGCCTCATCGTCGTACGCACCGGTCGACGGCGGGCACGGCCGGAAAGAGGGGGACCACGGTGGAGATCGGGCTGGCGCAGACGATCAAGGCGCTCCGGGGCGAGTTGGCGCAGGCGGTGGCGGACGGCGAGGGGCAGCCGATCCGGTTTCGGGTGCAGTCGGTGCGGTTGGACGTCCAGGTGGCGGTGACCACGTCGAAGGAGGCGCAGGGCGGGGTGAAGTTCTGGGTGCTGTCCGCCGGCGCCGGCGCCGCTGAGGGCGCCTCCACGGCGCACACGGTGTCGTTGGAGCTCACTGCCGAGACCGCCGACGGCGGCCCGGTCCTGACGGAGTCGGCGCGCGGGGCCGTGCTGGAGGACTGACGCCGTGGCTGAGTCGACCCGCCGGTGGCGCCCTCGTCCGTGCCCGCTGTCGTGCCCGCTGTCGTGCCCGTCGCCGAGTCTGTCGCCGTGTCCCAGTTGAGCGCCGTGCACCGGGATCGGGCCTTGGAGCGGGTGGCGATGGTGGTCCGTCGCGACGCTTGCGGCACTCCCCGGTTCAGTGCCTCCGGCTGGCTCCTGGCCTCGCGCCTGGTGATCTGCGCCGGCCACGGCTTCCCCAGACCCGGCGACGGATACAGCGAAGGCGACCGCTACGAGGTGCGGCTGCCGGGGCTCGCGGGCGAACGCGTGCCCGTCGCCGCCGTGGTGCGGCACCGGGAGCCTGACGTGGACCTGGCGCTGCTGGTCCTCGCCGACGGCGGGCCCGCCGTCGCTCCGGCCCGGTGGGGCGTACTCGCGGACGCCGTGGGATCGGTGCCGTTCGTCGCCGTCGGCTTCCCCGACCACGCGGCGCGCCACCAGGTGCCGACCACGCGCCAACTGACCGGGGCGATCCTGCTGGGCTCCTTCCTCGGGAGCGACGAGATGGAGCTGGCCCTCAGCAGCCCCGCCCCGCGCCAGGCCGACGGCTCCCCGTGGCAGGGCGTGTCCGGCGCGGGCGTCGTCACCCACGACGGCGTCCTGGTCGGCGTGTGCACGAGCCATCACGTGCCGTCCGGGGCGGCGAGCCTGACCGCGACCGGGTTCGCCCGGCTCGACCGCGACGGCGAACTCGCCCGGCTGCTCGCGGAGCACGCGGTGGAGCAGGTGCCGCTGGACCACCTGCTGCCGCTGGCGTACGCGCCGGTGGGCCGTGGCCGGATACGCGCCCACGCCGACGTCGTGCGCGGACTGCTGGGGCGACGCAGCTATCTCGACCAGGACCGGCTGCCCTTCGTCGACCCGGGAGCGGACCACGCGGCACACCCGGACCGGCTGTTCGCCCGGCTGGGGTCCGCCGGCGCGCGCGGGGCGCTGCTGGTCGGGCCGGCCGGTTCGGGCAAGACGCGGACCTGCTTCGAGGTGGCGCAGCGGGCGTCCCGCGCCGGGTGGCACGTGCTGCACGTACAGCCCGACAGCGCGGTGACCGTCGACGACGTGGCGCAGGCCGCGCTGTTGGGAGGGCACCGCCGGGTCCTGCTGGTGATGGACTACCTCGACGCCTGTCCGCAGGTGGATCTGCGGGTCCTCGCCGACGAGCTGCTTCCGGAGGCACGGCGGCGCGGTGTGACGCTGGCGTGCGTGGCGTCGGTGCGCCCCGGGTCCCTGCGCACGGTCCAGCGCCGCGGCAGCTCCCTCGTCCTCGACGAGGTGTTCGTACGGGAGGACTGGGCGCACCAGTCCGCGGTCATCGCCCGGGTGGTGCGGTGCGCGGCGCCCGAGACCGTGCGCCGCTGGGGCGACGCGGCGCTGGTCCGGCTCTGCGGGCGGCGGCCGGTGACGGCACTGCTGATCGCCCGGGCGATCGAGGAGCAGGGACTGGCCCGCCGCTCCCCCGCGACGGCGGCCGGGGTGCGGCCGGGTGAACTGCTGGACTGGCTGCGCGAAGGCATCCGGCGCGACGCGCTCACCTCGGAGGCCGACCCCGGCGGGTCCCCCTTGGCCTTCGCGGCCCCCGACGTCGGGCAGCTCGCCTTCACCGTCGCGGTCGCGGCCAGCCCTCAGCCGCGGCGGACGGTGGAGCACGCCGTTGACGCCTTCCTCGCCTCCTCCGCCACGGCGTCCGCCGTCTCGTCCGCACCGTTCGACGGGCGGCGGGTCGTGGACACGCTGCTCTCCCTGGGGTGGCTCGACGAGGTCGGCGACCAGGTGATCGCCGTGCACGACATCGTCACCGACGAGCTCCTGCTGCAGTCGCTGATGCCGCCTCCCGGGTGGGGCACGGACACGGCCACGGCCGGGGCGCTGTTCGCCGCGCTGGCCCGGCACGCACCCACGTTCTCCGTGTTCACAGGCCATCTGCGCCGGATCGCCGCGGATCTGACGGCCCATGGCCCGACCCACCGGATCGCCGCATTGGAGCGCTTTTGCGCCGAGTGGCTCACGGTTCGGGCGCAGCAGCTCGGGCAGCTGCTGGCGGACGCCGGCGAGGACGGCGGCCGGGCGCTGTTGGCGATGGTGACGAGCGGACCGTGGCGGGGGTTCGACCCCGCCACGTGGGACGTGCTCGTCGCGCCGTGGCTGGCCCGCGCCGAGGTCGCCCACACGGCTCGGCCGTTCCTGACGGCCGCGCTGCACAGCATGGACGCTCCTCCCTCTCGGCTGGTCGAAGCCGCGGTGGACTGGCTGGTGCGCCGGGGTGGGCAGACCGACACCGAGCACCTGCTGCTGGCCCTGCTGGAGCGCACCGACCTCTCCGCGCGGACGCGGGACCTGGTGGTCGAAGCCGCTCTCGACTGGGTCTGCGCCAGACCTTCTTGGCGGCACACCCCGGTCCTGTGGAAGCTGCTGCTCGGCATGGACCACCCCGAGGAGCGGTGGGAGCGCGTCGCCGCGGGAGTGTCGGCGTGGCTGTCGCCGTACCGCTCCTTCAAGGTCGCCTCCGTGGTGCGCGCCTTCTTGCAGCGCCCGGGCGTCGAGCCGGCTGCGCGGTCGGCGTTCGTGCAGCGGGTGCTCGGCTGGCTGCGCGCCGAGGTGCGCCGGGAGTCGAACATCGGGCCGACGCTGGGCGTGCTGTTGGAGCTCGACGACGTCCCCGGTGCGGACCGTGCACTGCTGGTCCGCTGGGCGCTGGACTGGCTGGACGAGAGCTGGACGCATTCCAGCAGGGGCCGGGTCCTGCGGGCGCTGCTGGCCTCGGACGACTGCCCGCAGGCGCTACGTCCGCGGCTGCTCGCCATGGCCAGGCAGTGGGTGGAAGAGACCCCCGCGGAGTCCTCGACGCTCGCCCGGGTGCTGCACACGCTGCTCACCGACGAGGGCGCGCCGGAAGCCGCGGGCTCCCTGCTGGCGCGCCTGGACGCCGACCCTGACGGGCCGTCGACCCCGGCCGTCCTCCTGCGGCTGCTCGTCAACCGCGACCGACTCGACGGCCGGCAGGTGCGCGCCGCCGTCGCGCACGCGCTCGCCTGGCTCGGCGACCATCCGGAGCACGAGTCGTTCGGTGCGCTCCTCGCTCCCTTGCTGAACGTTCCCGATCTACCGTCCGACCAGCTCCGACGGGCCGTCGACCTCGGGTGCACGACGCTGCCGGCCCGGGGGGACGACCATACGTTGATGGCCGTACTGCTCAGCCAGGCCTCGGGGTTGACGCCCGGGCAGGCGCGGTCGGTCGCCGAGGTCAGCCTGGGCTGGCTGGCCCGGCACGAGGGCAAGCCGCAGCGCTCGGTGCTCGCCTCCTTCCTCACCCGCACGGACCTCCCCGTGGGCCAGGCGCGCATCGGCATCGACATCGCCCTCGACCGGCTGGCCGCCGACCGCTCCACGAAGTCCGGCGCCCTCCTCGCCGGGGTGCTGCGCCATCCGGCCCTCGACGCGTCGCGCCGGGACCGGGCGGCGGACTGCGCCCTGCGCTGGCTCGACGTGCACGGCTCGCTGCGCAAGGCGCACCGGGTCCTGCGGGAACTGCTCGCCCTGCAGGACCTCGCTCCGAGCCGGCGCGAGCCCGCCGAACGACTGGCGGCGGCGTGGCTTGCCCGGCACGGGGACCCGTTCTAGAGGATGGTCACGATCGCGCTGTTGACCTGCGGGAAGCTCCCGCTCGGCGGGTTGTAGCCGGCGGGGAAGTACACGGTGCCGACCGCGCCGGTCTGGTACTGGCCGGCGCTGTAGGGGTACTCGGTGGTCGCACCGCCGATGTGGTTCGCGTACGTGGAGCGGGTCCGGGAGCTCACCAGGCTGTTGTAGCGGTACAGGCCCACGGTGACGCTGATCTGCTGGACGGTTCCGGTGCAGCTCACGCTGGCGATGCCCTGTACGCCGCCGCCGAAGGGGCCGCCCCAGTAACGGAACGGGTTGGTCGCGGTGAGGGTGCAGTTGATGTCGACCTGGGACTGCGCGGCGGTGCGCACGATGCTGGCCCCGGCGGCGCCGGTGCCCGTGCGGTAGCTGGTGGCGCCCTTGGGGACGGTGAAGGTGTGCTGCGACGCGACGCTCGGGGTGAGCCCCGAGGGGCCGCCGGAGACCGGTGCTGTTTGTACGGCCTGCGCGGCGCCGCCGGTGGCCAGGGTGCCCGCCGCCAGTGCGCCGACGGCAAGGACCGCGAGGGCCGTGCGGGACGCGGAGGTTCTTCGGTTCACAGCCATGGATCTCTCCTTGACGCAGAAGGGATGCAAAAGGGCATGAGTGGATTCGCCATTGCTTCGACTCACCGCGGCGCCGCGAAAAATGGGCGCATCGGCGCAGCAGGATCGGGGGTGACCTTCCTCCTGGTCACCCCGGACATGAAGGACCGCGGGTAACTGCCGCCTATTGAGCGGGATTTACTGACGCGCCGGGAATTTCCGCGATTTCCTGTGCGGCGCGATTCATGTTCCGGCCTTGCGGACCCCAGCGTCAACCTGGACTTGGCGAATGTCCGGAAGGCGGTGCGGCAAGGGCTTTCCGGGAAATCCGGCGGGCACCAGGAGTCTCACACGTACACGGAAATACGGATGCGTCAGATCCGCTTTTCGGGTGCCGCGCTCTGTCCCCGCGGGTGAACGGCTGCATATGCCGTACGGGACTGCCGCGGCCCGCCGCCCGCGCCCCGACCGGGGACACGGCTCGGGACCGTACGGATTTCGGACAAGGACTAGGGCGCTTCTGACGGATCTTGCTGGGCTCGCGTGCCCTGGCACCGCTCCCCCTGGGCCTCCGGCCCGGGAGGTGCCCCACCGCTTCGACTCCCTCCTCCGCTGGGCCCCCCGTGCCCGCAGGGCACAGGGGGAAGATCCACGGCACCAGACCCCGCTCACTCACCCAGCCTGATCCGTCAGAAGCGCCCTAGGCGCCGTGCCCGGGTGCGGCGCGGATGTGGGGGGCGACGTCGGTGATGAAGCGGGTCGCCTGCTCTTCGGGGTCGGCGTCGACGGGCCAGAAGAGGAACGAGTCGAAGCCGAGGTCGGCGCGGTAGCGGAGCAGGGTGTCGACCCAGAAGTTCGGCGGCCCGGTCAGCCGGCGGCCCTCGGCGGCGGGGGCGCTGCCGTCGGTGATGGTGCCCATCACGTTGTAGACGCGCCGGATCTCGCGCACGTCGCGCCCCGCGTCCGTCGCGGCGGCGTCGATCTCGCGCTGCATCGCGGTGATCGCCTCCGGCGGCGCGAAGCCGTTGGAGGGCAGCCAGCCGTCGCCCAGCCGTCCGGTGATCCGCAGCATCCGGGGGCGGTACGCGCCGATCAGGAGTGGCACGGGCCGGTCGGCGAACGGGCCGGGGCGGGCGCCCCGCAGATGGTGGTAGTCGCCGTCGAACCGAACGGCGTCGTCCGTGCCGGGCCCGTTCATGGCGCGCATCACCCGAAGGGCTTCCTCGAAGGCGGTGACGGCCTGCCCGGGGGTGCGCTCGGGGCCGCCGTACGCGGCGGTCGCCGGCGGCGCGGCCCCGGCGCCCACCCCGAGGGCGACCCGGCCGCCGGTGAGGATGCTCAGCGAGTGGGCGGCCTTGATCAGGGGCGCCGGGGCCCGCAGGACCGTGCTGGCGACGTTCGGCATCAGCGTCAGGCGTCCGGTCCGGGCCGCGAGGGTGGCGATCAGGGTCCAGGCGTCCAGGAACTCCGGGTGGTACAGGTGGTCCTGGACTCCGACGAAGTCCACCCCGCCCTCGTCCGCGAGGCGGGCGAGCCGGTGCGCCGCCGCGGCGTCCGCCGCGGACGGGTCGATGTTGAGGCCGACGGAGCCGGCGGGGATGACGTCGCTGCTCATGGGTGTGTGCTCCTCGCTGTCGGTGCCGAGCCGAGCCGGGCGGACCGGGCCCTGCGTCGGAAAGGGCTACCCGATTCGTGCCGGGCTCTCCCGGGTCGGGCCGCTCGAATCCGGACGTGCGAACGCGGCGTACGGATCGAGGCGGGCGGATCGGGGCGTGCGGGTGCGGCTGCCCGGCGGCAACGTGCGCCGCGACGACAGGGATGCGGCTCAGGCCCGTAGATAGGCGAGGACGGCGAGCACCCTGCGGTGGGTCTCGTCGGCCTGCGGCAGGTCCAGCTTGGTGAAGATGCCGCCGATGTGCTTGCCGATCGCCGCTTCGGAGACCACCAGTTCCTTGGCGATCGCGCCGTTCGACTTCCCCTCCGCGATCAGCGCCAACACCTCGCGCTCGCGCGGGCTCAGCCGCTCCAGCGGATCGCGGCGGCGGCGCAGCAGTTGGCGCACCACCTCGGGGTCGACCACCGTCCCGCCGTCGGCGACCTCGTGCAGCGCGTCGACGAACTCCTCGACCTGGCCCACCCGGTCCTTGAGGAGATAGCCCACGCCCGTGCCGTCGCCGGAGTCCAACAACTCGGCGGCGTAGGTCCGCTGGACGTACTGGCTGAGGACGAGGACCGGCAGCGCCGGCCGTTCCGCGCGCAGCCGCACCGCCGCGTGCAGCCCTTCGTGTTGGAAGTCGGGCGGCATCCGCACGTCCGTGACGACGACGTCCGGGGAGTGTTCGGTGACCGCGGCGACGAGCGCCTGCGCGTCCCCGACGGCGGCCACCACCTCGTTCCCGCAGCGGTGCAGCAGACCGATGAGGCCGTCCCGCAGCAGCACGCTGTCCTCCGCCAGCACTACGCGCAGCGGTCGGCCGCTTCGGTCAACGCGCAAGGGAACTCCACACGTAGCAGGGTCGGTCCACCCGGCGGAGAGGACAGGGAGAGTCTGCCATCGAGCACCGACACCCGGTCCGCGAGGCCGGTGAGCCCGCTGCCCGCCGAGGGGTCGGCGCCGCCCCGGCCGTCGTCGCCCACCTGGAGGAAGAGCCGGCCGCCGCGGTGGCCGCCGTGCACCTGCGCGCGGTCGGCCCCGCTGTGCTTGGCCACGTTGGCGAGGGCCTCGCGGACGACGAAGTACGCGGCGGACTCGACCGCCTGGGGCGGCCGGCCCGGCAGCTCGAAGTCGACGTCGACGGGGACGGACGAGCGCTCCGCCGCATCGGCGACGGCGGCTTCGAGGCCGTAGTCCGCGAGGATCTTGGGGTGGATGCCGCGGATCAGTTCGCGCAGTTCGGCGAGTGCCTTGCCGGCCTCCTCGTGGGCCTTGGCGAGGTGGTCGGCGAGCGGGCCGGGAGGTGCGTCGAGCCGGGCCAGGCCGAGGGCCATCGTCAGCCCCACCAGGCGCTGTTGGGCGCCGTCGTGCAGATCGCGCTCGATGCGGCGCCGCTCCGCCTCGAAGGCGTCGACCAACCGGACGCGGGAGCGCGCCAGTTCGACGACCCTGGCGTCCAGGTCGCCCTCGCGGGGTGCCGTCAACAGCCGGGCCAGCCCCGCGCGGGCGCCCGCCGCGGCGCCGAGCGCGTACGCCCCGAGCGCCAGCAGGAGCACCCCGAGCACGGCGGCGCCGAACGCGCCCGGCCAGGTGGTGACCAGCCACGCCTTGAGCACCTTGGTCTCCCGTCCGTCGCCGACGGTGGCCAGCAGCAGCGGGGTGGCGAGGACGGACAGCGGGACGAGCAGGGCGACCGTGACGAGCAGGGCGTCGATCGGCCACAGCACCACGGCGAACAGCAGCGCGTGCCCGAACTCCCGCCACGTCGCCCGCTCCCGCAGCCGCGTGGTGAGCCAGGCCCACAGCCCCGGCACGGTCGGGTCCCGGTGCTGACCTGCGGCCGGAGCGCGGTCGACCAGCCGCAGCCGCAGCCGCTCCGTCGCCGCGACCGGGACGCCGCCGAGTACGACCGCGGCCAGCAGGGGCAGCCCCACCACGGTCAGTGCGAGCGTCCCGCAGACGACCGCGACCGTCACGAGCGCCACCAGCGTCACCGCGCCGGCCACCGCCCCGGTGGTCAGGTACGCCGCCGAGCGCCAGGGCCACCAGGACAGCAGGAAGGCCGGCCGTGACATGGCCTGCCAGACGTTCCCAGGAGTCATGCGGATCACGGTAGGTGGCCGCATCCGCCGGCTGCCATCGGGCCCGGGCCCCCTTCGGGGTAGGTCTGGCCCTACCCCCGGTTCTCGGTCCTGCCGCACTGCGCCGCCCGACCCCGTTGCCGTTTCGTGGAGCCCTGCACCGACCGCGACCCGAGTGGGGACCATGAGCGACGACGCGATCCAACTGCGCTGCATCACCCGGAGGTACGGCACCGCCGACACCTCCGTCACCGCCCTCGACCGGGTGACGCTGGACTTCCCCCGGGGGTCGTTCACCGCCGTCATGGGCCCCTCCGGGTCCGGCAAGTCGACGCTGCTGCAGTGCGCCGCGGGCCTGGACCGGCCCACTTCGGGCTCGGTCAAGGTGGCCGGCACCGAGCTGACCGGGCTGAGCGAGCGGGGGCTGACCCTGCTGCGCCGCGAACGCATCGGCTTCGTCTTCCAGGCGTTCAACCTGCTGCCGTCGCTGACCGCCGAGCAGAACGTGGCGCTACCGCTGCGGCTCGCGGGCCGCCGGCCGAAGAAGGCGCGGGTGCGTGCGGTGCTGGAGCAGGTCGGCCTCGGCGACCGGGCGCGGCACCGGCCGACGGAGCTGTCCGGCGGGCAGCAGCAGCGGGTCGCCCTCGCACGCGCCCTGATGACCCGCCCCGACGTGCTGTTCGGCGACGAGCCGACCGGGGCGCTCGACTCCCGTACCGGCCGCGAGGTGCTGGCGCTGCTGCGCGACACCGTCGACGTCGACGGGCGCACCGTCGTCATGGTCACCCACGACCCCGTCGCCGCGTCGTACGCCGACCGCGTCGTCTTCCTCGTCGACGGGCGCGTCCACGGCGAACTCCGCGGCGCCCGCGCCGAGGACGTCGCCGGCCGCCTGGCGACGCTGGAGGCCGTGCCGTGTTGAGTTGCGCCCTGCACACCCTGCGCGCCCGCTGGGTCACCTTCGTCGGCAGCTTCGTCGCCCTTGCCCTGGGCGTGGCGCTGATCACCTCGATGGGGCTGGCCCTGGCGTCCTCGCTGGACGCGCCCGACCGGCCGCCGGAGCGGTTCGCCGCCGCGCCGCTCGTCGTCAAGGGCCAGGACACCCTTGAGGTGTCCACCCCGCTCGGGAGGCGCACCCACGAGTTGGCGCAGCCGCGCGCCGTACCGGATGCGACGCTCGCCGGGCTGCGGAGCCTGGGCGCCGTCGTCGAGGACCGGTCGTTCCCCGTACGGGCCGGCGGAGGCCCCGCCGACCTGGTGGGCCACCCCTGGTCCACGGCCGCGTTCGCACCGTACGGACTCGACGCGGGCCGCGCGCCCCGGGCCGCGGACGAGGTCGTCGTCAGCGGCGCCTGGGCCCGCCCCGGGACCCGGCTGACGACGGACCGCGGCGCGGTGCGCGTCGTCGGCACCGTGGCCGGGCTCGGCTTCGAGAACGCGGTGTTCTACACCGATGCCCGCGCCGCCGAGCTGTCCCCGCTCAGCCGTCAGCTCGTGGTCGACGCCGACCCGGCGGCGGTGCGCGCAGCGGTGCGGGACGCCCCGGGCGTACGGGTGTTGACGGGGGACGCTCGGCGGTACGCCGACGCCGACCCCGACCGGGACGGCGAGGCCCTCACCGCGATGAACGCCATGTTCGGCACGGCCGGCGGCGTCAGCGGCTTCGTGTCCGTGTTCGTGGTCGCCTCGACCTTCGCGTTCGCGGTCGCCCAGCGGCGCCGCGAGTTCGGGCTGTTGCGCGCCGTCGGGGCGACGCCGGGCCAGATCCGCCGCCTCGTCGTCGCCGAGGCGCTGGCGGTCGCTGCGCTCGGGTCCGCCGCCGGCTGCGCACTGGGCTCCGTGGCGGCGCCGCGGCTCGCCGCGTGGGCGGTGTCGCAGGGCCTGGCCCCGGACTGGTTCGCCATCGGTACCCACCGCTGGCCGTACTACGCGGCGTTCGGCACGGGCCTGTTGGTGGCGCTCGGCGGTGCGGTGGCCGCGTCCTTTCGGGCCGGGCGGACCGGTCCCGTACAAGCGCTGCGGGAAGCGTCGGTGGACTCCCGGCCGATGACGCGGGGCCGTTGGCTCGGGGGCGCGACCCTGTTGCTGGCCGCCGCGGTGACGCTGGCCTGGGCGCTGGTGACGGACCCGGGCGACCTGCTGCACCGCAAGACGTACGTGAGCCGGCCGATGCTGCTGATCACCGGGGTCGCGCTGCTCGCGCCTGCGCTGGTGCGCCCGCTGGTCCGGCTGGTGGCCTGGGCGCCGGCCCGGCTGCCGGGCGCCGTGGGGATGCTCGTACGGGAGAACGCGTCGGCCGGTTTGCGGCGCACGGCGGCCGTGGCGGCGCCGGTGCTGGTCACGGTCGCCCTCGCGGGCTCCCTGCTGGGCACCACCGCCACCCTCAACGAGGCGCGGGCCGCCGAGGTCCGGGCGCGCACGGTCGCGGACTTCGTACTGCCCGCCCCGGGCGCCGGCTTCGACGACGCGACGCTGGAGCGGCTGGCGGCGGTCCCCGGCGTCGAGGTGAGTGCGTCCGCGGCGAGCTCCGTGTACGTCCTTGAGGAGGGCACGGCGCTCATCAGGTCCGACGCCAGGGCCGCCGATCCCGCGCTGCTCGCGACCACGTCCCGACTGCCGCTCACCGCCGGTTCGTTGACCGACCTGGACGACGACTCGATCGTCGTGAACGAGGAGTGGGAGCGGCACGCCGTGGGCGAGCGGGTGGACGTGTGGCTCGGCGACGGCACCAGGAAGTCCCTGCGGATCGCCGCGGTGATGGCCGTCGGCACCGGTGACAACGGCGCCTACGTCACCCCGCGCAACGCCCCGTCGGCGCCCGTCGACCGGGTGGACGTACGGCTCGCGGGCGGCGCCGACGCCGATGAGGTGGCCGGGGCGCTGCGGGCGGCGGCGGGACCGTCGGGCGGTCGGGTCCTCACCGGGGAGCAGTGGGTGCGGGCGAAGCACCCCGAGACCGACCGCAGGACCCTGATGGGCTTCTTCCTCGTCCTCGGGATCGCCCTGCTCTACACCGGCGTCTCGCTGGCCAACACGATGGTGATGGCGACCTCCGACCGGCTCCGCGACCTGGCCGTGCTGCGGCTGACGGGGGCCACCCGGCGGCAGGTGCTGAAGCTGGTGGGCGCCGAAGCGCTGTTGGTGGTCGCGGTCGGGGCGGTGCTGGGGGCGCTGGTCGCCGGGGTGAACCTGCTGGGCGTGTGGGGTGCGCTGGGGCTGCTGTCGGTGTGGGCGCCGGTCCAGGTCCCGTGGGGGACGCTGGGCGCGGTCGTGGCCGTGTGCGCTGCCTTGGCGGTGGTGTCGGCGCTCGTGCCGGCGGGGCTGTCGCTGCGGCGGGGCGCGGCGGATTCGGCGGGCGTGCGGGAGCCTTGAGGCGGCGCCCGTGGGCCCCTCTCAGCGGGTGGCGGCCAGTTCGTCGAAGAGGGCCCGCAGGGTCGTGTCGGTCGGCGTGTGGGTGGGTTCGTACTGGTCCGTGATGGTCGCCCGGGGCAGGAGCGCCGCGGTGGCCTGCACCGCGCGGTACGGAACGAGGTCGTCCGCGGGCGTGTGCCACAGCCGCGCCGGCTGTCGGACGTCGCCGGGCACGAAGCCCCAGGGGCGGACCTGAAGCCGTGCCTCGCGGGCCGGCCCGTGGTGTTCGTGGCCGGCCATCTCCGCCAGCGCGGCCAGTGCGGTCGGGAACTGGGCGAGCGCGGCGGCGAACCGGGGGGCCGCGGCGGCGAAATGGGCCCTCATCTCGTCGGGCGGTGCGCTGCGGTAGAGCTCCCAGACGGGCTGTGCCGGTTGCGGGTAGCAGCCGCGGACGGCGGGGTCGCAGACGTAGGGCAGACCGCTGAGCACCCACGCCCTGCGCACGCGCGGGGCGAGCCCGGCGGCCAGCGCGTAGGCGTAGGGCGCGCCGGCGGAGATGGCCGCGACGTCGAACTCGGTGACCGCCAGGGCGTCGAGCACCGGCCGCATGAGGGCGCTCCACTCGGCGACGGCCGTCATCTCCAGCGGCGGCGTGAGGCCGTACCCGGGCCGCTCCACCGCGATCAGCCGGACGCCGGCCGCAGCGGCGTACTCGTGCCAGAAGTCGGGCAGGACGGCGGAACCGACCAATCCGTGGTGCAGCACCAGCGGGTGTCCCGAGGGGTCGCCGTACTCGGCGACGCCCCACGTCGGCCCGCCGCCCCCGCCGATCAACCGCCGCTCGGCCATGACGCCTCCCGCCTTCGCTGCCAGTCAGGTCCTGTCTCGGTCGCCCTTCCAGCGTTGGGCGGTGGTGTTGGCCCCGTCAAGCGCCTCGCGGATGACGGGCTTGACCCCTTCGGGTGGCGTTGCCCGGCGTGTGCGGGTGGCCGCGGCTGCGCGCGCCGCGCCACCGGGAGACTCGGCGCCATGGCTGCGCAACCGGCGGTGAGGTGCTCGTGATCGTGACGGCGGTCTCGATGCCGGAGGTGACCAGTGCGCGCGTGACCCTCACGGAGGCACGCCGCATGCTCGACGAGACCCGCTTCCTGCTCGTCGACATCGAACTGACGCAGGAGGACGCCGCGCGGCAGGACGCGCAGGAGGCCGAACCGCTCGCCGGCTCGCTGGGGCTGGACACGGAGGAGATGGCCTGGTTCGGCCGCCAGGCGGAACCGGTCCGGGCCGACCTGGTGGGCGGCCTCCTGTGTCTGGTGGTGCCGTTGGTCCACGGCGAGCGGGTCGCCCACGTCCACGCGCTGGCCAACGACCGCTTCCTGGTGACCGCGCACCGCGGCCCGGCGTTCCTGGCCGAGCGCATCATGGGGCACCTGACGCGGGAGCAGCCCCACGACTCCGTCGCCGTCTTCTTCCTGATGCTGCAGGAGGCGCTGGCGACCTTCCGGCAGGCCGCGGTCGCCGCGCTGCTGGAGGTGGAGGAGTTGGAGGACGAGATGTTCCAGCAGCGGCGCCCCGAGCAGGTGTACCGGCTGGCACAGCTGCGCCGGCGCTCCGCCCTGCTGCACCACTCGCTGCTGCCCTACGTCCACGTGGTGGACGAGGTCATCACCCGCAGGCTGATGGGCCCCAACTTCCCCAGGGAGCGACAGCGGCTCGCCCGGGAGTTCCAGCACGCGGCCCGCTTGGTCCTCACGACCATCGAGAGCCTCCAGGACGCCGCCCGCCGGGCGTTCGCCAGCTACTCGTCCCTCGTCGCCGGCGAGCAGAACGGGGTGATCAACCGGCTGGCCATCGTGTCGGTGATCTTTCTGCCGCTGTCGTTCCTGTCCGGGTTCTTCGGGATGAACTTCACCTTCCTGACGGACAAGTTGGAGACCAGGGACGACTTCTGGTTCCTTGCCGTGGGTCTGCAGACGGCCGTCCTGTTCGGCTCGCTCTACGTGCTGCACCGCACCCGCATCTGGCGTCGGTTGCGGGACGAGGACTGACGCGCCCGCGCCCGCCCGGCGACGCCGTCGGCGCTGCGTACCCTTGGGGCCGTGCCCCCACCCTCTCTGCAGCGCGTTGCCGTCCTCGTCCTCGAAGGAGCGAAACCCCTGGACGTCGGGATCCCGGCGCAGGTGTTCACGACCCGCGCGAGCATGCCGTACGAGGTGCGGGTGTGCGGCGCCGTCCCCGGGCCGGTCGCCGGCGGCGACGGCCTGTCGTACCACGTCGCGCACGGCCTGGAGGCGCTGGCGTGGGCCGACCTCGTCTTCGTGCCCGGCTACCGCTTCCCTGACCGGGAGGACCCGCCGCCCGCGGTCGTGGCTGCGCTGGTCGCCGCCCACGAGCGGGGCGCCCGGCTCGCCGCCATCTCGACCGGGGCCTTCGCGCTCGCCGCCACCGGGCTGCTCGACGGCCGGCGGGCCACCACGCACTGGCACTACACCCGTGCGCTGGCCGAGAAGTACCCGCGCATCCGGGTCGACGGGAACGTCCTGTTCGTCGACGAGGGCTCCGTTCTGACCTCCGCCGGCGCCGCGTCGGGCATCGACCTGTGCCTGCACGTGCTCCGGCGCGACCTGGGCGTCGCCGCCTCCAACCACGCCGCGCGACGGCTGGTCGCCGCGCCCTACCGCAGCGGCGGCCAGGCCCAGTACGTGCCGCGCAGCGTGCCCGAACCGCACGGGGAGCGGTTCGCGGCCACCCGCGAGTGGGCGCTGCACCAGCTCGGCGAACCGCTCGGCCTCGACGTGCTCGCCCGGCACGCGGCGGTGTCGGCGCGCACCTTCTCGCGGCGGTTCGTCAAGGAGACCGGTTACACGCCGATGCAGTGGGTGATGCGGGCCCGCGTCGACCGGGCGCGGGAGTTGCTGGAGCGCTCGGAGTTGGGCGTCGAGCAGATCGCCGCCGAGGTCGGCCTCGGTACGGGCGCCAATCTGCGGCTGCACTTCCAGCGCGTGCTGGGCACGACGCCGAGCGAGTACCGGCGCACCTTCGCCGGCGGCGAGTAGCCCGGAGCGGGTGGCCCGGAGCGGGTGGCCCGGGGCGGGTGGCCGGCGGCGAGCATGCGGGGGCTTCGGCCGACCACGGGCGGGGTGTCGCGATCCTTGCGGATCGTGGCGATCATGCCGCTGTCCGGGGCGCGGGCGGCGCGCGAGGCTGGTGGGGAACCGAAGGGACACCGACATGACTCGCATCGCCATCAACGGATTCGGCCGCATCGGACGCAACGTGCTGCGCGCCCTGCTGGAAAGGGACAGCGCTCTGGAGGTCGTCGCCGTCAACGACCTCACCGAGCCGGCGGCCCTCGCCCGGCTGCTCGCCTTCGACTCGACGTCCGGTCGGCTCGGGCGCCCGGTGACCGTCGACGGCGACTCCCTCGTGGTCGACGGCCGCCGCATCAAGGTCCTCGCGGAGCGCGAGCCGGCGAAGCTGCCGTGGGGCGAACTCGGCGTGGACCTCGTGTTGGAGGCCACCGGCCGCTTCACCTCGGCCGAAGCCGCCCGCGCCCACCTCGACGCCGGTGCGGCGAAGGTCCTCGTCGGCGCGCCGTCGGACGGCGCCGACGTCACCCTGGCGTACGGCGTCAACACCGACGCGTACGATCCGGCCGCGCACCGCATCGTCTCCAACGCCTCCTGCACCACCAACGCTCTCGCCCCGCTCGCCGCGGTCCTCGACGAACTCGCCGGGATCGAGCACGGGTTCATGACGACGGTGCACGCCTACACGCAGGAGCAGAACCTCCAGGACGGCCCGCACCGCGACCCGCGCCGGGCCCGCGCCGCCGGGGTCAACATCGTGCCGACGACGACCGGTGCCGCCAAGGCGATCGGGCACGTCCTGCCGAACCTCGACGGCAAGCTGTCGGGCGACTCGATCCGGGTCCCGGTCCCGGTCGGCTCGATCGTGGAGCTGAACACGACGGTCGCCCGCGACGTGACGCGCGACGACGTCCTCGCCGCGTACCGCACGGCCGCGCAGGGCCCGCTCGCGGGGGTCCTGGAGTACTCCGACGACCCGCTGGTGTCGTCCGACATCACCGGCAACCCGGCCTCCTCGATCTTCGACTCGGCCCTCACCCGGGTCGAGGGCCGCCACGTCAAGGTGGTCGCCTGGTACGACAACGAGTGGGGCTTCTCGAACCGGGTGATCGACACCCTGGAGCTGCTCGCCCGCGGCTGAGCCGGGCGGCTTCGCACCACCACGACGGCCCGCAGGAACGCCCGCGGGCCGTCGTCGGCGTTGGGTGGCCGAGAGCGTTCGCACCCTGGCCGAGAGCCTTCGCACAGTGGCCGTGCGCCGGCGCACCGGGGGGTAAGTTCCTCCCGGGGTCGCTTGAGGCGGTGCGCGGGAGGGAGTCGGCGATGGTGGTGTGGCGATGGATCGGCCGGGAGGTGCGGCCGGTGCCCGAACCCTGGGCGACGCCGCTCGTCTGGGCCGCCGCGTACGGCGGCGCGTTCGCCCTCGTCGCCCTGCTCGACGCGGTCGGCGTGCTGGACCGCACGGGCCTCGCGCTCGTGGTGCTCTCCTTGATGGCGGCGTTCTTGGGCATGCGCGGCCGGCTGCTCGCCGCCCCCGGCACCGCGGTGTTGTGCTGGGCCTGTCTGAACGTGCTCGGCACCGAGCCGACCGGCGAGATCTCCTGGGCCGGGCACCGGGACCCCGGCTGGATGCTGTGCCTGCTCGCCGCGACGGTCGTGGGCACGGTCGCCGGGCGCGTCCTGCACGCCCGGGCCGCCTACCGCCGCATCACGCCCTACGGCGAGTCAGGCTGAGCGGACGGCACTCGCGCGGGCCCCGGTCCGCATCTTCCGGCCGTGATTCCGGCCGTCGGTATCCGGTCAGCTCCTCTCGTCCGGCCGTAGGGCGTCGAGGATGAGGTCGAGGCCGTAGTCGAACTCGTCGGCGTGGTCGTAGCCGGGCCGTAGCGCGTGTTCGGCGGCGAGTTCGGCAAGGTGGGGATAGGCGTCGGCGGGCAGTTCCCGGAAGATGGCGTCCGCCACCTCCTCCAGCTCCCCCGGGGCGCCGAACGGCAGGCTCAGCTCCTGCAGCACGAAGCCGTACACGTAGGCGTCGACCAGCGAGACGGCGTGCGCGGTCATCTCGACGGAGAACCCCGCGGTGCGCAGCGTCCCGATGACGGCGTCGTGGTGGCGCAGGGTCGCAGGGCCGGGGCGGCTGCGGGAGTCCATCAGGGCGACGGCCCACGGGTGGCGCAGGAGCACGGCGCGGGCGGAGGCCGCCCGGCGGCGCACCGCGCTCTGCCAGTCGGTGTCGCGCGGCGGCAGGTCGATCTCGGCGAAGACCGCGTCCACCATGCCGTCGAGGACGTCCTCCCGGCCGCCGACGTGGTGATAGAGCGACATCGCCTCGACGCCCAACGGCTCGGCGATCGCCCGCATGCTGAGCGCGGCCAGGCCCTTGTCGTCGGCCACCGCCATCGCCGCGCGGATCACGCCCTCCCGGCTGAGCGGTGTGCGCGCGGGCGCTCGGCGCCGGCCCTTGCCTTGCTGGGGCATCCGGTTCCCTCCGTCGTTCCCGTTGACTGCCTTACAGTATAAGGCTAGCTTGCCTTACACCATAAGGTTGAGGGTGGACGCCCTCGGGAAGGGGCTGCGCCATGAGCGCGGAACGCAGGAAGAAGGTCTGTGTCGTCGGGGCTTCGGGGAAGCTCGGGCAGTACATGGTCCGGCACGCGCTGGAGCGCGGCTACGAGGTCGTGGGCGTGTGCCGGGAGCGGAGCGTGCCCAAGCTCGCCGCGTTCGACGGCCGCATCACCGTCGTCCCCGGACCCACGAACGACCCGGAGGTCATCCGGCGCGCGGTGCAGGGATGCGACGGGGTGTTGACGGTGCTGGTGCCCTGGGGCGTGCAGCAGTACTCGTCGGGAACGGCGCAGGCGGTGCTCGACCACGCCGCGCCGAACGCGCGGCTGGTCTTCTCCTGCGGCTGGCACATCACCCGCGACGGCAAGGACCACTACTCGCGCACGTTCACCGCGGCCCTGCGGGTCTCGGCCGTCCTGGGCAAGCTCGTCCGCGCCGTCGAGATCGACGACCAGGTGGAGGCGTGCCGACGGGTCTTCGCCAGCGACACCCGGTGGACCGTGGTGCGCGGCAGCACCCTGGAGGAGGGCGAGAGCCAGGGGCTGCCGGTGTGGAGCCGGCACGTGGGCGACCCGGTCCTCGCCAGCAATCTGACGCGCCGGGTGGACTACGCGCTGTTCATGGTGGAGGCGCTCACCGACGACGCACTCGTCCGGGAGGCGCCGGCGATCGTCGGCCGACTCACGCCGAGCGCCCTCGCCCACACCGCCGAAGCCTCATAGGGCGCGGTGCGCGCCCGGCGGGACCGGGTCGCCCTCCGGCGGGTCAGCGGGTGGGGACCTTGTGGACCGCGGTGTCGTCGGGGTCCAGCCGTCGGCCGTCCGCGGAGAGCACTTCGAGGGCGCGCAGGGGCCGCCCCTGCCGGCGGTCGACCAGGTGCGAGTGGGGCTCGCCGGGGGCGAAGAAGTGCTCCTCGCCCCACTGTCGCAGGGCGACGACGACGGGGAAGAGCGCCCTACCCTTCGGGGTGAGCACGTACTCGCGGTAGGCGCTGCCGTCCGACGCGGGGACGGACTCCAGGACGCCGCCGGCGACCAGGGCGCGCAGGCGCGCGGTGAGGATGTTCTTCGCCACCCCGAGGCTGCGCTGGAACTCCCCGAAGCGCCGGCTGCCGTCGAAGGCGTCCCGGACGATCAGCAGGGACCACCAGTCGCCGATCGCGTCCACCGATCGGGCGACGGGACATTCACTGTCGTCGAAGCGCGTCCTGGTCACCACGGCGCCCCTCACTTCCCTATTGGTTGCAACATGCTACCGACGAGGCTACCGTCATGCACTGGTAGCAAGTTGAAACCAGATGTGCGGGGGTGGCCGATGGCGGGCGAGTGCGAGGTCGTGACGGCGCGGGTCAAGGAGCGCGGCGGGGCGGACGGCGCCTTCGCCCTCTCCCGGGGCGTCGTCATGTTGTTCGCCGTGGCCTGCGGCGCCGCGGTGGCCAACGTGTACTTCTCCCAGCCGCTGTTGGTGACGATGGGCCACGACCTCGCCATGAGCCCGGCACTCGTCGGCAGCGTGGTGACGCTCACGCACGTCGGCTACGGGCTGGGGCTCTTCTTCCTCGTGCCGCTGGGCGACATGGTCGACCGCCGACGGCTGGTCGTGGCGCAGTTGCTGCTCCTGGTGGGCGCACTGGCCGCGGTCGCCACCGCCCCCACGGCTGCGGTCCTGCTCGCCGGCATGGCCGCGATGGGCCTGCTCGCCGTCGTCGCGCAGACGCTGGTCGCCTTCGCGGCATCGCTCACCGCACCGGCGGAGCGCGGTCGGGTCGTCGGCCTGGTCACCAGCGGCGTGGTGATCGGCATCCTGCTCGCCCGCACCGCGTCGGGCCTGCTCGCCGATCTCGCGGGCTGGCGCTCGGTCTATCTCGCATCGGCAGTGCTGACCGCGCTGCTCGCCCTGGTCCTGCACCGGGTGCTGCCGCGCCCGTGCAGCACGGCGGCGGCGCCGCTGCGCTACGGACGGCTCCTGCGCTCCACGGTCACCCTGTTCACCCAGGAACGGCTGTTACGGCTGCGGGCCCTGTTCGGACTGCTGGTCTTCGCCTCCTTCAGCACCCTGTGGAGCAGCGTCGCCCTTCCGCTGAGCGAGGCCCCGCACTCCCTGTCGCACAGCGCGATCGGCGCGCTGGGGCTGGTCGGCGTCGTCGGCGCCCTGGCCGCGACCGTCGCGGGCCGGCTGAACGACCGCGGGCACTCCCACCGGACCACCGGCATCGCGCTGGCGCTGCTCACCGTCTCGTGGCTACCCCTGGCCTTCACCCGCGGCTCGCTCGGGGCACTGCTCGTCGGGGTGGTCCTGCTCGACCTCGCCGTGCAGGCGGTGCACGTCACCAACCAGACCCTGATCTACGCGCTCCACCCGGCCGCCGGCAGCCGGCTGATCGGCGGCTACATGGTCTGCTACGCGATCGGCAGCGCCACCGGAGCCATCGCCGCGACCTTCCTCTACACGGCGGCCGGCTGGGGCGCGGTGTGCGCCCTGGGCGCCGCCTTCAGCGGCCTCGGGTTCGCGCTGTGGGCGCTGGTGCGGTCGGACGCGGGGCCGCGGGCGGCTACTGCTCGGGGAGTTCGGCGCGCACCCGACGGGAAGGGGTGAAGACGTAGAGGCCGAGGACGGCGGGCGGGTCCGCGAGCCCCGGCCCGCCGTCCTCGATCCACGCCTTGATGTCCCCGGTGGCGTCCGCGTCGTTGACCAGGCCGAGCCACACCGGCCGGCCGCCGGCCCTGCGCCCCTCCGCCGAGGGCTGGACGACGATCACGTTGGCCTGGTCGCAGGCGTCGATGCAGTCGGTCACCCGGACGGTCGCCGTCCCCGCCAACTCGGCGCGCAGATCGCGCAGTTGGGCGGCGTGATCGAGCCCGGGTATCTTCGGGCTGCCGCAGCAACAGCCCCGGCACACGGTGACGGTGGGCCGCGGCGCCCCGGGCGCGGGGGCGGCGCGGCGCGGGCGCTTGCTCACGCGGTGTCCTCGGCAATCTCGTCGGGTGCACCGGCGCGGAGGGCGCGGGCGGTCGGGCACTGGTCCGACGATGATCGTATGACCCGCGCGCCCGGCGCGGCACCACGCCTCGGGTGTCCCTCGTCACGCCGCGCACACATCACCCCAGGGCCTTTCCGTAGAGTCCCGCGCGCTTCCCTGCGCCTTTGGACATGGCCGCCGCTCTTCCTGCGGGAGCCCTGGTCTCTGCGGCCCGTCCGCGGCTTGTCGCGCAGCTCCTCCCCCTACGCCCAGGGGCGTGGGGGACCCCCAGCGCCTCTCAATGCCTCCGCCTCCTGCCCGCAGAGGAGTGACGGTGCAGCGAATCCGTGACGCTGCCGGACGGGGAGCCGGGGCCCTACGGACACGACCTATCCCGCCGTCCGCGCCGACGGCGTGTTTGCGTCAGCTTCCCCCTCAATGGGTGACGTTGGTCCTCAACGAGCCGCGCCCGCCCTACACTTCTACACGCATGTAGAAGATGTGCGGGCGGGCCGTCGTACGCCCCGACGTCGACGACGGCACTGACGCGCACCCTCCCTCCCTACCACCGGGCATCCCGGACAGAACGACGAAGGAGTGAACGCCAGATGGTGTTCAAAAGGCTGCTTGGCTCGCTCGGCGTGGGCGGACCCACGGTGGACACGGTCCTCCATCCGGGCGCGGTGCTGCCCGGCGCCATCTTGACCGGGCAGGTCGAACTGAAGGGCGGCGACGCGGACTTCGACATCGACCAGGTCACCCTGGAGCTCCTCGCCCGCGTCGAGGTCGAACACGACGACGGGGAGGACGAAGGCACCGTCGCCTTCGACCGCTTCACCGTCGGCGGCGGCTTCCGGCTGGCCGCCGGCGAACAGCGCAGCGTCCCCTTCGGCCTCACCGTGCCGTGGGAGACCCCGATCACGGAGCTGTACGGGCAGCCGCTCGGCATCGTGCTGGGGGTGCGCACCGAACTGGCGGTGGCCGGCGCGAAGGACAAGGGCGACCTCGACCAGCTCATGGTGCGCCCGCTGCCGGCGCAGGAGGCCGTGTTGGAGGCCCTGGGCCAACTCGGCTTCGGCTTCCACTCCGCCGACCTCGAATACGGCCGCATCGGCGGCACCGGGCAGCGCCTGCCCTTCTACCAGGAGATCGAACTCACGCCGGCGCCGCAGTACGCCCACGCCATGCAGGAGTTGGAGGTGACCTTCCTCGCCAACCCCGGCGGCATGGAGGTCGTGCTGGAGGCCGACAAGCCCGGCGGCTTCTTCTCCGCGGGCCACGACGCGATCAACCGGCACGTCGTCAGCCACGACGGCGTTCCCCACCGCGACTGGAAGGAGGTCGTCGACGCCTGGCTGAGGCAACTGCTCGCCACCCACGGGCACCACACCGTCCCCGCGCCGTACGAGCACGGCGCCTCGTACGCGAGCCACGGCCACGACGGGCACCACGACAGTCACCACGGAGGCCACGGCGGTCACCACCGCTCCGGCCCCAGCACCGGCACCGTGGTCGCCGCGGGCGCGGCCGGCCTCGCGGTCGGGGTCGCCGGCGGTCTCGTGGCCGCCGAAGTCGTCGACGAGGTCGGGGACTTCATGGAAGGCGAGGAGGACGAGGGGTGAATCCCCCCACCCGACCGCCCGCCCCCTGTAGGGCACCGGCGCGGCACTCCCGTACGACCGTGCTCGTACGCATCAGGGCCCGCGGCTGAGCCACGGGCCGAGGAGAGGGGTGCCGGCGACGACCCGGCGCCCCGCCCGGCGCGGACGCCCCGGCGCGGCACCCGCCCCGTGCGGTCATGCGCCGGCAGCCCGGTCACACCGGGGTGGCCGCGCGCAGGATCAAGAAGAGCGTGACGGCGGAGTTCGCCGAGGACAGCGCCGATGCGGTGGTGCCCGCGGCGGCTCCCCAAGTAGCAAGGCCCACGGTGGTGAAGACCGACGGCCAGAGCCCGCCGGCGGGCGCCGGCCCGAGCAGGGCGGCCACCCGGCGCGGCACCGGCCCCGCCACGGCGAAGCCCGCCAGCGCCGCGCCCGGCCCGCCGCGCGAGAGCAACGCGGACCGGCCGATCGCCAGCGCCACCGTCCGTCGGCTGCCGACGGCGGTGGCGGCCTCCTCGTCCGCCCACCGCTCCGTCGTGTAGGCCACGCTGGTCAGCAGCGGACGCAGGAAGGGGTTGGCGCGCGCCGCGAGTCGCACCGTCAGCACGAACCGGTGGTGACGGCGCGCCAGATGGGCCCGCTCGTGGGCGAACAGGGCCCGTCGCTCCCCCGCGTCGAGCCCGGCGAGCATCCCGGTGGTGACGACGATCCGGCCGCGCCCGCCGGGCAGGGCGTAGGCGTACGGCTCGACGTCGTCCAACACCGCGACCGAGGTGGCGGGCAGCCCCTCCAGGGCGCGTCGTGCCCGGCCGCGCACCCGCCCGTGGTGCCAGGCCGCCCGGCCGCACGCCACGAGGACGGCGACCAACGCGGGGATGGCGGCCCTCCCCGCGACCTCGTCGTAGGGCACCGCCGCGCGCACCTGGGGGTCGGACCAGCCGTCCGGCAGCGGATTGCCGGGCAGTTGCGCCGTGCCGACCACCATCAGCAGCGCCAGGCACAGCGTGCTGCACACCGCGAGCACCCCGGCGACCGCCGACAGCAGCCAGGTCGCCGCCCTGGGGTGCAGGTGGTGCTCGGCGAGGCGGGCGATCGGCCACGCCGTCAGGGGCAGCACCAGCGGCAGGAAGACGAAGACCCCCATGACGCCCCCTATCCCTCGGCTTCCGCTTCCCCGGCACGCTCCAACAGCGCCCGCAGCACCTGCTCGTCGCCCGGCGCCAACGCGGTCACGAACCGGGCCAGCACCGCCTCGCGGTCGCTCTCCCCCTCCAGCACGCGCCGCATCCGCAGCGCCGCAAGCCCCGCTTCGTCGGCGGCCGGGGTCCACACGAAGGACCGGCCCGCCTTCTCCCGCGTCACCGCGCCCTTGGCGAGCAGCCGGGTGAGGATCGTGATCACCGTGGTGTACGCGAGGGAGCCGCCCAGCCGCTCCTGCACCCACGCCGTGCTCGCCGGGCCGGGCGCCTCCTGAAGCACCGCCAGCACCTCGGCCTCCAACTCGCCCTGACCGCGCCGCCGCGGACGCCCCTGCTCCCCCACCGCGTCTCCCTCCGACCGCACCCCGCGCACCGGCGGGCCCTTCATCGTAGCCAGCCGCCCACCCCCTCGGTGGACGGCCGACCACGTGCCGGCGCTCGAACCGCCGGAGGGGCCCCGGTCGGTCACCTGCCGAGGTACGCGTCGTACACGGTCACGCTCGCCCTGCCGCCGTGCCGGTCGGAGACCTGTCCGCGCAACGCCACGGACTTGCCCTTCGCGGGGTTCCCGATCGTGACCTTGCCCTTCGTCACGGGCACCTTCTGCCAGGTGGAGCCGCCGTCGTACGACACGGAGACCGTGAGGGACTTCAGGCCGGCGCCGGCCGCCGGTCCCTGGACGGTCACCGGGAAGGTCGTCGTACGGCCGGCGGGCGCGGTCCCGTCGAGCGCGACGCGGGCGTCGAAGCGGACGGTGGAGAGCGGGGTCCTGGCGTGCTCGCCCGCCGGCGGCCGTGCGCTGCGGAAGGTCCAGGAGCCGTCGATTCTCGTTCCGACTGCGGAGACGGACGGGCTGCGCCCCACCGAGGTCGTCAGGGTGTACTCGGCGTCCTCCGGGCCGACGGCGAATCCGCTCATGCCGTCCAACTGACCCGCGCTCTCCCCGACCTTGGTGGCGCCCCGATGGAGCTCGGTCCGCGCCGATGAGTGCGTCGACCAGCCGGTGTTGCCGCGGCCGTCGGAGAAGAGCGGCACGGCGCCGATGAGGACGTCGTCCGTGCGAGCAACGCCGGTCCGCTCGTCCATCAGCGGCGAGTGGACGGCGGTGCCGAAGGTCATGCGGTGGCTTCCGCCCGGGCGGTGGTCGCGCACCGCGGAGGTGTGGCCCGTCTCCTCGAACCCGTCGGCGTCGAGCTGTGCCACCCGCAGGGACCAGGCGTTGGTCTTCCCGGCCGTGGCGAGGTAGTGGGTCCGCGTACCGGGCAGGTCGAACGGGGACACGGAGTCGAAGTAGAAGCCGCTGGCGGCGCTCACCGCCGTGGAGAGCGCCTTCTTGCCCGGCACGGAGGCGCCCACGGAGGCGGAGACCTTCGCGAAGTCGGTGGCCGTGAACGCCGTGCTGTGCCCGGTGGAGAGCCGCTCGACCCGTCCGCCCGCGGCGCCGTTGAACTGGGTGGTGGTGCCTCGTTCCCACTGAGCGAGGAAGGACTCCGTGAGCGTGGCGCCGCCGGGCCGCTCCGGGCCGAGTTGCGCGGTGCGCAGGCCGTCGAAGGAACCGAAGGTCCGGAAGGTTTCGTAGGGCTCTGCGCCGGCGTGGACGGAGAGCGATCGGTAGGCGCCCGTCATCGCGGCCCTGCGGTCCGGGATGCTCATCCGCACGGGCTCGGCGAGCCGGGCGTCGACCTCGACGGTGGTGTTCTTCGTCAGCGCCAGCTTCGGGTGGGTCAGCCAGTCCGACGACTCACCCGCCGGGGAGGGGACGGAGCGAATCGCGTCCAGGACGTAGTCGCCCTTCGGCAGCCGGAACGTGGCGGTGCTCTCGCCTTCGACCTGCTTACCGAAGACCTCGGCCGCACCGGAGAGCTGGACGAGCCGGCTGAAGAAGTCCCCGCTGGGGCTCCCGTCCGGCCCGGTGTGCTTGAGGGTCAGGTCGTACGACTCGACCTCGCGGTCCACGGCCGCGACGGTCCGCACGGTCTGCCCGCCGCCGGTCGCCACGACGGTGGCGCTGTACGCGCCGTCGACAAAGCCGCCGATCCTGGTGTCGACCGTCACGGGGACGGTGGCGGTGCCGCCGGCCGGCACGGTGACCCGGTCGGCGCCGACGGTGAAGAAGCCGGCCGGGGCGGGCCGGCCCTGCGGGTCGAGGCCGCGGGCCGTCAGCTCCAGCGCGACGTCCCGGTCCCCGAGGTTGCGGTAGGTGATCTCCTTGGTGGCGGGCACGTCGTCGGTGTGCGGCCAGCTCTGCCGGTCGAAGGAGACGGTGGACTCCTCGGCGACGACGGACTGTTCCAGCGCCCGGTCGACGGCGAGCCGGCCCGTGCCCTGCTGGAAGGCGCCGTGGCCGACGTCCTGGGCGGAGGCGGTGAGCACGGACTTGATGCGCTGGCCCGACCAGGCGGGGTTGCGCTGCTTGAGCAGGGCGGCGGCGCCCGCGGCGTGCGGTGCGGCCATCGAGGTGCCGGAGATGGTGACGTAGCCGGGCGGGTTCTCCCGGTGGCGCTCGGCGATCGTGCTGCCGGGGGCGGAGGCCGCGGTGATGTCCACGCCGGGCGCGGTGATGTCGGGCTTGATCGCGCCGTCTCCGTACGTCGGTCCGACGGAGGAGTGCACGTACATCTTGTCGGCGTCGTCCACGCCCCCGACGGTGAGGGCGGCTGCCGCCGTGCCCGGGGAGCCGATCGAGCGGGGTGTGGGCCCCTCGTTGCCGGCGGCGATGGCGAACAGGACGCCCTTCTCCTTGGTCAACTTGTCGACCAGGGCCTCCATCGGGTCCACCTCGGGGGTGTCGAGGCCGCCGAGGCTCATGTTGACGACGTCCGCGCCCTGCGCCACGGCCCAGTCCATGCCGGCGAGGATCGCGGAGTCGTTGCCCTGGCCGTAGTCGTTGAGCACCTTGACGTCCAGCACCTTCGCCCCGGGCGCGACGCCCTTGTGGGCACCGCCCGAGCGGGCGCCGGTGCCCACCGCGGTCGAGGCGACGTGGGTGCCGTGTCCGTGCCGGTCCACGCCGTCGGGCGAGTCGGAGAAGTTGCGTGCCCCGACGACCTGGCCCTTCAGGTCCTCGTGGGTCCCGTCCACGCCGGTGTCGAGGACGGCGATGGTGACGCCCGTCCCGTCGTAGCCGGCCTGCCACGCCTTGGGGGCCCCGATCTGGGCCGTGCTCTTGTCGAGCGAGGCGGAGCGCACCGCGTCCAGCCAGACGCGCTCGACGCCCGGGACGGTCCGCGCCGCGCCGGCGCTTGCGGCGCCGTCGGTACGGGTGAGGGCGGCCCACAGCGCGCCGGGGCTGCGTGCCGGGACGGTCACGGCGTCCGCGTTCAGCGACGGCAGAGTCCGCTGCACCTCGGCGTCGCCGCGCACCTCGGCGCGGGCCGCGGCCCCTGACGGCCCCTCGTACGCGACGATCGCTTTGAGGCCCTTGTCGTAGGACCGCAGGCTCTCGGGGGTACTGAGTCCGGTGACGTCGAACAGCCGGCGGTCGAGGGTGCCCCGGGCCAGGAGCCGTTCGGCGTCCGCCGGGACGACGTAGGTGCGGCCCTTCTCGGTCCAACTGCGCACGGGTATCTTCGTGCGGCCTTCGGCCCGGTCGACGGCGGCTGCCCGGCCGCGGGCGTCGACGCCGACCCGGTCGCCCGTGATGAGGGTGACCCAGCGCAGTTCGCCGGCGGCGTGCTCGCTCGCCCCGGCGGTGGTTCTTGCGGCGGTGTTGGCGAATGCCGTCGTGGTGGTCAGCCCGGCGACGAGCGCCGTGGCCGTGAGGACCGCGGTAGCGGTCCCCGCGACACGGCCCTGACGTGCGGTCGAGAACAAGGTGACTCCCCGCTCGGCGGGGTGATCGACGCGATGGCGAGGGGTGGCCCCGCTTTCCACCCCCGGAGAATGAGAGTGATCATGGCGAGTTCGCGTTGGCCCCCACCCACGCTATGGCCGAAACTGATCCCTCCAACGCCCGTGCCTCGTACGCCCCGGCAGCACCAAGGGAGATGCGCCTCCTACGTAGCGGGAACCCAGACGGTGCCGCGGGCCTCGTACTCCAACATCGCCTCGACGCCGAGGGCCGCGTCGGCGCCGAGTTCGCGTCGTACGAGCCAGAGGGCGAGTTCCAGGCCGGACGTGATGCCGCCCGCGGTCACCAGGTCCCCGTCGTCCACCACCCGGGCGTCCTTGACCACGCCGCCCTGCCGCTCCAGGTCGGCCCGCGCCCGGTGGTGCGTGGTGCAGGGGCGGCCCTTGGTCAGCCCGGCGGCGGACAGCAGCATGGTGCCGGTGCAGACGGCGGCGACGGTCAGTCCGTCTCGTACGGCCGACGACAGGGCGCGCGGAAGGACGCCGCGCCGGATCTCCGCCCACACGCCGGGGTCGTCGCGGCGGCCGTAGCCGCCGCCGGGCACGACCAGGACGTCCGCGGCCCGGGGCGACCAGCCGTGCTCGACGCGCACTTCCGTGCCGTAGGCGGCTCGGAACGTGCCGGGCCCGGTGGCGCTGACGTAGCGGACCTCGACGTCCCGGTCCGTGAAGAACCCGGCGGCGGCGAACACCTCGAAGGGCGCGGCGAAGTCGAGTTCCTCCACCCCGTCGAACATCACGACCTGCACCCGCAACGGCCCGGAGCGTGCCCGCGATCCCTCCGGCGCGGCCCGGGCGGCGGTGCCGACGCCCGTCACCGCCCCCGCGACTCCGAGGGCGGTGGTGGCGCGGAGCACGTGTCTGCGGTCCATGGACTCTCCTTGTCCGTCGGCGTCGCGCGGTGCGGTGGCTTCATCCACAGGAGTCGTCGCGCTGTGAGCGGAAGTTCCCGGCCGGTGATGCCGTCTGTGGCCCGTCTGTGGCTTGTCGCTCAGTGCCGCCTCCTATGCCCTCTGGGCATAGGAGGCGGC